>WVSO01000036.1 GCA_015689745.1 Rhodobacterales bacterium HKCCSP123 | reverse complement strand
GCCGCCACGCCCGGGCGCGCCTTCGGCACCACTCCGGGGCGCGCCTTCGGCACCATTCCTGGGCGCGCCTTCGGCACGACGCCCGGGCGCGCCCTCGGCGCGACGACGGCGGCGCAAGACCTCTACCAGCGCACCGACAGCCCGTCGCGAAAGAACCGCCCCGTCGGCCCGTCCTCCGGCAGATCAGCGAGCCAGAGCGCCGTGTCGGCCCCCTCTTCGGGACTGCGTGTCGCGCCCTCGCCGCCCATCCGCGTCCTGACCCAGCCCGGGTCCACCGCGTTGATCTTCACGCCGGGCGGCAGGTCGCGCACCAGCGCCTTGGTCAGCGCATTGAGCGCCGCCTTCGCCACGCCATAGGCACCCGGCCCCTCCAGCCCCTCGCCGAAACTGCCCCATCCCGAGGAGACGTTGACGATCCGCCCCCAGCCCTGCGCCCGCATGTGCGGCGTGACGGCACGGATCAGCTCGTAAGGGCCACGGAACATCACGTCGATGGACATGTGGAAGGCCCCCGGGTCCTCCAGCATGTTGGTGTCGATCAGCACGCCCGCGTTGTTCACCAGCACGTCCACGCCGCCGATCTTCTCGACCGAGGCCGCGAGCCCGTCGAGCCGTGCCACGTCGAGCCGCACGGCTTGGGCACCGATCTCCTCGGCCGCCGCCCGGCCCGCCTCGAGGTCGCGCACACCGATGACGACACGATGCCCGAGGCCGACCAGCCCCTCGGCGATGGCCCGCCCGATGCCGCGGTTTCCGCCCGTGACGAGGGCCGTGGGTCTCTGCGGGCGGCCCGTCATCTCAGCTTCAGCGTGGCGAGACCGATCAGCGCGAGGATCAGCGAGATGATCCAGAAACGGATCACGACCTGCGGTTCGGCCCAGCCCTTCTTCTCGAAATGGTGATGGATCGGCGCCATGAGGAAGACGCGCTTGCCGGTCGCCTTGAAATAGGCGACCTGCACGATCACGCTGACCGCCTCGGCCACGAAGAGCCCGCCGACGATGGCCAGCACGATCTCGTGCTTCGTGGTGACCGCGATCGCGCCCAGCGCGCCGCCCAGCGCCAGCGACCCGGTGTCGCCCATGAAGACGGCCGCGGGGGGCGCGTTGTACCACAGGAAGCCGAGCCCGCCGCCGATCAGCCCGGCGGTGAAGATCAGCAGCTCGCCGGTGCCCGGCACGTAATGCACCTCGAGATACTCGGTGAAGTCCACGCGCCCGACGGCATAGGCGATCACGCCCAGCGTCCCGGCCGCGATCATCACCGGCATGATCGCCAGGCCGTCAAGCCCGTCGGTCAGGTTCACGGCATTGGCCGATCCCACGATCACGAACATCGCGAAGGGGATGAAGAGCCATCCCATGTTGAACAGAACGTCCTTGAAGACGGGCACGGCCAGCTGGGCCGACAACTCGTCGGGGTGCGCCCAGACCGCCGCCGCCGACGCAACCCCCGCGATCGCGAACCCGATCAGGAGGCGCACCCGCCCAGGAACGCCCTTGGAGGTGTTGCGGCTGACCTTGGCCCAGTCGTCGGCGAAGCCCAGGACGCCGAAGGCGACCGTCGTGCCAAGCACGATCCAGACATAGGGGTTGTCGAGCCGCGCCCAGAGCAGCGTCGAGAGCGTCAGCGCCGCCAGGATCAGCAGGCCGCCCATCGTCGGCGTTCCCGCCTTGGTGGCGATGTGATGGGCCGGGCCATCCTCGCGGATCGGCTGGCCCGCTGCATATTTGCGGCGCAGCGCGTTGATCAGGGGCTGACCGAAGATGAAGCCGAAGATCAGCGCCGTGAAAAAGGCGGCGCCTGCCCGGAACGTGATGTAGCGAAACAGGTTGAAGACATCCCCGCCATCCGACAGTTCACTCAGCCAATACAACATCTAGCGGGGCCCTCGCCTGTGCTCCGCAGCCGCTTGCCCCAGTTTGCGCAAGGCGTCAACCACGCGGGCGACCTTGATCCCCTTCGAGCCCTTTATGAGCAACACATCCCCCGGCACGAGCGTGGCGATGAGCGCCGGGATCATCCCGTCGGCGGTTTCGGTGTGGAGGCCCCGGATTGCCCCGGGCAGGGCAGCGTGCAGATGCGTCATCAGCGGGCCCACCGTGTGAACGGCCGCGATGCGCGCCATCGCGGGATGATCGGCGATGGCGGCATGGAGCGCGGGGCCGGTCGGCCCGAGCTCCAGCATGTCCCCGAGCACCGCGATGCGTCGCCCCCGCCCCCGGGGTTCGGTGGCGGCCAGCACCTCGAGGGAGGCCGCCATCGAGGCGGGATTGGCATTGAACGCATCGTCGATCATCTCGACGGCAAGCTCGTCGGTCTCGCTCAGCACGATCCGTTCGCGCGTTCCGCGCCCGTCGAAAGGCGTCCAGCCCGACAAGGCCAGCGCCGCCTCGGTCGGGTCCGCGCCCGCAGCCTCGGCCGCCGTCAGCGCGATCAGCGCGTTCATCGCGTAGTGGCGGCCCGGCGCGCCGATGCGGAAGAGACGCTCCTGGCCAAGGCTCTCGGCGCGGATGACCGTCGCGCTGTCCGATACCTGCGCCTCGACCAGGCGCGCCTCGACCGCCTCGGCCGCACCGAAGCGTATGAGCTTCGCCCCGCAAGCCATTGCCTTGTCGAAGAGAATACCGGCCGTGTCCACGTCGGCATGGGCCAGCGCGATACCGCCCTCGCTCAAGCCCTCGTAGATCGAGGCCTTCTCCTGCGCGATGCCCTCGATCACGCCGAAGGCCTCCAGATGGGCGGGAGCGACCGTCGTGACCACGGCCACGTGCGGCCGCGCGAGGCGGGCGAGCGGCGCGATCTCGCCGGGATGGTTCATCCCGATCTCGATGATCGCGTATTCGGTGTCGGCGGGCATGCGCGCCAGCGTGACCGGCACACCCCAATGGTTGTTGAAACTGGCCTCGGCGGCATGGGTCCTGCCTTGTGACGACAGCGCGGTGCGCAGCATCTCCTTGACGGTGGTCTTGCCGACCGAGCCGGTCACTGCAATCACGCGGGCCCCGGTGCGCGCGCGGCCCGCTGCGCCCAGCGCGCGCAGCCCCTCCATCACGTCGTCCACGACCAGCAGCCGCGCGGGGTCCACCCCCTCCGGCACGCGGGAGACCAGCGCCGCCGCCGCACCCTTGGCCAGCGCGTCGGCAACGAAATCGTGCCCGTCGCGCGCTGCGGACAGCGCGATGAACAAATCGCCCCCGGCCACGCTGCGGCTGTCGATCGAGATGCCGTCGGCGGCCCAGTCGCCCGCCACCTGCCCGCCCGTGGCCGCGGCGGCCTCGGCGGCGGTCCAGAGCGCGCTCACGCGCGACCCTCCAGGGCGGCGACGGCGACGCTCGCCTGCTCGACGTCGTCGAACGGGTAGACGGTATCGCCCACCGTCTGCCCCGTCTCGTGGCCCTTGCCCGCGATCAGAAGCGCGTCGCCCGGTTCCAGCGCATCGACGCCCCTCAGGATCGCCTCGGCGCGGTCACCGACCTCGGTCGCGTCGGGGCAGCCTTGCAGAATCTCCATCCGGATCAGGGCGGGATCTTCCGATCTCGGGTTGTCGTCTGTCACGAACAGGACATCCGCGTTTTCCGCGGCCGCCTTGCCCATCAGGGGCCGCTTGCCACGGTCGCGGTCGCCGCCCGCGCCGAAGACGACGATCAGGCGGCCCAGCACATGCGGCCTGAGCGCCTTCAGCGCGGTCTCCAGCGCATCGGGCGTGTGGGCGTAATCGACATAGACCGGCGCGCCGTTGTCGCGGCGGCCCGCAAGCTGCATCCGCCCCCTTACGCCGGTCAGCCGGGGCAGCACGGCAAAGACCGCATCGGGATCGTCACCAGACGCAATGGCCAGCCCCGCCGCGGTCAGAACGTTCATCGCCTGGAAGCCGCCGATCAGCTCGAGCCGGGTCTGCATCTGCCGCCCCTGCCAGCGGAACAGCACGTCCTGCCCGGTCTCGTCCAGCCTGCGCCCGGTGATCTTCAGCGCCGCGCCCTCGGCGTAATGGGCGATGCCCATCACCTCGATCTGCCGTGCCGAGCAGGCTTCGGCCACACGGGGGCCGTAGCTGTCATCCAGGTTCACGACCGCCACGCCATCCTCGGACAGAAGCTCGGTGAAGAGCCGCAGCTTGGCCCGGAAGTAGGTCTCCATGTCGCCGTGATAGTCGAGGTGATCCTGCGTCAGGTTGGTGAAGCCCGCCGCGGCCAGATGCACCGCCTCCATCCGGCGCTGGTCGAGCCCGTGCGAGGATGCCTCCATCGCCACATGCGACACGCCGGCCTCGGCCATCTCGGCCAGCACGCGATGCAGCGTCAGCGGCTCGGGCGTGGTGTGGATGCCCGGCGCGGCAAAGGCCCCCTCGACGCCCGTGGTGCCCAGGTTCACCGCCTCGTGGCCGAGGGTCGCCCAGATCTGGCGGGTGAAGCTGGCGACGCTTGTCTTGCCGTTGGTCCCCGTGACCGCGACGACCGTGTCGGGCTGCGCGCCGAACCAGAGCGCGGCGGCATGGGCGAGAGCTGCGCGGGCATCCTCGACAACCACCAGCGCGACGCCGGAGGCCGCAAGCTCGGGCGCGGCGATCCCGGCGCCCTCGCGGTCCGTCAGGATCGCGCCGGCGCCCATGCGCAAGGCGTACTGGATGAACGCGCCGCCATGCACACGGCTGCCGGGAAGGGCCGCGAACAGCCCGCCGGCCGTCACCTTGCGGCTGTCGAGGGCAAGGCCCGTCACCGCGACGTCGCCGCCGCTTCTCGGCGTCAGCCCAAGCTCAGAGAGCTGTCTTGTCCGAGGCGCCATGCCCCTCCCCCCGCGCGATCATCTCGAGCTGCTGGATAGCGCATCCTCGGCAAGGGGTTCAATCTCGGGTCTGAGGCCGAGAAGCGGCGCGCTGCGGCGGATGATCTCGGCGGCGACCGGCACGGCGGTCCAGCCGGCGGTGCGGCGCGGCTCGGGACCGGAGGTCTCGACCGGTTCCTGCAGCATGGTGATCAGCACGTAGGCCGGATCATGCATCGGAAAGGCCGAGGCGAAGGTCGTCAGGTTGCGGTCGTCGTAATAGCCCCCCGTCGCGCGCGGCAGGTCGGCGGTGCCGGTCTTGCCGCCGACGGCATAGCCCTCGACCTCGCCGAAGCTGGCGGTGCCCTCGGTCACGACGGCGCGCATGAGGGCGCGCATGGACCGGCTCGTCGCCTCGGAGATGACGCGCGGCCCCGTCTGCGGCCGGTCCTGCCGCAGGAGCGTGGGCGAGATTCGTGTGCCGCCGTTGACCAGCGTGGCATAGGCCCCCGCCAGCTGCACCAGCGAGGTCGAGACGCCGTGCCCGTAGGAGATTGTCATCGTCGACAGTTCCCCCCAGCGGTCCGGCACCAGCGGACGGGCGTTGGCGGCCTCGACGATCTCGACCGGGGCGGGTGCAAGCAGGCCGAGCTGCTGGAGAAAGTCGCGCTGGCGCTCGGCGCCGATCGCCTGGGCAATCCGCGCGGTGCCGATGTTGGAGGAATGGGTGAAGACATCATGCACCGATTGCGACGGGCCGTAGCTGCGGAAATCGCGGATCGAGAACCCCGCCATGCGCAGGGGGCCGCGCGTGTCGATCATGTCGCCCGTGTTGTAAAGGCCCAGTTCCAGCGCCTGCGCGATGGTGAAGGCCTTGAAGACGCTGCCCAGTTCATAGACGCCCTGCACCGCCCGGTTGAACAGCGGGCTGTCGGCCGGGTCGCCCTCGAGCAGGGGGCGGGGTCGCGCGTTGGGATCGAAGTCGGGCAGGCTCGCCATGGCCACGATCTCGCCCGTGTGGACATCCATCAGCACGGCGGCCGCTCCCCGCGCGTTCATCAGCATCATGCCACCGGCCAGGACCTCCTCGACGGCGGCCTGCACGGTCAGGTCGATCGAAAGCGCCAAGGGTGCGTCGCGCGCGGGGTCGCGCAATTCCTCGTCGAACATCGCCTCGATGCCGGCCACGCCGATCACCTCGGCGGCGTTCACCGCCTCCTGTCCGAATCCCGCGCCGCCGAGGATGTGGCTCGCGATGGACCCGTTGGGGTAAAGCCGCATCTCGCGCGGACCGAAGAGCAGCCCCGGCTCGCCCAGGTCATGGACCATCTGCTCCTGCTCGGGGCTGAGGTAACGGCGCAGCCAGAGGAACCGCCGCTCCGAGGTGAAGCGCGCATGGAGCGCCTCGGCATCCATTTCGGGGAAGATCTCGGCCAGCCCGTCGGCGGCCGCGCGGGCGTCCACGATCTCGTGCGGGTGGGCGTAGAGCGCGTTGGTCGCGAAGTTGGTCGCCAGAACACGCCCCTGCCGGTCGGTGATGTCGGCGCGGGTGGTGTGGATCGTCGAGGTCGAGGCGGTGACGCTCGGTTCCTCCGCCTCGGTGGTGGCCAGCGCCGCCATGCGGACGCCGACCGACCCGAAGGCCATCAGGAAGACCAGCGACAACAGGACCAGCCGCCCCTCGGCCCGCTGGCGCAACCGGTCGCGCTGCGCCTCGTGCCGCAGGCGCAGGTTCTCGCGCTCGATCGCGTCGGGGTTCTCGCCCCTTGCGCGGGCGTCGAGGACACGGGCGAGCGGGCGAAGCGGTGTGCGCAGGGTCATGGCAGCGTCTCCTCCCCGTCGGCGGTCGAGGCGCTGTCGAACACCTCCTCCGGCGGCAACGGATAGGGGATCTGCGTGGCCCGGCCGAACTGCTCGGGTGCCAGCGGCAGAAGACCCAGCCGCTCGAAGTTGATGTCGATCAGCTCGCGCAGGCGATCGGGTCGGTTGAGATAGGCCCACTCGGCCCGCAGGATGGCCAGCCTCTCGCGCTCGGCCCCGATGTTGCGCTGAAGCTGTTCGACGCGGCGCTCGGCCTGCTGTGTCAGGATCGACTGGTGATAGGCCCAATAGCCCAAGCCGATCACCCCCAGCATGGCGAGAAGGGTTGCGAAGCCGCGCATCAGAACACCTCCGGCATCAGGGGCAGGCCCAGTTTCGTGCGGTCGACGGGGGCGGCGGGCGCCTCCGTCCGGGTCGCCACGCGCAGGCGCGACGACCGCGCGCGCGGATTTTCCGCGATCTCGTCCTCATCCGGCGCGATGGCCTTTTTCGGGGTCAGCACGAAACCGGGATCGCGCAACGCCTCGGCGGGTGCATGGCGCGAGCCGCCGCCGCCCTCGCTGGCGCGTTCGGCCAGAAAGCGCTTCACCACGCGGTCCTCGAGCGAATGGAAGGTGACAACCGCCAGCTTGCCGCCCGGCACCAGGGCCCGTTCGGCGGCCTCCAGACCCTCGACCAACTGGCGCAGCTCGTCGTTCACGGCGATGCGGATGGCCTGGAAACTCCGGGTCGCGGGGTGGCTCTGGCCCGGCTTCTTGCGCGGCAGGCAGCCCTCGACGATCCCGGCCAGCTGCAGGGTCGAGGTGATGCGCCCCCTGGCGCGCTCGGCGATGATCGCCTTGGCGATGCGGCGGGCGGCGCGTTCCTCGCCGTAATGGAAGAGGATGTCGGCCAGCAGCGCCTCCGGCGCGTCGTTGACGATATCCTCGGCGGAAACCCCGGCCTGCCCCATGCGCATGTCGAGCGGCCCGTCCTTGATGAAGGAAAAGCCGCGCTCGGGCCGGTCGAGCTGCATCGAGGACACACCGAGATCGAGCGTCACGCCGTCAACCGGCCCCCCGGCCAGCCTGTCGAGCTCCGAGAAGGTCCCAGCCACCAGGCGCAGGCGGTCACCGTAGGCACCGGCCCAGCCGGCGGCCAGTTCGAAGACCAGCGGGTCGCGGTCGATGCCGATCACCACCTCCGCCCCCGCCTCAAGCAAGCCACGGGCGTAGCCACCAGCGCCGAAGGTTCCATCGACCCAGACGCCCGAGACCGGCGCCACCGCCGCCAGCAAGGGGCGCAGAAGGACGGGAACGTGCGGCGCCGCGGCCGTCATTCCGCGTCATCGTCGGACAGCGGGTCGTCGTCCGGAAGGAGAGAAAGTGCGTCGAAATGCGCATCGCCCTGGCTCAGATCTTGCAGCATCGCGGCGAAGGCGGCGGCCTGTGCATCCGCCTGCGCCGGGCTGAGGATGTGGAATTTCTCGCCGTGCCCCTCGAAGACGGCCTCTTCCGAGATGCCGATCTTGTCCCGCAACTCCTGGCTGAGGACGAGGCGCCCGGTGTCATCGAGGGTAAAGGTGTCGGACATGGACTTGTAAAAGAACACCATCGTGCGCTGGGCATCGGTGCCCTGCTTCATCTTCGAGATCTTCTTCATCAGCCGCGCGTAGCTGTCGGAAGACCAGCATTCGAGGTGCTTCTTGGTGGGGTCGCCGAAGGTGATGTGCATCTTCAAGGGCTCGCCCGGCGTGTAGGCCCGGTCGCAGTTCTGCAAGACACGACGGAACTTGGCCGGGATCGAGACCCGGCCCTTTCCGTCCACCTTGTTCCGGCTGATGCCGGTGAACTCGCGTTCCACGGGCCTTGCCCTTTTTCTGCCTCAATCGCGCCGTATTTCGGGCGCCGGGAACGGAAACGGCGGTTTGAGCAAGCTGCCACTGCTCAAACCGCCGCCCTCGTCCCATTGCTGGGTGTCCGACTACGCAGGCCACCTGGGGGGATGTCTGCTCGCTTGCGCGCCGGATCTCTTCTTCTGGCGTATGAGATGCCTGTATGAACCTGCCGTTTTTATTTTTGGTTCAGGCCTTTGCGGCCCGTTGTTGATCTCGTCTGCCGATGACCAATTGATGCCATGGGAGAACGTACCATGCAAACCCTTTTTTCTCCATGTTCGCCCAAGATGTGGGAATGAGCGGTGCCGAAAAACAGCATGTAGAGGCCGCCAAACGCAACCTGAGCGCCATTTGTTGTGTCGGAATTGGAAACTATCTCAATATATAGTAAGGCGCGCCGATTTGGGATGGGCCCCCACCACATGGAGATTTCTTGGGAAACGGGCCGGGTTTTTTCCGCCGAAGGCACCCGAATCCGCGCATCGACCGCGAATCACCCTCGCGTGATCACCCGGATCAGACGATCCCGCCGTCGATGAATCGCCGCGCCAGCGCCCGGTAGGCATCGGCCATCGGCCCCTCGCCCGCCGCGATCGGCGTACCGGCGTCGCCCGCGAGCCGGGTCTCGAGGTCGATGGGAAGCGACCCCAGGAACGGCAGGCCGAGCCTGCCGGCCTCGGCCCGGACACCGCCCTCGCCGAAGATATGCGCCTCGTGCCCGCAGTTGGGGCAATGGTAGACGCCCATGTTCTCGACCAGGCCCAGCACCGGCGTCTTCAGGAGCTCGAACATGTTGAGCGCCTTGCGCGCATCCAGAAGCGCCACGTCCTGCGGCGTGGACACGACGATCGCGCCCGTCACCTCGGATCGCTGGCAGAGCGTCATCGCCACGTCGCCCGTGCCGGGCGGCAGGTCGACAAGCAGAACGTCCAGCTCGCCCCATTCCACCTGCGTCAGCATCTGCTGCAGCGCACCCATCAGCATCGGCCCGCGCCAGACGACGGCCTTTTCCTCGGGCAGCATGAAACCGATGGACATGAGCGTGACGCCATGGCCGTGAAGCGGGATGATCGTCTTGCCGTCGGGCGAGGAGGGACGCTTGTTCACCCCCATCATGCGCGGCTGGCTCGGGCCATAGATGTCGGCATCGAGCAGGCCGACGCGCTTGCCCTCCCGCGCGAGCGCGACGGCAAGGTTGGACGAGACGGTGGATTTGCCCACGCCCCCCTTGCCGGACCCGATGGCGATGATGCTTTTCACCCCCGCGGGGCGCATCGGCCCGGCTTGCGGCGTGGGGTGACCTCCGATCTTCAGGCTCGGCGGCTCGCCCCCGGGCGCGGCCGGTTTCGGCGGGGCCTTGGCCGCGGGTCCATGGGCCGTCAGCGCGACCTGCACGCTCTCGACGCCGGGCAGCCTGCCGACCATCTGCTCGCATGCAAGGCGCACCGGCCCCATGCGCTGCGCGGCCTCGGGGCTTTCGGCCTCGAGCACGAAGCTGACCTTGCCGCCGTCCACGCGCAGCGCGCGGATCATGTCGCGGCTGACCACGTCGCCGCCATCGGGCAGGGTCAGGCCGCTCAGGGCGCTCAGGATGCTCTCGCGGGTCTGGCTCATGTCGGGCCTCGGGCTGGGTGTCTCTGTCGCGGTCCTGCGCAGACATAGGATGTCAGCGCCTGGCGTGCACCCCCAGAATGACCGCGCCCTGCACCAGCGCCCCGGCGAGCCCCGCGGCCACCAGCGCGCCCGAAATGCCCAGCCATTCGCCAAGGAGCCCGATGCCGAAGGCGCCGAGCGCCACGGTGCCGAAGCCCACCACGATCCAGAGGCTCATGACCCGCCCCCGGTAGCCGTCCGGCAAGTCGGACTGGATCGCAGCCTGCATCGAGACGCCGACCCATGTCGCGCAGAACCCGGTCAGCGCAGTGGCCGCCAGCGCCACGGGCCAGACGGGGGCGAGCCCCATGGCGATCACCGCTCCCTGCCCCGCCATGGCGGCCCAGAGAACGGCGGGCGGGATGCGCGCGCCGACTGCGCCCACGCCGGCGGCCTTCAGGAAGGCCGACAACACCGCGCCGAATCCGGCCGCCGCGGTCAGCATGCCGAGACCCGCCGCCCCCCGCGCGAAGGCGCCGTCGGCGAGCACCGGGAGGACCTCGAGCGCGCCGCGCACCACGGTGGCGAAGATCAGCGTCAGCAGAAGCGCCAGCCGCACCAGCGGCGCGTCGATCGCGTAGCGCAACCCGTCGCGCAGGTCCGACAGGATCGAGGCGCGCGCCCGCGGCGGCAATGCCCGCGGGTTCAGCCGCGGCAGCACCAGCAGCATGGGAATGTAGCAGAGCACCGACACCCAGAGCGCGACCCCGGCCCCCGCGGTCGCGATGATCCAGCCCGCGACAACCGGCGCGACGAGACGGGCGAGGTTGAAGTTGAGCGCCGTCACGCTGACGACATGCTGCACCATGCCGGACGGCACCAGCCGCGGGCCCAGCGACATGCGCACCGGATGGTGCGCCGAGGAGATCACGCCGATCGCCCCCGCCGCCGCCAGAAGCGCGCCCGGCCCCGTCCAGGGCAGCGCCAGCGCCAGCGTGGCCAGCACGGTCGCCATCAACCCGTTCGTGGTGAAGGAGGCGCGGCGGATATCCACGCGGTCGGCAATCACGCCGAAGATCGGCCCCAGCACCAGCGCGGGCGCAAGGCTCAACCCCGCGACGATGCCCACGAAGGCGGCCGAGCCCGTGCGCTCCCACGCGAGCCAGCCCAGCGTGACCCGCTGCACCCAGATCGCCTGCACCGCGAAGAAGATGCCAAGGAAGAACAGCCGGAACTGCCCGTCGCGAAACGCGCCTCCTGCAAGCCCTGATATGTCAAGAACAGGGTGACGCAACGTCATGTCCAGCCATGCACTTGCTGCAAAGCAGCATTGAAGCATCGTCCATTGTGCAATCGCAGCATTCGCTTATCTTCGGTTTCAACAAGGGGGGAACAAGACGCAACCCCTTGCGGGTACAGATGTTAGCGCAATCCGGCGCGAGCCCGCACAACAAGGAAAGAGTAAGACCGATGGCATATGTCTCGAGCAACCGCACCACCACGCTGGGCCTCGTCGATCGCCTGGCCGAGATCCGCAAGGACCTTGCCGACGCGTGGCGCGCCTACCGGCTCTATCGCCAGACGCTCGCCGAATTGCAAGCGCTGTCCATGCGCGAACTGAACGACCTGGGCCTCAATGCCACGATGCTGCGGTCCATCGCGCTCGAGGCGGCCTACGGCAAGCAGGGCTGATCTTCAGCCCATACGGAATGGCGCGGCGATCCTCCTCCTCCCTTGGGATCGCCCCGCTCGCGGGTCCATCTCCCTCCTCCCTTGGATGGGTCCGCCAAAACCAGGGTCCGGAAACGGACCGAACCGATCGGTTCCCCTCCTCCTCCCTTGGGGACCGTGACGACCGGCGGCGGGATCTCCTCCTCCCTTGATCCCGTCGCCGCCCCATTCCGCGAAGCCCGCGCTTCGCACCGTGATCGGCGCCTCCTCCTCCCTTTGGCGCTGAGCTCTGGCAGCGGCCCCCTCCTCCTCCCTTGGGTGCCGCGGCCAAATTCCGCGAGGCGGACGCCTCGCATCGACGTCGGCGCCTCCTCCTCCCTTTGGGCGCTGAGTTCCGGCGGCGGCCCCCTCCTCCTCCCTTGGGTGCCGCCGCCGTTTTTCCTTCGGACACGAGAAATGGTCAGGCGCGCTCATCCTTGGGCGATCCCATCACGACATAGGTCGTGATCGTCGCCACCTGCGGCAGGGCGCCCAGGATGTCGGTGTGAAACCGCTTGTAGGCGCGCAGGTCCGCAGCCTCGACCCGCAGGAGGTATTCCACCGCGCCGGTGATGTTGTGACACTCCCGCACCTCGGGCGCGGCCTGGATCGCACGCTCGAAGGCGAGTTGCGCGCGGTTGGTGTGCTCGCTGAGGCCCACGGTGATATAGGCGACGAAGCCGAGGCCACGCGCCTCGGGCGGCAGGATCGCGCGGTAGCCCGCGATGACGCCGGCCGCCTCGAGCGCCTGCACCCGGCGCGAGGTCGCCGACGGGCTGAGCGACACGCGCTCGGCAAGGTCGAGATTGCTGATCCGCCCCTCGACCGCGAGGATGCGCAATATCTGCCGGTCTTTCTGGTCGATATCCGTCATTTGTTGCACAGACTGCCCGCATCCCGCACGGATTGCAATTTCATTGCGCCCATCGCGCGTCATCCTGCCTGGCATGACGCCCGACCTGATCCTTGCCCTCGTGCTCTTCGCCTTCGCCTCGTCGATCACGCCGGGGCCGAACAACATCATGCTGCTGGCTTCGGGCGCGAATTTTGGTCTGCGCCGCACGGTGCCGCACATGCTCGGCATCGCCATCGGCCATGCGGTGATGGTCAGCCTCGTGGGGCTGGGCCTTCTCGGGCTGTTCGACCGGCTGCCTTGGCTCCGGGTGACGCTCATGGTCGCCTGCGCGGCCTACCTGCTGTTCCTCGCCTGGAAGATCGCCAATGCCGCGCCGCCCGCCGACGCGCCCTCGGACGCGCGGCCCTTCAGCTTCCTGCAGGCCGCCGCCTTCCAGTGGGTGAACCCGAAGGCCTGGTACATGGCGATCTACGCCCAGACCAATTTCGCCCCCGAGGGGGCACATTGGACGGGCGCGCTGGCCGTGGCGGCGATCTTCGCCATGACCAACCTGCCCTCGGTCACGGTCTGGGCCGCGGCAGGCACGCAGCTGCGCCGCTGGCTGGACGCGCCGCGGCGGCTGCGCATCTTCAACGTGACGATGGCCTTGCTGCTCGTGGCTTCGCTCTGGCCGATGCTGGACAGCCTTCGCGGCTGAAGCCGCCGAGCGTCGGTCAGGGCGGATCGCCGCCCAGCTCCGCCGTGCTGTCGACGAGCGGTCCGGTGGCGCGCCGCACACGCTGCGAGGCGAGGTCGATCACCTCGCACTCGGGGTTCATCGCGCGGGCCACGGACAGGAGCGCGTACCCCGCACCGCGCTGCGCACCCATCGTGAAGCACAGCCGGTCATAGCATCCCGCGATCAGCATGAGACGGGCCTGCGCCGTGCTCCGGGCCACGTACACGACATCCTTCGCCCCGCCATAGAGCGACATCCAGCCCCGTGCGCGCACCGGGTCCGGTTCCAGAACGAGCGTCTTCATCCGGCGTCCTCCCCGCCTGAGTGATACCGCGTCTGTTCGTGCTGCCTTCCCTGGATCGCCGCCTGTCAGAACGGCACGTCCCCCGCCGCGCCAGCTGCGACAAGGAACCTCCCCACCACATGTTTCGTGCCGGCCTTGTCGAAATCAATCCCGAGCTTGTCCCCCTCGACCGAAATCACGTCACCATAGCCGAATTTCTGGTGAAAGACCCGGTCGCCGATGGAAAAGGCGCTTTCCGCCTCGGCGTCGATCGTCATGTTCCGCGCCTCGGACGGCTGGCGCAGGCCCGGTTTCGCCTGATTCGCCTGCAACCGCCGCCAGCCGGGAGAGTTGTAGACATCCGCCCGGTGTGCGGCCTCGTGCAGGTCGCTGCCGCGCATCATGCCGGCGACCGGGCTGGCGCTCGCGCCCATGCCGCCCTGGTGGCCGTAGAGGCCGGGCGGCGTCAGCACCTCGACATGCGCCTCGGGCAACTCGTCGATGAAGCGCGAGGGCATCTGGCTCTGCCACTGGCCATAGACGCGGCGGTTGCCCGCGAAAGAGATCGTGCAGACCGCCTCGGCGCGGGTGATGCCGACATAGGCGAGGCGGCGCTCCTCCTCGAGGCCCTTCATCCCCTCTTCGTCCATCGCGCGCTGGCTCGGGAAAAGTCCGTCCTCCCACCCCGGCAGGAAGACGGCGGGAAACTCCAGCCCCTTGGCGGCGTGCAGCGTCATCAGCGTGACCTTTTCCTCGCCGTCGTCGCTTTCGTTGTCCATGATGAGCGAAACATGCTCGAGAAAGCCCTGCAGATTCTCGAAGCCTTCCAGCGCCTTGACCAGTTCCTTGAGGTTCTCGAGACGCCCCGGCGCCTCGGGCGTCTTGTCGTTCTGCCAATGCGCCGTGTAGCCCGACTCGTCCAGGATCACCTCGGCCAGCTCGACATGGGACAGCGTGTCGCCCGCGCCCATGTCTTCGATCAGGTCATCGGCCTGCGCCACCACCGCGCCGCCCATCATCGAGCGCCAGCGCGCGATCCCCTCGAGGAGCGTCCGCAACTCCTTGCCGCCCTTGCCGCCGATCGCGCCGCTGTCCACGCAGAGCCGCGCACCCTCGACGAGGCTCACGCCGTTGGAGCGCGCCATCCGCGCGATCGTGGCCTGCGCCTTGTCGCCGAGCCCGCGCTTGGGCGTGTTCACGATCCGCTCGAAGGCGAGATCGTCGTCGGGACTGACCACGACGCGGAAATAGGCCATCGCGTCGCGGATCTCCATCCGCTCGTAGAAGCGGGGGCCGCCGATCACGCGGTAGGGCAGGCCGATGGTGAGGAACCGGTCTTCGAAGGCGCGCATCTGGTGCGAGGCGCGCACGAGGATCGCCATGTTGTCGGGGCTTACGGGCGCCATGCCGCGGGTGCCGCGGCTCATCGCCTCGATCTCTTCCCCGATCCAGCGGGCCTCTTCCTCGCCGTCCCAATGGCCGATCAGGCGGACCTTCTCGCCATCCCCCGCCTCGGTCCAGAGCGTCTTGCCCAAGCGCCCCTTGTTGGCATCGATCACGCCCGAGGCGGCGGCGAGGATATGGCCCGTGGAGCGGTAGTTCTGTTCCAGCCGCACCACGTGCGCGCCCGGGAAATCCTTCTCGAAGCGCAGGATGTTGCCCACCTCGGCACCGCGCCAGCCGTAGATCGACTGGTCGTCGTCGCCCACGACGCAGATGTTGTTGTGCCCGCCCGCCAGCAGTCTGAGCCAGAGATACTGGGCCACGTTGGTGTCCTGGTACTCGTCGACGAGGATGTAGCGGAACCAGCGGCGGTACTGGTCGAGCAGGTCGTCATGGGCCTGGAAGATGGTGACCATGTGCAACAGGAGATCGCCGAAATCGACGGCGTTCAGGTCCCTCAGGCGGGCCTGGTACTGGGCATACAGCTCGGGCCCGCGGCGGTTGAAGGCGCCCGCGTCGGCCGAGGGCACCTTGTCGGGGGTGATCGCGCGGTTCTTCCAGCCGTCGATGATGCCCGCGAGCATCCGCGCGGGCCACCGCTTCTCGTCGATCTCGCCGGCGACGATCAGCTGCTTCATCAGCCGGACCTGGTCGTCGGTGTCGAGGATCGTGAAGTTCGACTTCAGCCCCGCCAGTTCGGCGTGCCGCCTGAGAAGCTTCACGCAGATCGCGTGGAAGGTGCCGAGCCAGGGCATCCCCTCGACCGGCTGGCCCAGCAGGTTGGCCACCCGCGTCTTCATCTCGCGCGCGGCCTTGTTGGTGAAGGTCACGGCGAGGATTTCATTTGGCCGCGCGGTGCCGGTCATCAGGAGATGCGCGATACGGGCGGTCAGGGCCTTGGTCTTGCCGGTGCCCGCGCCTGCGAGCATCAGCACCGGCCCGTCCAGCGCCTCGACCGCCGCGCGCTGCGCGGGGTTCAGCCCCTCGAGATAGGGCCGAGGCGCCGCCGCCATGGCGCGCTGCGACAGGGAGACCGAGGAGGCGGCCTCGAAAGCGTCTGAATCATCGAAACTGCTCATGGGCGAAGGATAGTGCCATTTGCGCCCCTGTTAAAGCTTTGTTCGCAGAATGTTCCGATCGGCCCGTGGCATCGGCCGGCATGCGTATTTTGGGAAAGGTGAAGGAGGGGCGCAGGCGTTAACCTTGACGGGGTGTGAACGGCGGGGGCTGGACAAGAGCGCAAGGGCGGGCTTCCTTGCGCGCCATGGACCTGCATTCACGCTACCCCGCGCTTTCCGATCTGAAGGCACGCGCCAAGGCGCGCATCCCGCATTTCGTGTGGGAATACCTCGACAGTGCGACCGGGGCCGAGACGATCACGGCCCGCAACCGCGCGGCGCTCGATGCGGTGCTGTTCCGGCCCGCGGCCCTGCGGGGCGAGATCAAGCCGGATCTCTCCTGCAGCCTGATGGGGCGGGAGTACCCCGCGCCCTTCGGCATCGCGCCGCTCGGCATGTCGGGGCTGATCTGGCCCGAGGCGGAGCTTCTGCTCGCGCGCCACGCCGCGAAGGCGGGCATTCCCTACACGCTGTCGACGGTGGCGACCCGGACGCCCGAGGACCTGGCGGGCAGGATCGGGGACCAGGGGTGGTTCCAGATGTATCCCCCGCGCGCGCCCGACATGCGCGACGACATGCTGCGCCGCGCGCGCGAGGCGGGGTTTCACACGCTGGTGCTGACGGTCGATGTGCCGGCCGCCTCGCGGCGCGAACGGCAGACGCGGGGCGGGCTTGTGCAGCCTCCGCGCCTGACGCCGCGGCTCCTGGCGCAGGTGGCGGTTTGCCCGGCCTGGGCCATCGGCATCCAAGCGACGGGCATGCCGCGGATGCGGCTGATGGACAGCTACGCCGACCAGACGAAGACCGGCCCGCTGCCCTCGACCGCGCATGTGGGCTACCTGCTCCGTGCCGCACCCGACTGGGATTACGTGGGCGCGCTGCGCGAGCGGTGGGAGGGCCGGCTGGTGATCAAGGGCGTGATGGAGCCCGAGGTCGCGGCCAGGGCCGAGGCCGAGGGGGTCGACGCCGTCTGGGTCTCGAACCACGCCGGGCGGCAGTTCGACGGGGCGCCCGCAAGCCTCGACGCGCTGCGCGACATGCGGGGGGCGACGGGCCTTCCGCTGATCTTCGACAGCGGGGTGACCGGGGGGCTCGACGTGATGCGGGCCCTGGCGCTGGGGGCGAGCTTCGTGATGATGGGGCGGCCCTGGCATTACGCGCTGGGGGCGCTGGGGGCGCGGGGGCCGGCGCATTGGCATGACGTGCTGGTGAAGGACATGGCCAGCAACATGGCCCAGATCGGCGCGACGCGGCTGTCGGAGCTTGCGGGGCGGCTGATCACAGCCGGGTGATCCGGCACACCACGGCATGCCGTTGCCATTGAAAACAAAGGCCCGCCGCGACGTCTGGGCTGTTGCCGCGCCCTGCCCCGCACCGTACACATGCTGCAACTGCGAGACGGAGCGCCCGCCATGACCGAGTTCAAGAAGATCCTCATCGCCAACCGCGGCGAGATCGCCATCCGCGTGATGCGCGCCGCCAACGAGCTGGGCAAGCGCACGGTCGCCGTCTATGCCGAGGAGGACAAGCTGAGCCTGCACCGCTTCAAGGCGGACGAGGCCTACAAGATCGGCGAGGGGCTGGGCCCGGTCGCGGCCTATCTGTCGATCGACGAGATCATCCGGGTCGCCAAGGCGAGCGGGGCGGACGCGATCCACCCGGGCTATGGCCTGTTGTCGGAGAACCCCGGGTTCGTGGACGCCTGCGCCGCGAACGGCATCACCTTCATCGGCCCCAAGGCCGCGACGATGCGTGCGCTTGGCGACAAGGCGAGCGCCCGGCGCGTGGCGATCGAGGCGGGCGTGCCGGTCATCCCCGCGACCGAGGTTCTGGGCGACGACATGGAAGCGATCCGCAAGGAGGCCGCCGAGATCGGCTATCCGCTGATGCTCAAGGCCAGCTGGGGCGGCGGCGGGCGCGGCATGCGGCCGATCATGTCGGAAAAGGAGCTCGAGGAGAAAGTCCGCGAGGGCCGCCGGGAGGCCGAGGCGGCCTTCGGCAACGGCGAAGGGTATCTCGAGAAGATGATCCTGCGCGCGCGGCACGTCGAGGTGCAGATCCTCGGCGACAGCCACGGCAACATCTACCACCTCTACGAGCGCGACTGCTCGGTGCAGCGCCGGAACCAGAAGGTCGTCGAGCGCGCACCCGCCCCCTACCTCTCCGAGACCCAGCGCGAGGAGATCTGCCTGCTCGGCAAGAAGATCTGCGAGCACGTGGACTACGAATGCGCGGGCACGGTCGAGTTCCTGATGGATATGGACACGGGGGCCTTCTACTTCATCGAGGTGAACCCCCGCGTGCAGGTCGAGCATACCGTGACCGAAGAGGTGACGGGCATCGACATCGTGCGGGCCCAGATCCTGATCGCCGAGGGCAAATCGCTGGTCGAGGCCACCGGGGTCGCCAGCCAGTACGACGTGAAGCTCGACGGTCACGCGATCCAGTGCCGGGTGACGACCGAAGACCCGGCCAACAACTTCATCCCCGACTATGGCAGGATCACCGCCTACCGGGGCGCCACCGGCATGGGCATCCGGCTTGACGGCGGCACGGCCTATTCCGGCGCGGTCATCACGCGCTATTACGACAGCCTGCTGGAAAAGGTCACGGCCTGGGCCCCCACGCCCGAGGCGGCGATCGCCCGGATGGACCGGGCGCTCCGCGAGTTCCGCATCCGCGGGGTCTCGACCAACATCGCCTTCGTCGAGAACCTGCTGAAGCACCCGACCTTCCTGAATTACCAATACACCACCAAGTTCATCGACGAGACGCCCGAGCTGTTCGATTTCAAGCCGCGGCGCGACCGGGCGACGCGCATCCTGACCTATATCGCGGACATCACCGTGAACGGACACCCCGAGACCGAGGGGCGCCCGCGCCCCCGGCCCGAGGTCAAGGACCCCAAGCCGCCCGCGCTGCGAGTCGACACGCCCCCGCCCGGCACGCGCCAGATGCTCGACCAACACGGGCCGGAGGCGGTGGCGAAATGGATGAAGGAGCAGACACAGCTCCTGATCACCGACACAACGATGCGCGACGGGCACCAGTCGCTTCTGGCGACACGGATGCGCTCGATCGACATGATCAAGGCGGCGCCGGCCTATACCGCGAACCTGCCAGGGCTCTTCAGCGTGGAATGCTGGGGCGGCGCCACCTTCGACGTGGCCTACCGCTTCCTGCAGGAATGCCCGTGGCAGCGCCTGCGCGACATCCGCGCGGCGATGCCCAACATCATGACGCAAATGCTTCTGCGGGGCGCGAACGGGGTGGGCTACACGACCTATCCCGACAACGTGGTGCAGGGATTCGTGAAGCAGGCGGCGGAAAGCGGCGTCGACATCTTCCGCGTCTTCGACAGCCTGAACTGGGTCGAGAACATGCGCGTGTCGATGGACGCCGTGCTCGAGACCGGCAAGGTGCTCGAAGGGACGATCTGCTACACAGGCAACATCCTCGACCCCGACCGGGCGAAATACGACCTGAAGTACTATGTCAGGATGGCCAAGGACCTGGAGGCTGCCGGCGCGCATGTCCTGGGGCTGAAGGACATGGCGGGCCTGCTGAAGCCCGCGTCCGCGGCGGTGCTGATCCCGGCGCTGAAGGACGCGGTCGACCTGCCGATCCACTTCCACACCCATGACACCGCGGGCATCGCCTGCGGCACGATCCTCGCGGCCAGCGCGGCGGGCGTGGATGCCGTGGATTGCGCGATGGACGCGCTGTCGGGGAACACCAGCCAGGCGACCCTCGGCACCATCGTCGAGGCGCTGCAGTTCACCGAGCGCGACACCGGGCTCGACATCAGGGCGATCCGCGAGATCAGCGATTACTGGGAGGCCGTGCGCGCCCATTACGCCGCCTTCGAGAGCGGCATGCAGGCCCCCGCCTCGGAGGTCTACCTGCACGAGATGCCCGGCGGGCAATTCACCAACCTCAAGGCGCAGGCGCGCTCGATGGGGTTGGAGGACCGCTGGCACGAGGTGGCGCAGACCTATGCCGACGTGAACAAGATGTTCGGCGATATCGTGAAGGTCACGCCCTCCTCCAAGGTGGTGGGCGACATGGCGCTGATGATGGTCAGCCAGGGCCTGACGCGCGAGGATGTGGAGAACCCGCAAAAGGACGTGGCCTTCCCGGATTCGGTCATCGACATGATGCGCGGCAACCTCGGCCAGCCGCCCGGCGGTTTCCCGCCCGGCATCCTGAAGAAGGTGCTGAAGGACGAACAGCCGATCCTCGAGCGCCCAGGCAAGGGCGTGCCCGCGGTCGACCTGGCCAGGACGCAGGCCGAGCTGGCCGAGACGCTGGAGGTCGAGGTCGATGGCGAGGACCTGATGGGATACCTGATGTATCCCAAGGTTTTCACCGACTACGCCACCCGCCACAAGGACTACGGCCCGGTCCGCACCCTTCCCACCCGCACCTTCTTCTACGGGATGGAGCCGGGTGAGGAGATCGAGGCCGAAATCGACCCGGGCGTCACGCTCGTGATCCAGCTGCAGGCCGTGGGCGAGACGACCGACGAGGGCGAGGTCAAGGTCTTCTTCGAACTGAACGGCCAGCCGCGCACGATCCGGGTGCCCAACCGCAAGATCGCGGCGACCAGCGTGAAGCGCGCCAAGGCCGAGGCGGGCAACCCCAACCACATCGGCGCGCCGATGCCCGGCGTGGTGGCCTCGGTCGGCGTGTCGGCCGGCCAGAAGGTGAAGATGGGCGACCTGCTCCTGACCATCGAGGCGATGAAGATGGAAACGGGCCTGCACGCGGAGCATGACGGGACCGTCAAGGCGGTCCATGTCAGCCCCGGCGGTCAGATCGACGCCAAGGACCTGCTGATCGAGATGGAGTGACCGGGAGGGCGCGATGCGCAACCCTCCGGGACGGGGACGCAGATGCCGCGCCGAACCGGTCGGTGTCGCGGCCGAAGAAAGATGACAATGCCATTAATTCGCCATGTCCGGGGGTTACGAAGGCTCATTTCAAGCCTTGCGGAGCCCCCGGATGTGGCAGCCGATTGCATTTCTCGAGGATGAGACCGGCGCGGTCACGGTCGACTGGGTGGTGCTGACCGCGGGGCTCGTGGCCCTGGGGATCGCCGTCGTTTCCGTGGTCTCGAGCGGGGTCGAGAACCAGTCAGGCGACATCGCGAACTTTCTCGCAAGCATCCCCGTGCTGCGCGAAGCGGTGACCACGGTCGCCGCCTTCGACTTCAGCGGTGGCCTGGCGGCCGGCTGGATCGGCGGACAGGTCATGGACATGGGCGGACAGCTTGGCGAGTTGCTCGTCCTCGGGCCGGGGCAGTCGACCGGATTTCGCCTGCAGGTGCCGGAGGGCACCTCGATGGCGTCGATGACCTTCGACCTGGTTGCGGGCGACAGTCTCGACAACAACGGGCAGTGGGGGGCCGACACCGCCTTCATCATGATCAACGGCGTTGCCGTCGCGATCGCCTCGAATGATCATGAACAGACCATCCACTTGGAAATCCCGCAGATCGACGGCACCATCGTGAACGCGACCGTGACGGCCAACCCCAGCAGTCTCGGCGGCCAGTCCGGCTACACCGACACCGTGACGACCGTCACCGTCGAGGTGGAAGAGCCGACCGGAGCCCTTCAGTTCTCGGTCATGTCGAATGCCAACCAGGGCATCGGCGATGAATACTGGGGCATCGACAATTTCAGCGCCGACCTGACGGGCGGGCCGGGGTTCTGAGGGGCGTCGTGAGCGCCCCCCTCTCCGCCGGCACCGCGCCGACCGGGGCGGCCCGCTTACTGCAGGTTGAACTGCGCGACCGCGTCCTGGAGGAAATAGACCGTGTAGGTGCCCGTCACCGGCGTGCCCATGTAGTAAAGCGTCATGTCGCTCGGCCGCGGTGCGCTGTCCCAGCTGGAGGAGATGCTCCAGCGCTGGCGCAGACCGCTGCCGGTCTGGTACCCCATGAAGGGCATGGGCATGCCGTCGGGCCCGACCAGCGAGAAATAGTCCGCATACATGAAGAACTGGTTCTCGCCGGCCTGCGCGTCGGTGGCCGTCGACATCAGGGGTGTCACCGTCAGGTCGAGGCGCAGGGCCTGGCCCGCCCTCGGCACCACGCGGCCCGTCACGTCCTGCCCGTTGTGCCGGTCGTTCACGGCCAGCTGCGCCTCGGCCCCGAAGCCGGTCACGACCACCTGCAGCGTCTGCCCCGGGCTGATCGGCTGGCCTGGCGCGGCGTTGAGGTCGAGCGGGATCTGCAGGCGCTGCCCCTCTTCTCCCACCTGCAGGGTGGCGGTGGTCACGCCTTCGGGGATGATCCAGACCGCGTCGATGAAGGCCTGCTCGGTCTCGTTGGGCCAGTCACGGGGCCGGCGCGCGAAGATCGAGGAGGAGCCGAACTCGAAAATGCCGAGATGGTCGTAGCGCCCGATGGGACGCAGACCCTCGGTGGCACCGGGCAGCATCAGGTCGATGTCCGAGGAGTTGATCGACACGCGGTCGAGCGTCTCGGAAAAGGCCACGTCAAAGACCATGCGGATATGGTAGAAATCGGCACCGGTGCCGCTTTCCAGCACATGCGGGGCGCAGCAGTAGATCCCGCTGTCGCCTTCGGCGCTGGTGATTTCATCATAGCGCTGGATCGTCACGGTCGAGGGGGTGAGCGGCGATTGCGCCAGCGCGGGAGCGGCGGCGAGCGCCGTGGCCAGCAGGGCAAGGCGAGCGAGTTTCATGCGGGAATCCTCCGACGTCAAATGGCTCGGGACCAATGGAGCCAAGCTTCGATACCCCGATGCGGGCGGTCAAGAAAAAGGTGGAAATACCCCCTTGCACGGCCCCCGGCTTCTTTATAGATACCCGCCTCACAGAGCGGGTGTAGCTCAGGGGTAGAGCATTACCTTGCCAAGGTAAGGGTCGTGAGTTCGAATCTCATCACCCGCTCCAGTCGCAAGAACCCGGGTCTTCGGACCCGGGTTTTTTCGTTCTGCGCCCCCCGGCTATCCGCAGGCGTGACGCGAATGCATCGCCCGCCGCGGAATCTTGCGCCCGGCCGCATCGCACCGTCACGCACTGGTCCGAATGCGGCTATCACGGACCGTGCCGGCGCGGACAGGGGACCCCCCCTGCGGGCGCGCGGCCCGTGTCGGTTTACGAGTGAACGAGGACGAGTCCATGATGCGCCTTCCGGCTCTTGTCGCGATCGGCCTCATGCTCACCGCGGTGAGTGCCGCGCGCGCGCAGGTCGAGCCGCCACGGACCCTCGCGACAGCGCCCTCGCTCAACTATTTCGGCCTGCCCGGCCTGATCGACACCCCGACGGCGGCCGCGATGCCGGATGGCGTGCTTGGCTTGACGCTCGGGCATTTCTCGGACCAGAGCCGGATCACGCTCGCCTTCCAGGTGCTGCCCAGGGTCACCGCGACGCTGCGCTACGCCATCGTCGGCGGCGGCTTCACGCTTGGCGGCAGCCAGCCGGACCAGGACTACTATTACGACCGCAGCTTCGACATCCATTGGCGCGCCATCGATGAGGGGGGCTGGTGGCCCGCGGTGGCGATCGGCATCCGGGACATCGTGGGCACCGGTCTTTATGGCAGCGAGTACATCGTCGCGACCCGCCATTTCGGCGCCCGTGACCAGCTTGCCGTGACGGCAGGTGTCGGCTGGGGCCGCCTCGTCCAGCGTGACCCCGCGGGCCAGCCCTTCGGAACCCGGCCGCCGATCGATTCCGGCCAGGGCGGCAGCGTGGATTTCGACCAGTTCTTCCGCGGCGACGCAGCGGTCTTTGGTGGCCTCGAATGGCAGGCGACCGACCGGCTCCGCCTGCAGGTCGAATATTCCTCGGACCTCTATCTCGAGGAACAGGCCGACGGCCTGCTGAGCATCGACAGCCCGTTCAACATCGGCGCGACCTACCGGGCCGGGCGCAATGGCACGTTGGCCCTGCATTACCTCTACGGCAACACGATCGGGCTGAGCTACAGCCTGGTCCTCGACCCGAACCGGCCCGCGGCGAATACGCTCGTCGTCGCGGCGCCCAATCCGGTCGCGCCCCGCACCGCTCGGCGCGAAGCCTACTCTACCGGCTGGACGGCGCAGCCCGATGGCCCGGTGATCCTGCGCGACAACGTCGCCCGGCTGATGCAGGAGGACGGGCTGGAGCTGGTGGGACTGTCGCTCGACGCTCACCGCGCGGTCCTGCGCATCCGCAACACAGGCTTCCAGTTCGAGAGCATGGCGCTCGGGCGTGCGCTGCGGATCCTGTCGATCACGATGCCGCATTCGGTCGAGCTGTTCGAGGTGGTCTTCGTGGTCGAGGGGATGGACGTCAGCCGCGTCCGCATCGCCCGCGGCGACGTCGAGGCGCTGGAACATGCGCCGGACGGCGCCGACGAGGTCTTCGCGCGGGCCGGGATCGAGGACGCCCGCCGCGTGCGGGACCCCGGACTGATCGAGATCGCGGAACCGGGTGAGCGGCTGTCCTGGGGGCTCGCGCCCTATGTCGAAACCGTTCTGTTCGACCCGTCCGCCCCGGTGCGCGGCGATCTGGGCCTGCGGGCCGAGGCCCGATACGCCTTCGGCAGCGGGTTCGTCGCCGAAGGCGAGATCCGGGTTCGGATGCTGGGCAACCTCGACGAGAGCCAGCAGGTAGACGGCCCCGTCAACAGCCCGACCGCCCCCTATCCGGTGCGCACCGACGCCTATCTCTACAACCGCGAGAGCGATGCCCGCATCGAGCGGCTGACCTTCAGCCACTACGGACGGCCGGGCCCGAACCTCTACAGCCGCATGACGCTGGGCTACCTGGAGCGGATGTATGCCGGTCTGTCGACCGAGCTGCTCTGGCGACCCGTCGACAGCCGTCTGGGCATCGGGCTCGAGGTCAACCACGTCTGGCAGCGCGATTTCGACGGGGGGTTCGGCCTGAGGGATTACAGCGTCACCATGGGCCACCTGTCGGCCTATTACGACCTGGGAGAGGATTACCGGGCGCAACTCGACATCGGGCGCTACCTGGCCGGAGATCTCGGAGCGACGCTCAGCCTAGAGCGGGTGTTCGACAACGGCTGGCGGGTCGGCGCATTTGCCACGCTGACCGATGTCTCCTTCGAGGATTTCGGCGAGGGCAGCTTCGACAAGGGGATCACGCTCGAGATCCCGGTCGGGTCCATCGCAGGGCAGGCGACGCGCCGGACGCTCGGCACCACGCTGCGGCCCCTCCTGCGGGACGGTGGCGCGACGCTGAACGTCGAGGGGCGCCTGAACGCGCTGGTCTCGGATTATCACGGCACCCGCCTGGAAGACACGCGAGGCATGGTATGGCGCTGATCCCGATCCTGCGCAGGGTCCTGGCCGCCGGCCTGTCCCTGGCCCTTGCCGCCTGCGGAACCGGCCGCGACGACCCGCTGGTGAGCACGGGACAGGGGCTTGCCGCGTTTCTCGGCAGGGGCGCGACCGCGACGGAGGCGCCCGCCTTCACCGCGGCGACCGTCCCGCCCGAACTGGTCGCCCGATTGCCCGGCCCGCTGATGCTGGTCGAGGTGCCGGGGAGAGAGGCCTCGACCGGCATGACCCGCGTCGGCCGGAACGGTGACATCGACACCTGGCGCGGGCCGAACGGCATCGGCCTGACGCTCGACGAGACCGGCGTCCTGCGATCGACCCGCGGCCTGGGCTTCGACCTGATGGCAAGTGGCGCGGGGCCCACCTCGGCCGCCGTCGCGGCGCGCAGGGCGGGGCCCGTGCAACGGGAGATGGTGCATCTCGACGGCGAGGCCCGCCCGGTGCGGCGCGTCTACGCTTGCGAGATCACGCGCGACGGGGCCGACACCGTCACCATCGCCGGGCGCGCCACCCCGCTTGTTCGCATGACCGAACGCTGCACCGGCGCCGATGGCTACGGCTTCGAGAACGCCTACTGGATCGACCGCGGCGGCCGCGCGATCCATTCCCGCCAATGGATCAGTGCAGAGATCGGGTCCTTCCGCATCACGATCCTGCGCGACTGACGCGCCACGGCGCCGGGGAGAGTGCCCGTGTCCACGGCGGGGTGCCCATGGCGGTGACCTGTCCGCTTCGGCCGCGCTTGGATCGGCATCGGGCGTCGAACGGCCCCAAAAAGGGCGTTGATCGAAACGGTCGTTCCGCGTAGGTCTGGCGGTGTAACAAGTGGAGAGTTGCCATGAAGACGCTGCTGGGAACAGCACTCATCGCGGCCCTTTTGGCCGGCACCGCCGTCCGGGCCCAAGAAATCCGTCCTCTCGAAACCACCGCGTCCAGCCAGTCGCGCATCATCGAACTCGGTGCGGTGCCGACCGGCGTGATCGTGCTTGGCACCTTCGTTGTGGGCGGTGTCGTCTTCGCCATTGTCGGAGCCTCCGACGGCACCTGAGCCGTCTGACGCCCCGACGTGGTCGAGCCCGTGGCAGCCGTGTCACGGGCCAAATCCTTTTTTTCATGTCATCACTCACGCGCCTGGCCCTTGTCGGCACGGTCGGCCTGCCTGCCCGTTACGGCGGGTTCGAAACCTTGGCCGCACGGCTGGTAGAGGCGGCCGCGAAGCGTGGCGCGGTGGACCGGGTGACCGTCTGGTGCAGCGCGCCCCAGGCAGGCCTGGACCGGCCGACACACTGGATGGGCGCGCGGTTGCGATACCTCCCGCTGAGGGGGAACGGTGTCCACTCCATCGCCTACGACGCACTGTCGCTGTGGCAGGCGGCACGGAGCGGGCATGACGTGGCGCTGCTGCTCGGTGTGTCGGGGGCAAGCGCCCTGCCCCTGATCCGGGCCACCTCCTCCATGCGGATCGTCAGCCATATCGACGGGATCGAGTGGCGGCGCCCCAAATGGGGCCCGGTCGCCCGGGCGGTTCTGCGCCGCTCGGAAGCCATGGCGGTGCGGTGGTCGGATCACGTCATCGCGGACCACCCCGAGATCACGGCCCATGTCCAGCACCGCTACCGGCGCGACCCCGTCGAGATCGCCTATGGCCACGAGACGCCGGCGGCGTCCCCCTGCGCCGATATCGCCGACCTCGACCTGCCGGATCGCTATGCGCTGGCCATCGCGCGGGCCGAGCCCGACAACAACCTTGCCCTTGTCCTGACGGCCTTCGCGGACCGGCCGCCCCTGCCCCTCGTGTTCCTGGCCAATTGGCAGGCGACATCCTACGGGCGCGGCCTTGTCGCGCGATTCGGTCGGCACCCCTCGATCCGGCTGCTGGAGGCGGAATACGACCCCGGCCGGCTCGGCGCGATCCGGGACGGGGCGGCATGCTACCTGCACGGACACTCCGCGGGCGGAACCAACCCGTCGCTGGTCGAGATGATGGGGCTGGGCCGCCCGATCGCCGCCTTCGACTGCGGCTTCAACCGGACGACCACCCAGGGGAAAGCGGCCTATTTCGACAGTGTCGAGTCGCTGCGCGCCCTGCTGCCCGCCCTGTGCGACGCGCCAGCAGAGGCCGCGAAGGGGGTCGACCTGCAGGCCATCGCGCGCCGCCGCTACCGCTGGAGCGATGTCACAGACGCCTATTTTGATCTGCTCGGCTTCTAGCCCGCCCTTCCCCCGCCTCATTCCCCTGTCTATAGAGCGCGGCAAGACCCGACGCCGGAGGCCGCCATGCGCACCGCCCAGATCACCCGCACCACCGCCGAGACCGATATTTCCGTGACGGTCGATCTCGACGGCACGGGCCGTTACGACTGCAAGACCGGCGTGGGGTTCTTCGACCACATGCTCGACCAGTTGGCGCGGCACGCGCTGATCGACCTGACGGTGCGCTGCGAGGGCGACCTGCACATCGACGACCACCACACGGTCGAGGACGTGGGCATCGCGATCGGCCAGGCGCTGACGCAGGCGCTTGGCGACAAGCGGGGCATCCGGCGGTATGGCAGTTTCCACCTTGCGATGGATGACGCGCTGGTGCGCGCGGCACTCGACCTGTCGGGGCGGCCCTACCTGGTCTGGGACATGGAGTTCCCGACCCAGAAGATCGGAACCTTCGACACCGAGCTGGTGCGCGAGTTCTTCCAGGCCCTCAGCACGCATGGCGGCATGACGCTGCACGTGACGAAGCTTGCCGGCATCAACAGCCACCACATCGCCGAGGCGGGCTTCAAGGCCGTCGCCCGCGCGCTGCGCGAGGCGGTCGAAACGGACCCGCGCAAATCCGACGCGATCCCCTCGACCAAGGGCAGCCTGTAATCCCATGTCGACCGTCCTGATCGACTACGACTCGGGCAACCTCCACTCGGCCGAGAAGGCGTTTCAGCGCATGGCCGCCGAGACGGGCGCGGGCAAGGTCGTCGTCACCGCCGACCCCGACACGGTCGCGCGCGCCGACAGGATCGTCCTGCCGGGCGACGGCGCCTTCCCGGCCTGCCGCCGCGGGCTGCAGGCGATCGACGGGCTCGAGGAGGCCATCGTCGAGGCGGTCGAGGCGCGCGGCATTCCCTTCCTCGGGATCTGCGTCGGCATGCAGATGCTGACGACCTGGGGCCGCGAATACGAGGATGTCCGCGGCTTCGGCTGGATCCCGGGCGAGGTCACGCGGATCACGCCGGACGATCCCTCGCTGAAGGTCCCGCACATGGGCTGGAACGACCTGGTGATCGACTCGGTTCATCCGGTGCTGGCGGGAATCGAGACGGGCGATCACGCCTATTTCGTACATTCCTACGCGATGCGGGTGACCGAGCCCGCGCATCTTCTGGCCCATGCCGATTATGGCGGTCCGGTGACCGCCATCGTGGGGACCCGCAATGTCGTCGGCACCCAGTTCCATCCGGAAAAGAGCCAGCGCGCAGGTCTTCGCCTGATCGCGAATTTCCTCGGCTGGCGGCCCTGAGACGAGATACGCCCCGCAGCCGTCAGGCCACGGGGCGCGCGGGGCGTCCTGGCGATGCGACCGGTCAGTTCGCCCGGCGCCAGACGCCACCCTCGCGACAGACGGCGCCCCCCATGACACAGCCCGACACGCTGAGCGAGGTGCCCGAAAGCTGCAGGCGCGAACGATAATTGCGGTCGCGGTCCGGGGAATAGAGCATCCCCCGATACTCGCCCGCCGTGCCTGTCGGATTGGTGTCCCAGATGATCTGGCGGCCGATGTTGTCGGTCTGCATCGACGCGCCCGAGCCGTCGAAGGCCTGGACGAGGGTTCCGCAGAGCGACGCGCCGCATTGCGTGATCCGAATGATCCCGGTGTTGCCGTTGTCGTCGGCGGCCGTGCGCCAATCGCCGATCAGGTCGTCGGCCAGTGCGGTGCCGGCCATCGCCATCAGGGCCACGGCACCGAGCAGAAGGGTCTTCATCTCCGTCATCTCCTCCCGATGAGTTGTGGCCAGACCCTGCCGAACGCCCGGGCCCGCTGTCCAGTGTGACGTTGCGCCAGACGTGCCCTTGCCCATCCTGCGCCCCTTTGCCAAAAGCGCGCAGACCGATCCGTGAAAGGCCGCGCCCCATGATCCTTTATCCTGCCATCGACCTGAAGGACGGGCAGGCCGTCCGGCTTCTCCGCGGCGAGATGGAGAAGGCGACCGTCTTCAACACCGATCCCGCCGCGCAGGCACGCGCCTTCCAGGACGCGGGCTGCGCCTGGCTGCACCTTGTCGACCTGAACGGCGCCTTTGCCGGAGAGCCGGTGAACGGCGCGGCCGTCGAGGCGATCCTGGCCGCGACGGACGTGCCCGCGCAGCTCGGCGGCGGCATCCGCGACATGGCCACCATCGAGACCTGGCTCGGCAAGGGCATCGCGCGCGTGATCCTCGGCACCGTGGCGGTCGAGAACCCCGACCTCGTGCGGCAGGCCGCCCGCGCCTTCCCCGGGCAGGTCGCCGTGGGCATCGACGCACGCAAGGGCCGCGTGGCGACGAAGGGCTGGGCCGAGGAGACGGACGTGATGGTCACCTTCCTCGCGCGCGCCTTCGAGGACGCGGGCGTCGCCGCCATCATCTATACCGACATCGAGCGCGACGGCGCGATGGGGGGCCCGAACGTCGAGGCCACCGCCGAACTCGCCCGCGCGACCTCGATCCCGGTCATCGCCTCGGGCGGGGTCTCGTCGCTGGCCGACCTCATCCGGCTGCGTGACACCGGCGTCATCGCCGGCGCGATCTCGGGGCGCGCGCTCTATGACGGCGCGCTCGATCTTGCCGAGGCGCTCGCCGCCCTCTCCTGAGCCTTCATCTTTCCCCAAATACGCATGGCACCATCGGCCTTCCCTCACCCCCGCCGATCGGCTAGGCAACCGACATGCTGAAGACCCGCATCATCCCCTGTCTCGATGTCGCCGATGGCCGCGTGGTCAAGGGCGTGAACTTCGTCGATCTCGTCGATGCGGGCGACCCGGTGGAACAGGCACAGGCCTATGACGCCGCGGGCGCGGACGAGCTGTGCTTTCTCGACATCCATGCCACGCACGAGAACCGCGGCACGATGTACGACCTCGCCACGCGCACGGCGGAACAGTGCTTCATGCCGCTCACGATCGGCGGCGGCGTGCGCACGGTCGAGGATGTGCGCAACCTGCTGCTCGCGGGCGCGGACAAGGTCAGCTTCAACTCCGCCGCCGTCGCCGACCCCGACGTGGTGGCGCGGGCCGCCGACAAGTTCGGGTCGCAATGCATCGTCGTGGCCATCGACGCGAAGACGGTCGCGCCGGGCAAGTGGGAGATCTTCACCCACGGCGGGCGCAGGCCCACGGGCATCGACGCGGTCGCCTTCGCGAAGACGGTCGTGACAAAGGGCGCGGGCGAGATCCTGCTGACCTCGATGGACCGCGACGGCACCAAGCAGGGGTTCAACATCCCCCTCACCCGCGCCATCGCGGATGCGGTTCCCGTTCCCGTGATCGCAAGCGGGGGCGTCGGCACGCTCGACCACCTTGTCGAAGGCGTGACCGAGGGGCACGCGAGCGCCGTGCTCGCCGCCTCGATCTTCCATTTCGGCACCTATTCCATCGCCGAGGCCAAGGCCCACATGGCCGCCGCCGGCATCCCCGTGAGGCTCAACTGATGTCCGACGACACCCTCCTTCGGCTTGCCGCCACCATCCAGTCGCGCAAGGGCGCCGACCCCGAAACCTCGTGGACGGCCAAGCTGCTCGCGCGCGGGCCGAAGAAGGCCGCGCAGAAATTCGGCGAGGAGGCGATCGAGGCCGTCATCGAGGCCGCGCGCGGCGACAAGGAGAAGCTGACCGGGGAGGCGGCGGATGTTCTCTACCACTTCCTCGTCATGCTGACGGCGCGTGGCGTCACGCTGTCGGATGTCTATGCGGAACTGGAACGCCGCGAGGGCCGTTCGGGCATCGCCGAGAAGGCGAGCCGCTAGGGCACGGCATCCGCGGCCGCGGCCCGGTCAGGCGTCACCTCCGCCTCGGCCTCTCGCCGTGCCAGTTCCCGCTGAAGGTCGAGCCATCGCCGCGTGGCCGCGGCAAGGTCCCCGAGCCGCCGCTCCGCCTGCGCC
>WVSO01000035.1 GCA_015689745.1 Rhodobacterales bacterium HKCCSP123 | reverse complement strand
GGTCAGCGCGACGGCGGCGGCGGTGTCTCGGGTGGGGGTCGGGGCGGGCGCGGGCGCGCCCTGCCCCGTCGTCTCGGCCAAGGCCTACTGGCTTTCGGCCATGGCGGCGGCGAGGTCATCGGCCATGCGGGCGACCGCGTCCTCGACCGACAGCTCGCCCACGATGGCCTGGCTCACGCGCTCGACCGTGATGCCGAACATCGCGCGGTTGCCGGGGTAGCCCTGGTACCAGAAGGCGGCGGGCGCCACGTCAGGCAGGTCGGCGGCAAAGGCGCTGAGCGCGGCTTGCGCGGCGGGGGTCACATCCTCGAAGGCGACCCCGGCCGAGGCGACGCCCAGGTGCGCGGGAAGGTTGCGGGTGCGCGCCGCGACCTCGGCGTAGACGTCTTCCTGCGCGAGGAAGTCGATCACGGCCGCCACGACCTCGGGGTGTTCCGTCTGCTCGAAGCCGACGATGCCCGCACCGCCCGGCATGCCCGAACAGGCACCCGCCGGACCGCAGGGGCTGCCCACGACCTGCCAGTCGAAGAAATCGCCGACCTGGTCGTTCATGCGGCTGACCTGCCACGAGCCGGAGTAGTAGAACACCAGTTCGCCGTTGATGAATTCCTGCGCCGCGTCCTGGTAGGTCGCCCCGCCCTGCCCGGCCCAGACATCGCGCGCGATGGTGCCGTCATTGTGCCAGTCCACGAACTGCCGCACGAAGGCGGTGAAGCCCTCGTCCGAGAGGGTCGGCCCATCGGGCCCGTTCAGCGCGGCCCCGTAGGAGACCGCGGGCCCCGCCACGCGATGCCCCGAGCGGTCGATCGCCATCGGGAAGGGCGTGTCGGTCGCCTCGGCGACCGCACGGCTCGCGGCGGCCCAGTCCTCCCAGGTGGCGTCCGGCCCGGGCATCGCGATGCCCGCCTGCTCGAAGAGCGTGGCGTTGACGAAGGCGCCGGTGATGGTCAGCTGGCTGTGCATCCCGTAGTAGCCCTGGCGGTCACCGACGCGGTACCAGTCCAGCGTGCCGCCGAAGCTCTGGTCCCAGTAGGCGGTGTCCACGTAGGGCGCGAGGTCGAGGTAGTATTCGTTCAGACCGCCGAGGTCGGTCACCTTGGCGATGTCGGGGCCCGTCCCGGCCGCCAGCTGCACCGGCAGGTTCTCGAGAATCGCCTGGTAGGGCACCACGTCGACGATCACGTCGACGCCCGGGTTGGCGGCCTCGAAGCGGGTCAGAACGTCGTCGTAGACCTCGCATTCGTTGCCGTCCGAGTAGCACATGAAGCGGATCTCCTGCGCCATCGCAGGGGCCGCGAGCCCAAGCGCAAGCGCAGTTGTTCCGAGCAGTTTCAGATGGGTCATGATTTTCCTCCCTTTCCTGGGGCCCTTCGCCCCCGGTCGTTCTGAACATGTCAGCTCAGCCAGGCCCGGCCGCGTTCGCGCGGTCTTTTCAGGTGACATGGCCTCGCGCGAAGTCTGAGCCGAATGTGAGCGGTAACGCAACCGTTTTGCCGCAGCCTGCCGCGGGGGAAGCCTGCCCCGGCCAGGCACGGCGCCACGCGGTCATTCGGCAGGTTCCCGGGCCGGTTGCAGGTCCCTCAGGCGCAGGCCGCTCGGATCGAAGGGCGGCTCGGCAAGCCTGCGGGCCGAATGCGGCCGCCCGAGGATCGCCACATGGACCGTCTCGCCGGGCGCGACGCGGCCCACCTTGAGATAGGCCAGTGCAAGCGACTTGCCGACCGTGTGGCCGTAGCCGCCCGAACTGACCTGTCCCACCGGCGTGCCGTCGGGCAGGAAGATCGGCTCGGAGCCGCTGGCGTCGGCGGTGGTGGCGTCGATCTCGAGCAGGACCATTTCCTCACGCGGCGCATTCGCCTCGATGCGCAACCATGCGTCCTTGTTGAGAAACTCCTTGTCGCGTCGGATCAGCCCGGCCAGCCCGCTTTCCTGCGGCCAATACTCCGGGCTGTAGTCCCGGCCCCAGCTGCAATAACCCTTCTCGAGGCGCAGCGACATCAGAGCCCGGCTTCCCACCGGCCCGGCGCCCAGCGCGCGCCCGGCCTCCAGCAGCGCCGTGTAGAGCGCGACCTGGTCGCCCTCGGCGCAATGCAGCTCCCACCCGAGATCGCCCGTGAAGCTCACGCGGATCGCCACCACCTCGACGCCCGCGACGGTGATGCGGGCCGAGCGGAAGAAGGGGAAAGCCTCGTTCGACAGGTCGGCATTCGTCAGCCGTGTCAGAAGGTTGCGCGCCTCGGGCCCGGCGACGTTGAAGCCGCAGGTGGCCTCGGTCAGGCTTTCGAACGTCGTCCCCTCGGGCAAGGGCACGGCGCGGAAGAAGCGTTGGTGGAACCGCTCGGCGGCGCCGCCGCCCAGCACCCAGAATTCCTCGGGTCCAAGCCGCGTGACGGTGAAATCACCCGCCACGCCGCCGCGCTTGCCGATCAAGGGCGTGAGGCAGGAGCGGCCCACCTCGCGCGGCATCCGGTTGGCGAAAAGCGCGTTCAGCCAATCCTCGGCCCCCGGCCCGGCCACGCGGTATTTCGCGAAATTCGAAATGTCGATGATCCCCGCACGCCCGCGCAACATGCGGCATTCGCGGCCCACCGCATCCCACCAGGGCTGGCGCGCGAACCCGGCACTGTCCTGGACGGTTTCGTCAAAGAAAAGAGGGTGTTCCCAGCCGTAGTTCAACCCGAACTTCGCCCCCATCCCCGCCTGCATCGCATGGACGGGGCGCAGCCGCACGGGCCGACCGGCCTCGCGTTCCTCGCCGGGGAAATGGATCTTGAAGCGATGCGCATACTGGTCGGCCACCCGCGCCTTGGTAAACGCTTTCCCGGCCCAGGCCCCGAAGCGCGCGACATCCCAGGCGAAAAGGTCGAGCGAAGGCTCGCCCTCGACCATCCACTCGGCGGCGAGCCGCCCGACGCCGCCCGATTGCGAGAAGCCGGGGATCATCCCGCAGGCGCAGAAATAGCCCGAAAGCTCGGGCACCGGGCCGAAGAGCACGGCGGCATCGGGCGACCAGATCATCGGGCCGTTGATCACGCGCTTGATCCCCGCCGTCCCCACGACCGGAACCCGATCGATGGCGCGCAACATGTTCTCCTCGATGCGCTCGAGATCATCGGCGAAAAGCTCGTGCCCGAAACCGGGCGGCGTCCCCTCCTCGGCCCAGAAGCGCATGTCGCGCTCATAGGCACCGACCAGCAGGCCCTTGCCCTCCTGCCGCAGGTAATACTCGCCGTCACGGTCGGCGACCGAGGGCAGACGGCGCTCCATCGCGGCGATCTCGGGGATCGTCTCGGTCACGAAATACTGGTGTTCGGTCGGCATCAGCGGCAGCGTGAGCCCCGCCATCGCGCCGACCTCCCGCGCCCAGAGACCCGCGGCGTTCACCACCCAGGGCGTTCGGATGTCGCCCTTTTCCGTGCGCACGATCCATGTGCCGTCCGGCTGCTGTTCGGTCGCCGTCACCGGGGTGAAGCGATGGATCTCCGCCCCGCGCTGCCGCGCGCCGACGGCATAGGCGTTGGTCACGCCCGAGGGGTCGACGTTGCCGCCATCGGGCTCGAACATGATGCAGCGCACGCCGGTGTAATCGACCAGCGGATGCAGGCGTTCGGCCTCGTCCCGGCTGACCTCGTGGAAATTCATCCCGTAGCGCCGGGCCTTGGCCTCCTGCAGGCGCAGCTGCGCCTCGCGGTCCTCGGTCTGCGCAAGGTAGAGGCTGCCGGGCTGGAACACGCCGCAGGATTGGCCGGTCTCGGCCTCGAGATCCTTGTAGAGCTGCATCGTGTAATGCTGCAGCCGGCTGATGTTCGTGCTGTCGTGCAACCCGTGGATATTGGCCGCCGCATGCCATGTGCTGCCGCTTGTCAGCTCCGAGCGTTCCAGCAGAACGGCATCGGTCCAGCCCGCCTTGGCGAGGTGGTAGAGGATCGAGCAGCCGATCACGCCGCCCCCGATCACGACGGCTGAGGCATGGGTGCGCATGGAATGGTCCTTCCGGGCTCGCGTAACGGGGTCAGCCTGCGACGGGCTCGGGGGCGCGGCTTGTCCAAGCCCGACGCGACAGGGTCTCGTAGCGCCGCGGCGTCGGTGAATTGACACCGCCCGGCCCGGGCCGCAGGGTGCCTCCGAACCACAGCCGAGGGAGAGGGACATGGCCGCGAAGATCGCATTGGTAACCGGGGGTGCGCAGGGCATCGGGCTCGCCTGCGGGCGGGCGCTGGCAGCCGATGGCTACCGCGTCATGCTCGCCGATATCCGCGAGAGCGTGACCGAGGCCGCCGAGGGCATCGGCGGGCGCGGCTTCGTCTGCGACGTGGCGGACACGGGCGCGCTGATGGCGCTCTTCGACAGGATCGAGGCCGAGGAAGGCCCGGTCGCGGCGCTGGTGAACAACGCGGGCATCGCGAAACCGGGCGACTTCCTCGAGTATCCGATGGAAGATTTCGACGCGGTCATCGGTCTGAACCTGCGCGCTGTCTTCGCCGCGACCCAGCGCGCGGCCAAGGGGATGGTCAAGGCGGGCGTCAAAGGCGCGATCGTGAACATGTCGTCCATCAACGCGGTCGTGGCGATCCCCGCGATCCCGGCCTATTGCGCCTCCAAGGGCGGCGTTCAGCAGATCACCAAGGCGGCGTCGCTCGCGCTGGCCAGCCACGGCATCCGCGTGAACGCGGTCGGCCCGGGCTCGATCGACACCGAGATGATGGCGGGCGTCAACGCCTCGCCCGAGGCCTATGCCCGCGTCATGTCGCGCACGCCCATGGGGCGCGTGGGCACGGCGGACGAGATCGGCAATGTCGTGGCCTTCCTCTGCTCGGACAAGGCCAGCTACGTGACCGGTGAGACGATCTATGTCGACGGTGGCCGGCTCGGCCTGAACTACACCGTCTGAGCCTGCCCGCGGGCGAACAGCGCCATGACCCGCACCGTGGTCATGGCGCCGATCCACATGGCGAAGACGGCAAGAAAGGCCGTGGTCGAGAAGACCGCCCCGCCCGAGACGCCCGCGCCCACGGCGCAGCCCCCCGCCAGCATCGCGCCGAAGCCCATCAGGACCGCGCCCACGAGGTAGCGCTCCATCGGCGTGTCGGCACCGAAACGCTCGAGCTTCCATTCCCCGAAGACGAGCGCCGCAGCACCCGCGCCGACGAAGACGCCGGGCACGAGGCCGATGCCGAAGGACAGCGCCACCGAGCGTTGCGTGACAAGCGCCATCAGCGTGTCGGTCGCGGGCCCCGTGAAGGTGACCGACGAAACCGGGACGAGCTCGAAGCTCGCGCCCGCGATGGTGGCCGTCAGCGCCCAGCCCATCGCCACGGCCCCGCCGACCACCCCCGCGCCCAGGATCGTCCCCGGCGAAAGCTTCCTGAGCCAGGCGAAGCCGACGGCGGCCAGAAGCGCGGTTCCGGCGAGGAAGGACGCGCTCGCGGGGTTCAGGCCGAGCGTGTGGAGCAGGCTCCGCCCCGGCCCGCCCGGCACCGTCCAGAGGCCCGTCAGCGTCTCGCGCGCGGGCGCGAGAATGCCGGTGTAGCTGGCTTGCGCCACCAGCGTGACGACCAGTCCGGTGATCAGCGCCCGCAGGTTGCCCGTGGCCGACAGCACCAGGAGCCGCGAGGCGCAGCCGCGCGCCAGGATCATGCCGACGCCGAACATCACCCCCCCGATCAGCGCGCCCGAGACCGAGCCCTCGGCCGCGAGCTGCCGCGTGCTGGACACGTCGAACAGGCCCGAGGTCACCCCAAGCTGCGTCAGCGACATCGCCGCGAAGTAGGCCACCAGCCAGATCGCGAGCCTTGGGCCGAGGACCCCCTCGGCCACCTCGGCGGTCGCCGCGCGCAGGCAGAAGCGCGAGCGTTGCGCCGCCCATCCGAACACAAGGCCCGTCAGCGCCCCCGCGAGTGCCAGCACGAGGGGTTCGCCGCGGGCGATCAGCAGATCTTCCAGCATCGGCCAGTCTTTCGTTTGTCCAGGGCCGGTCTAGGCGGCGCCGGGGCCGCGCGCGTTGACCTGCGTCAAGCGCCGCCTCAGTTGGCCGTGGCCTCGAGGATGATCGCGTCGAGCAGCGCCTCGACCTCCTGCATGGGGCCGTCGGGATAGTCGCGGTGGCCGATCATCACGGCGCCGTCCCGTTCGGCCACGAAGATGCCGTAGGGGCAATGCACGAGGTTCATCGGATCGGCTTCCATGACACGGCGCGACACGGTGGCCGAGCAGAACAGGAACACATCCGCCTGGTCGAAGATCACGACGTCGGACCCGACATCCCCGCCGGTCCTGTTCAGCATCTCGCCGACATGGCTGGTGTAGTCGATGACAAGGCCACGATTGACGATGGCGCTTTCGACGGCAAAGGTCGCGTCCTCGAAACTGCCGGAATACTCAAAGGTGATGGCTTCCTGCGCAACTGCAGGGGCGCTCGACAGGGCCGCGGCAAGTGCCGCGGCGGACAGGATCACAGGGTATCTCATCGGTGCCGTCTCCCTTGGCTGGGGTGAACCCGCGGGCGGCAGGATGGCACCGCCCGCGGGCATGTTCGCCGTCAGACGAACATGTCGGTCGTGATCGCCTCGTACCAGTCAAGGCTCTCGCGATAGGTTTCGGCGCGGACCTCGGCGGTTTCGCCGAGCTGGCTGACGAAGGTGTCCGACGCGACGATGCCCTCGTCGGTCGCTTCGTAGGTCGCGCCCACTTTCACGCCGTCCTCCGTGCCGATCAGCGACCAGCAGGTGTTCGAGAACCGCGCCGGGAACTGGCGGGCATCGGTCAGGGCCGCGACGACGGCATTGGCGCAGACCTTGGCCTGGCTGTTGGCCGAGAAGCCCGACTTGGGCATCGCGCCCTGCGCGGCCGAGTCGCCCAGCACATGAATGTTCGGATCCACGCGGCTGGAGAGGTCATAGGCCGAAACGGGTGCCCAGTTGCCGTCCGTGATCCCCGCCGCGAAGGCGATGGTTCCGGCCCGCTGCGCCGGGATCACGTTGCAGACGTCCACGGTCTCGACCACGCCATCGATCGAGAGGGTCATCGCCTCGGCATCCACCTCGACGTTGTCGCCGCCGAAGCCGGGGCCGATCCGCTCGATCATGCCCGGGTAATGCCGCTCCCAGCCATCCTCGAAGAGGACCTGCTTGGAGTACCCTTCCTTGGGGTCCGCGATCAGGATCTTGGCGGTCGGATTGTTCTCCTTCAGGAAGTGGGCCACCATCGAGATCCGCTCGTAGGGTCCGGGCGGGCAGCGGTAGGGGTTGGGCGGGGCCACCATGGCGAAGGTGCCGCCCTCGGGCATCGCCTCGAGCTGCGCGCGCAGAAGGGCTGCCTGCGTGCCGCCCTTGTAGGCGTGGGGCATGCGGTCCTGGACATTCACCGACCAGCCCGGAACGCTGTCGGGGATGAAATCGATGCCGGGGCTGAGCACCAGCCGGTCATAGGGCACCGACCCGCCCCCGGCGAGCGACACGGTCCGCGCGTCGCGGTCCACGCCCGCGGCCCAGTCGTGGATCACGTTGATCCCGTAGTGACCGGCCAGACGGCCATAGGAATGCGCGGTGTCCTCGAGATCGAAGAAGCCGCCGAGATAGAGGTTCGAGAAATAGCAGGTGTAATACTGCCGAGAGGCCTCGATCAGGGTCACGTCGATGGCGTCGCCGCCGTCGCGGGCGATGTAGCGCGCCGCCGTGGCGCCGCCCGAGCCGCCGCCGACGACGACCACGCGGGCGCGGGTCTGCGCGCGCGCGATCATCGGCGCGGAAAGGGTGGCGGCCGCGGCCGCGGTGGTGCCCAGAAACACCCGTCTGTTGATGGTCATTGTCGTCCTCCCTATGTGCCCGCATCGCGGGCGGTACTTTTCACGGGAGCCGCCCTGCCTCGGGCTCCTTGCACACAGACTAACCTATTCGGAACTCTGAAAATAGGCCGCGAGTGCGGCGATCTCTTCGTCGCCGAGGCGCCGGCTGACGGTGTTCATCACCTGGTGCTCGCGGCTGCCGTTGCGGTAGGCGACGAGCCCCGCGATGAAGACCGAGGGGGCAAGGCCGCGAATGGTCGGAATGTCACCGCCCCCCTCGGCGCGGTGGCAGGCGGTGCATTCGTTGGCGAGGTACTCGCCATAGGGCACGTCGCCCGCGATCCCGAGGATCGCCGCCACCTCCGGATCGACGGCCTCCGTGTCGGCCTCGGCCACGACTTCTCCGGCCACGCCACCCGCGTCGCGCATGTAGGCGATCAGGTGCTGCCGGTCCTCCTCCGACCGGATGCCGCGAAAAACCATGCGCGTGCCGGGGAAATAGTCCCGCGGGCCGGCAAGAAACCGGTCGAGCGCGTCGGCGTCCCAGACCAGGCCATCGACGCCGGCCTCGACAAGATCATCCGAGAACTCGTAGCCCGCGACCGCCCCGATGGCGCGTCCGACAAGGCCGTTCAGCTGGGGGCCGACGCGGTGGACGGCCCCTTCCCCGATCATGTGGCACGCGGCACAGGGACGAAACAGGCGCTCGCCCTGCGCCGCGTCGCCTTCGGCCAGCGACGGGGAGGGCGCCGCCGCCAAAGCCGCAAGAGCGAGCGCGCCGATCGCTGCGCGCGCGTCCCTCATTCGTGGTCGCCCCCCTCGGCCCGGATGTAGGCGATGAGCGCCGCGGCATCCTCTTCCGAGCGCACCCCGCGGAAGGCCATCCGGTTGCCGGGGATGAAGCCGCGCGGGTCGAGCAGGTAGGCGGTCAGGTTGGCGTCGTCCCAGACCATGCCCGAGGCATTCGCCTCGGTGAAGGCGGGCGAGTAGCGGAACCCCTCGTGGCTGCCCACGGGCGCGCCGTAAGTGTTGTTCAGCATCGGGCCGACGCGGCTGACCGCGCCCTCGCCGATCTGGTGGCACGAGGCGCACTGGCGGAACAGCCCCTCGCCCGCGGCGACCAGTTCCGGGTCGGGGCCCGCGGGGGCCTCGGGCTCGGCGGCGGCTTCGACGACCGTTTCCTCGGCGGCGGGCATCACCTCGGCCCCGGCCCCGGGCTCGGCGGCGGCCTCTTCCTCGGCCTCGGGGGTCACGTTCAGCACCATCGCGCGCGAGGTGATCTCGATGCTGTCGGCGCAGTTCTCCATGCAGGGCTCGCCGGTGAAGAGCGTGTATTCCGTCTCGGCCCGGTCATCCATGAAGAAGGCGTCCTCGTTCGGCATCGCCACCTCGAGGAAGTTCTCGTTCGAGAGCTCGAAATCGTCTTCGACCATGTTGTTGAGATACATGAGATAGGCGACCAGCGCATAGACCTCGTCATCCTCGAGCGACTGCGCGGCACCGTAGGGCATCGCGCGGTGGATGTAGTCCCACACGGTCGAGAGATAGGGCCAGTAGGAGCCGACGGTCTTGACCGGGTCCTCGCCGTCGAGCGTGCCGAAGCCGCCCGCGAGCACAGGCCAGCGGCCGACCGCCTCGCCGAAATCGCCGTGGCAGACCGAGCAGTTGTCGATCCACAGCTCTTCGCCCGTCCAGACATCGCCCGAGCCGACCGGCAGGCCCTGCCCGTCGGGGCGGATGTCGATATCCCAGGCCGCGATTTCCTCGGGCAGCGCGGTGCGCCCAAGGCCGTAGCCCCCGTCCTGCGACGGTGCGGGGTTTTCCTGCGCCAGGGCAAAAGTGGCGGTGGCGGCGACAAGCGCGGTGGAGAGCGTGAGCGTTTTCATGAGCTTAACCGACTTCGACATTTTCAGCCTCACCGCGTTCGTTGATGGCCCAGGTCTGGATGCCATTGTTGTGGTAGATCGAGTTCTCGCCACGGACCTCGCGCAGCTGGTCCTTGGTGGGCTGCACGTAACCGGTCGAGTCATGCGCCCGGCTTTGCAGGAGCAGCGGGCGGCCGTCCCAGTTGAACTCGTAGTAGAAGCGGTGCATCGACTTGTCGAAGCTGGGCCCCGACATGCGCGCCCGGTGCCAGTTCATGCCACCGTCGAGCGTCACGTCGACGCGCGGGATGGTGCCCCGGCCCGACCAGGCGACACCGGTGATGACGGTCGGCCCCGGTCCGTGCGTGATGGGGGCCTGCGGGCTGGGGTTGGTGATGACCGATTTCGCGTCCATCTCCCAGGTGAAGCGGCGCGCCTCGCCATGCTCGAGCAGGTCGGTGTATTTCGACGTTTCCTCGCGGTGGTGCCAGGGCTGGTCTCCCACCTCGATCCGGCGCAGCCACTTGACCCACATGTTGCCTTCCCAGCCGGGCACGACAAGGCGCACGGGGTAGCCCTGTTCGGGGCGCAGGCGCTCGCCGTTCATGTGCGTGGCGACAAGGCAGTCATCCAGCGCCTTTTCCATCGGGATCGAGCGCGTCATGGCGCTTGCGTCCGCCCCCTCGGGCAGGATCCAGGTGCCGTTCGTGCGCACGCCCGCCTCTTCCAGCAGAAGACGCAGCGGAATGCCGGTGTAGACGACGTTGTGGATCATGCCATGGGTGAACTGCACGCCGTTCAGCTGCGCGCCGCGCCATTCCATGCCCGAGTTGGCCGCGCATTCGAGGAAATAGGTGCGGTTCTCGCGCGGGAAGCGCATCAGGTCTTCCATCGTGAAGACCAGAGGGTTGTCGACAAGGCCGTTGATCATCAGCCGGTGCTGGCCGGGGTCGATCTCGGCCACGCCGCCGTGGTGGCGCTCGAAGCAGAGGCCGTTGGGCGTGATGATCCCCTCCATCTCGTGCAGGGGCGTGAAGTTGACCGAGCTGACGGTGTCGGCGGTCAGCCACTCCACGTTGCGGCGCACCACATGCGACTCAAAGGGCGAGGGAACGCCGTAGGGTGCCGCATCGACGCCCGCGCCGAGATACTGCTGCCAGGGCTGCAGCTCGGTGATCGCCGGGTCGGGACCTGCGGCCTGCGCATGGACCAGCTTGCCGGTGGCGGCGGCACCCGTCGCCACGGCGGCGCCGGCCAGGAACTGGCGACGCGAAGGGGTGAACTTGGGGGTGTCGGTCATCTGTCGATACCTCTCTTTCTTCCGTCGCGGCCTTAGCCGCCGATCACGTCAACGGTGTTGTTGGGTTCCAGCGTCACCGTGCCCTGCTGGCGGATATGCGCCTCGACCACCTCCCAGATGGGCGGGCCTTCGGTGCCTTCGTTCACGCTGGCCCAGCCGGCGACGACGTAGTTCTGATCCGGGCGCAGCTCTTCGCCGGTCGCGAGCAAGGTCATGTCGGTGATCCGGCTGCCCTGCTCCTTGGTGATGTCGATCCGGTAGCCGAGGCCGCCGATCCGCACCATGTCGCCGCCCTGCTGGTAATAGGCGTCGGGGTTGAAGATGTTGGCCGCCACGTCCTCGAAGATCGTGTGCAGCATCTCGCCCGACATCTCGGTGCGGTAGGCGTTGGGATAGGTCATCGCGGTGACGTTGAAGATATCCTCGCGGGTGATGTCCTGCCCCGGCAGCACGGCGGCGCCCCAGCGGAAACCGGGGCTGAGCGCGATCTGCGCGTCGCGCTGGCTGATGAGCGCGTCGCAGATCACGTCGTCCCAGGTGCCGTTGAAATTGCCCCGGCGATAGAGGAGCGAGCCCGCCTGCCCGATCACCTCGGACATTTCCTCGGCGAAGGGTGCGCGTGTCTCGTCGACCAGCGCCGTCATCTCGGGGTCGGGGGCGATCACGTCCGAGAAGACCGGGATCAGGCGGTGGGTGATGCCCCGCATCGCGCCGTCCTGCACGTCGAGATCGACGCGGGAGACGAACTTGCCATGCGAGCCCGACGCGATCAGGAAGGTGTTGCCGACCTGGACCGGCTCGGGCAGCGCGTCATGGGTGTGACCGGTCAGGATCACGTCGATGCCGGGAATGTCGCGCGCGAACTGGCGGTCCACGTCGAATCCGTTGTGCGACAGAAGCACCACGACCTCGGCGCCCGCGGCGCGGACCTCCTGCACGACCTCGGCGATGCGCTCGCGGCGCAGGCCGAAGCTCAGCTCGGGGAACATCCAGCCGGGGTTGGCGATGGGCATGTAGGGGAAGGCCTGCCCGATCACGCCGATCGCGGTGCCGTTCCGCTCGAAGATCTTGTAATCGTCGTAGACCGGCTCGTCCCATTCGATGTCGAAGATGTTGGCGCCGAGGAAGGCCGGGTTCACGTGGTTCTCGATCAGCTCGTTGACGCGGGCCGAGCCCAGGGTGAATTCCCAGTGCGAGGTCATCGCCTCGACGCCGAGCGCGTTCATCAGCGTGACCATGTCCATGCCTTCGGTGCGCAGCGAGGGCAGCGAGCCCTGCCAGGTGTCGCCACCATCGAGCAGCAGTGCATGCGGCGCGTCGGCGCGGATCGCCTTCACGATGGTCGAGATGCGGTCGAGGCCGCCCATCCGGCCATAGGCCCGCGCCATCGAGGTGAAATCGTCATAGGTCAGCGCGTAATCCAGCGCGCTGCCCTGCTCGATACCGAAGCGTGCGCGGAACTCCGAGCCGACGAGATGCGGCGGCTGGCCCGCATGGATGCCGACGCCGATGTTGAACTCCGGTTCGCGGAAGTAGATCGGCTGGGTCTGGGCGTGCATGTCGGTGATGTGGATCAGCGTCACGTTGCCCGGCCCGCCGGACCCGATCAGCTCGTCCTGGCTGAGCGTCTGCTGCGCGGCGAGCCGCGACCAGTTGCCGAAGCCCGAGGCGCCGTAAAGCGCGGAGGTGGCGAGGGCAGCCTGCACGAAGTGACGACGCGAGATCATGGGTTCAACCTCTGATGTTATTCAGGTTTTTGAATGTTTAAGTGCAAGACCCGCCCCGGATGCTCCGGAGCGGGTCTCGATGTCAGGTCAGTTGCGGACGGCGGGGCCTTCGACCGTCAGGCCGTTGCCGCGCGAGGCGACGTACAGCTCCAGCGCCACGAACTCGGGGCTGCCGACCGAGAAGGGTTCGCCGCGCGTGTCACGGATACAGCCGCGGAAGCGGTTGTGGACCGAGACGATGTTGGCGTTCTTCAGACGGTAGGTCGGGAAGCCGTTGATCTGGCCCTGGCTCAGGTGGTCGGCCCGGATCAGGTTGCCGTAGTTCTGCTCATGGCACTGGGCGCAGCTCAGTTCCATCTGGCCGTACTGGGTGTAGTAGATCTCGCGACCAAGCTCCCAGGCCTCGGCGGCAGGACCGTCGATCGCCACGTCGACCGTCTGGCCGCGCGCGACCGAGGCGATCAGGGCGACCATGTTGCGCATCTGCTGGCTGTCGTAGCCATAGGGCTGCTCCATCCCCATGCGCTCGGTCTGGCACTCCTGCACCTGCATCTCGACCGTCTGCACCGTGCCATGCGCCTCGTCCCACTGGGGGTAGCTGGGGCGCACGTTGGCGAGGCTTTCGGGATTCTCGTGGCACGAGGCGCAGCTGTTGCCCTCGGACCCCATCACGGTGTTGAAGGCGTCGATGCCCTGCTCCACGTAGAGCATGCCGGGATTGTCGAAATCGTCGGCCTGCATGGCGCGGGTCTCGTCCGTGCGGAACACCCAGCCCGAGTAGAGCGTGCTGAGCGCCCCCTCGAGATGGGCGGGCGGCTCGGCTTCCGTGACGATCTGGATCTCGCCGTTGATGACGAGGCTGTCGCCGGTCCGGATGTCGGCGAGGCCGACCCCGGCGGCCGCGACGGCGAAGACCGCCGCCGAAACCCCGCCGAGAAGTGCTTTTCTTGTCATGGCCGTGTCTTCCTCCCTTGCGACGGCTGGGTACTGGTGCGGATCAGGCGACGGTGATGTCGGCCGATTCCGTGTAGACCGAGCCGTCGTCGTCGTACCAGGTAAAGGCGAAGGTGCCGGTTTCGTTCACCGTCGCGTCGAACTGGAAGTACGGGTTCGTCGAGACCGCCGGTTCGATGGTCACGTCGATGACCAGCTCGCCGTTGAACTCGCAGGTGAAGCGATTGATGATCGACCGCGGGATGGTGTTGCCATCGCTGCCGCGGCGCTGACCCGATTCCATCGGGTGACTGATCAGGGTACGGACCGACACGGCTTCGCCGGCCGAGGCATCACGCGGAACGCGGACGCGGGGAACAACATTCTCTGCCATTGTATTTCTCCTTGTCCTGTCTGGCTCAGCCGCCGCAGCCGCCGATGGTGACGCGCACGTTCTGGCGCGCCTGCTTGAACGATCCGTCGGGCATGCGCGCGATGGCGACGACTTCCTGCTCGCCGGCAAGCCGGATGCGGGTCGACGCCAGGCGCGAGCCTGCGGCGGGTCCGAAGTTGAAGGTGCAGACATCGGCCTGCGGGTTGCCTGCGGCGAGCAGCATGATCGCCTCGGCGCCGGGGGCGTCGACCTCGATCGGAACGGTGTTGCCGTTCTCCGCGATCTCGGGGGCGATGAGCGTGATGCCGTCACCGGCCATGTCGGCGCCGCCGGTGAAGGCAGCGATGGCCTCTTCCAGCTGGGCGGCGTTGGCGATGTGCGGCAGGCCGAAGAAGGCGGCCGCAACCGCCAGGCCGGTGCCGACGAATTGCCTGCGGGTCTGGGTCATGAGATCAGTCTCCTTGGTCTCGGGTTTCGGGGTCCGACCGGATCAGTAATCGGTCAGCGTCATCAGGTAGGCGATCACGTCCTCGATCTCCTGCGCCGCCAGGATGGGCTGCAGGTCCGCCGGCGCGGGGTTCGTCGTGAACCCGTCGCCGGGGCGGATGAAGCCCGACACCTTGTAGAAGGCGGGCATGATCGAGTCCGGGAACACCGCGTCGGCATTCACGAGAAGCCCGCGCAGCGCGGGCTCTTCCCAGCGCGTCGCCACGCCGTCGAGCGACGGGCCGACCTCGCCATGCCAGGGCTGATCCTCGAGCGCCGTAACCGCATGGCAAGCCAGGCAGTTGCCTTGGCCGCGGCTGACCATGATCTCGCGGCCTCGCAGGGCATCGCCGGGTACGCCGGTGAGCGATTCCATCACTTCACCGTATTCGGACATCACCACGTCGCCGGGGGCGATGATGTCGGCTTGAAGACTGGTTGCGGCGACCGCGAGGCCTGCCGCCAGCAGCATCTGGCGCTTCACTTGGTTGTCCTCCCTTTCGGCCGAGTCATTGTGGCCTGTTGTATACCGTAGACGTGCTCTGCCCCTGATTGCAACAACACATTTGATTTTTTGCATGTGAACGCGGGCGCGCCCCTATTCCGTGGCGCCCTGGGCGGTCTGCTCGGCGAACATACGGGCATGATAACGCTGGAAATCTTCCTCGCCGTCATAACCCTCTTCGAGCACCCAGTTCAGCATGTTGAACGTGGTCCATGCGCCGAAAGCGCCGGGCATGGTGACCACGGCGGCCTGCGGCCCGATGACGCCCTCGGGCACGTCGTCGGGGAAAAAGTAGATCGTCGGCGTGAAGAGCATCCCCCAGCGCCGCGCCAGCTCGCGCTCCTCCATCATCTCGCCGTCGAAGTCGGTCACCTCGGTCGAGCCGTGCATGTTGATGCGGACGAAGAAGAAGTCCTCCTCGAGCATCTCCAGGATGTCGGGCCGCACCCAGACCTCCTCGTGCATGCGCGAGCAGTAGATGCAGCCGCGCTGCTCGATGATGACGGCGAAGCGCTTGCCCTCGGCCGTGGCGTCGCCCAGGTCCTCGCGCAGGTCGCGGAACGTGTCGTGCAGCCAGGGCGCGACATGCAGCCCGTCGTCGCCGATCTCGGCCAAGGCAGCCCCCGACAGCGCCAGCGTGGCGCCGATGATCAGTCCCGTCAGTCTTGCGAACATGGCGTGGGGCCTCCTCCTCCCCGTCTGCGGTGCGCGCGACCCTAGCCGATCGTGCGGAACACCTCGAAATTGTCGATCATCCATTGCCCGATGTAGAGCAGCGCGTTGGTGGCGATCAGCACGCCGAAGACGACCAGCGCGGCCCCCATCACCTTCTCGACCTTGCCGAGATGCCGCCGGAACCGGCCCATCAGCCGCATGAACGGCCCGACGAAGCCCGCCGCCAGCACGAAGGGCAGCGTCATGCCGATCCCGTAGGCGAAGAGCAGCTGCATCCCCTGCCCCGCCGAGTCGGTCGTGCCTGCCATGAACAGGATGGCGGCCAGCACCGGGCCCACGCAGGGCGTCCAGCCGAAGGCGAAGGCGAGCCCGATCAGGTAGGCGCCGCCGAAGCCCAGGTTCGAGGTGTCGCCCGGCTCCGCGCGCAGCGACCGGTTCAGCAGGCCGATCCGGATCACGCCCAGGAAATGCAGCCCCATGACGATGATCAGCGCCGCCGCGACCCAGCGCAGGATGTCCATCCATTCCCTGAGCGCCTGCCCGAAGGCCGAGGCCGAGGCGCCCAGCGCCACGAAGACCGTCAGCACGCCCGCCGCGAAGAAGGACGCACCGACCACGGCGCGCACCCGCGTCGCCCGCGTCACCGCGCCCCCCTGCGCCACCTCGGCGGCGCTCATGCCGCCCAGGTAACTCAGGTAGAAGGGCACCATCGGCAGGATGCAGGGCGACAGGAACGACAGGAGGCCCGCAAGAAAGGCGCCCGTCAGCGAGATGTCGAACATTTTGGGAGCGGCCCGTGGACTTCACATTCAAAAATTCATATTAATGACGCGACAGGAGGTTCGTCAATGTTGCAGTTGCAATGGCCCAGCCGCGCAGGCATCGCCCTTCCGGGGGCCGTCCTGTTGTGGCTTCTGGCCGCCCTGCCCCGGCCCGCGGCCGCGGCGGATGTCTGGACGCTCGTGATGGTCGAGCAGACCGGGTGCAGCTATTGCGCGCGCTGGCACGCCGAAGTGGCACCGGAATACGGGCTGACGCCCGAGGGCCGCTTCGCGCCGCTGCGCACGGTCGACCTGCGCGACCTGCCCAATGACGTGACCTTCACCAGCCGCCCGGTCTATACCCCGACCTTCGTGCTCATGCGCGCGGGCGAGGAGGTGGGCCGGATCGAAGGCTACCCGGGTGAAGACTTCTTCTGGGGCCTGCTCGGCCGCCTGCTCGACCGGGGCGATGCGACCTGGGCGACACAGGAGACGGGCGGATGAGCCGTCGCCGCTTGATTTGCTGCATTGCAGCGCAGAGGATGGCGCCATGAGCCCGCGTGACAACAGCACGCCCATCGACCCCGATGACGGCGTCATGGTCTCCGCGATCCTGCCCAGGATCGACGAGCCCATGGATGACGCGACCTGGCGCCGAATTCGCGACAATGCCCAGACGGCGTCGGATTTCCTCAAGGCGATCAGCCACGAGGGGCGGCTGATGATCCTCTGCTCGCTGGCCAATGGCGAGAAATCGGTGACCGAGATCGAGGCGATGCTCGCCACCCGCCAGGCTGCCGTCTCGCAGCAGCTTTCGCGCCTCAGGCTCGAGGGTCTGGTGACCGCCCGACGCGACGGCAAGCAGATCTATTACCGTTTGACAGATGACAGGGCGCGCGTGATCATCGAGCGCGTTTACGAGTTGTTCTGCACCTGAGCCTCTGCCGCCCCGCCGTCGCAGGCCCGGGTCCAAGGGAGGGAACATGCTCGACACCCTGCTCGCCACGCTGGGAGAGGCGTGGACGATCACGCTTATCGGTCTGTCCGGTGGCCTCGTTCTCGGCCTGGCCGCCCGCCTCGGGCGGTTCTGCACGCTCGGCATGATCGAGGATGTGCATTACGGCCACGACCGCGCGCGGCTCTGGATGTGGGGCGTTGCCCTCGGCGCGGCGATGACGGTCAATTTCACGGCCGAGGCCGCGGGGCTGATCCGGCTGCACGAGGCGATCTACCTGATGAACGGCTTCACGCTGGCGGGTGCCGCCATCGGCGGGCTGATGTTCGGCTACGGCATGGCGCAGGCGGGCAACTGCGGCTACGGCATGCTCGCGCGGCTGGGCGGCGGCGACCTGCGCGCCATGGTCATCGCGGTCGTCATGGGGATCGCCGCCTATGTCGCCCTGTCGGGGCCGCTCGCGGCGCTCCGCGCGCGCCTCTTCCCGTTCGAACCGCACCCCGAGGCGGCGCAGGGCTGGGCGCATTGGCTGGGCGAGGCGACGGGGCTTGCGCCCTGGGCGATCGGCGGGGCGCTCGGCCTGGTGCTGATCCTGGCCGCGGGGGGGGCGCTTCTGCGGAGCGGTCACTGGAAAGAGCTCTTCTGGGCCGCCGCCGCGGGCAGCGCGATCTCGAGCGGCTTCCTCGGCACGGCCTGGGTCGCCAACACCGGCTTCGAGCCGTGGCTGGTGCAATCCCACACCTTCACCGCGCCCGTGGGCGACTCGATCCGCTACGCGATGTTCTCGTCCGGGCTGCAGCCCGATTTCGCCATCGGCTCGGTCGCGGGCGTCCTGATCGGCGCCTTCATCGGGTCGCTCATCCGCGACGGGTTCCGCTGGGAGGCCTGCGACGACCCGCGCGAGCTGAAGCGGCAGATGGGTGGCGCCATCCTCATGGGCTTCGGCGCGGTGATCGCGGCCGGATGCTCGGTCGGCCAGGGCTTGTCCGCCCTGTCGCTCCTGTCGTTCCACGCGCCGGTGGTGGCGCTCGCGATCTGGCTCGGGGCATGGTTCGGCCTGCGCCAGCTGATCGAGGGGCTGGGCCTCGCACGCGAGGTCTGAGCCCGGCGGCGACGGGCCGCCCGAGCAGAAAGGGGACGGAGGGATCACCATGTCACGGCCCAGGCACGTCTTGCGCCTCGCCGCGCTGGTCCTCGCACTGGCCGGCCCTGCCGCCGCGCAGGTCACCGACTGCGCCGAGGGGCAGGTCGCCATCGGGGGGGCACCGCCCGCGCTTGCCGAAGACCTCTGCCGCATCTCGCACGAGGCCATCACGACGATGACCGCCTGCTCGCTCGGGCAGACCCGCCCGATCCGCGTAGATGTCGTGGACGAGGTGCCCCACCCTTTCGCGACCTGCCTCGCGGCCTTCGACTGCGACTACGACCGCGTACGCATCGTGATCCGCGACGATTACGCCGGGCTGGTCGAGGCGGCGGACCCTTACGCGCAGCTGCCCCCCGAGGTGCTGGTTCGGACGCTCCTGACACACGAACTGGCCCATGCGCTCGTCTTCCAGACGGCGGCGGGGCGGGAGATTGCCCTGACCGACCACGAATACATCGCGGCGGCGATGGAACTGGAGCAGATGCACCCCGAGTGGCGCGCGCTGGTCCTCGACGCGGCGGGGTTCACCGCGCCCGCCGAGGGGCGGATCAACATCTGGATCTACCGGATGTCGCCCCGCCGCTTCTCGGCCAATGCCTGGCTGCATTTCAAGGCGCCCGGCAACGGCTGCGCGCTGGTCGGCGACATCATCGCGGGCCGGCGCAGCTTCGAGACCGACCCGCGATAGCGCCGGGGCGCGCCGCGCCTAGCGGTCGCCGAACATGTCCCCGAGCCCACCGAGGACCGAGCCCTCGCCCTTGCGGCCGCCCGGCATCGCCGCGCGCAGCACCCGGTCGGCCAGCCGGGAGAAGGGAAGGCTTTGCAGGTAGACCGTCCCCGGCCCGCGCAGCGTGGCGAGGAAAATCCCCTCGCCGCCGAAGATCATCGACTTCAGGTTGCCCGACCGCTCGATGTCGTACTGCACCGTCCCCGACATGGCCGCGAGGCAGCCGGTATCGACGCGCAGCACCTCGCCCGGCTGCAGCTCGCGCCGGATCACCGTGCCGCCGACATGGATGAAGGCCATGCCGTCGCCGTTCAGCCGCTGCAGGATGAAGCCCTCGCCCCCGAAGAAGCCCACGCCAAGCTTGCGCTGGAAGGCGATGTCGGTCGTCGTGCCGAAGGCCGCGCAGAGGAATGCATCCTTCTGGCAGATCAGCGTGCCGCCGACCTCGGCCATGTCCACGGGGATGATCTTGCCCGGATAGGGGGCGGCGAAGGCCACGCGCTTCTTGCCCTGCCCGTCGTTGCGGAAATGGGTCATGAAGATCGACTCGCCCGTCAGCACGCGTTTGCCGACGCTCAGAAGCGAGTCCATGATCCCGCCCGAGGGGCGCGCGCCGTCGCCCATCCGGGTCTCGAAGCCGATGCCGTCCTCCATGTAGTTCATCGCGCCCGCCTCGGCGATCACGACCTCTCCGGGGTCGAGCTCCACCTCGACGATCTGCATGTCGTCACCGAAGATCTCGTAATCAACCTCGTGGCATTGCATCGGTCTGCGTCCTTCCAGCGTTCTGAGTTGCACGGGCGGGCCACGGCGCCCGCGGCCCGCAGCTTAGGCGAGCCCGGCCTGTCGGGGAAGCGGCCCGCGGCTGGAGGAAACCCCTACCCCGTCCCGGCCTCGGCATCGGTCGAGCCGCGCGGGCGTGGCGGGTTCGGGCCCGTTTTGACCGAGACCCCGACCGCAGATACACGAACGCCACGATACGCGCTGGCGTTGGCACCTTGGCCGCTTGAAAGGAAGTTGAATGACCGACACCCGGACCACCGGAGGATGCCTCTGCGGCGCCGTGACGTTCCGCATCTCGGGCGCGTTCGAGAGCTTCTTCCTGTGCCACTGCTCCCGCTGCCGCAAGGATAGCGGCTCGGCCCATTCGGCAAACCTGTTCTCCACCGTGGCACGGCTCGACTGGCTGACGGGGGAGAGGAATGTCAGGACATTCAATCTCCCCGGAACACGGCATACCAAGAGCTTCTGCGCGGAGTGCGGGTCGGCCTTGCCCGTCCTTCAGCAAGAGCTCGGCCTGCTTGTCGTGCCGGCGGGATCGATGGATCACCCCATCACCCTGCGGCCGGACGCGCATATCTGCCACGCAAGTCGCGCCGAATGGGACAACGACCTGGCCGCCATCGAGACGCTGGACGGGCTCCCCGGATAGACGCCGATCTCGACTGCAAACGTGAAGCCCCCGTCAGGCCGGACCGTGATGACACTCCGCGCCGTCCGGCAGGGCCGGCCTTCCCCTACCCTTTCTCCGCCTCGGCCACGTTCCGCTTCACGTCGAGGAAACTGTCGGGCGTGACGGAAATCGTGTCGATCCCGGCCTCGACCAGCAGCCGGGCGAAGGCCGGGTCGTTCGAGGGCGCCTGCCCGCAAAGCCCGATCTTGCGCCCGGCTTTCTTCGCCCGCGCGATGGCCTCGCGGATCATCCACAGCACCGCGGGGTCGCGTTCCTTGAAGACATGGGCCAGCTCGCCGCTGTCGCGATCGACGCCGAGGGTCAGCTGCGTCAGGTCGTTCGAGCCGATGGAAAACCCGTCGAAACGCTCGGCAAACTCCTCGGCCCGGATCACGTTCGAGGGGATCTCGGTCATGACGTAAAGCTGCAGCCCGTCCTTGCCGCGTTCGAGACCGTAGCGCGCCATCACCTCGGCCACGCGGTCGGCCTCCTCCGGGGAGCGGCAGAAGGGGACCATGATGACGGCATTGTCGAAGCCCATCTCGCCCCGGAGCCGCCTGATCGCGTGGCATTCGAGGGCAAAGGCGCGTTCGTAGAACTCGGAGTAGTAGCGCGCGGCCCCGCGCAACCCGATCATCGGGTTCTCTTCCTCGGGCTCGTAGAGCGTGCCGCCCAGAAGCTCGGCATATTCGTTCGACTTGAAATCCGACAGGCGGATGATGACCGGCTCGGGATACCAGATCGCGGCGATGCGGCCCAAACCGCGGGCCAGCGTCTCGATGAAATAGTCGGTGGGGCTGTCGTAGCCGCGGGTGAGCTTTGCCAGGTCGTCCTTCACCTGCGCGTCCGTCAGGGTCTCGTAATCCAACAGGGCGAGCGGATGCGCCTTGATGACGTTCGAGATCAGGAACTCCATCCGGGCAAGCCCCACCCCCGCCGCGGGCAGCCGCCACCAGCGCGTCGCGGCCGACGGATCGGCCACGTTCAGCATCACGCGGGTGCGCGTCTCGGGGATGTCGTCGAGGCTGATGTCCTCGGTCGTGATCTCGCCGATCCCGTCGTAGATCGTGCCCTTGTCGCCCTCGGCGCAGGAGACGGTCAGGTCCTGCCCATCGTGCAGGACGTGGGTCGCGTCACCGGTGCCGACGATGGCGGGCAGGCCGAGCTCGCGGCTGACGATGGCGGCATGGGACGTGCGCCCGCCGTGGTCGGTCACGATGGCCGCCGCGCGCTTCATGATCGGCACCCAGTCGGGGTCGGTGATCGAGGTGACAAGCACCGAGCCATCGACGAACTTGTCGATATCGGCCGCCGAGTGGATCAGGCAGGCGCGGCCCGCCGCCGCCGCGTTGCCGACGCTGAGCCCTTCCAGCAGTTTCGGCCCGGCAGGCTTGACGCTGTAGGATTGCAGAACGTGGCTTGATTTGCGCGACTGAACCGTCTCGGGCCGGGCCTGAACGATGTAGAGCTCGCCCGTGATCCCGTCCCTGGCCCATTCCATGTCCATGGGCAAGCCATAGTGATCCTCGATCGTGATCGCCATGCGCGCCAGTTCCAGCACCTCCGGGTCGCTGAGGGTGAAGCGCGCGCGCTCGGCCTTCGACGTGGGCACGTTGCGCGTCTGCGGCTCGCCCTCGCGGCCGTAGATCATCTTGACCTCCTTCGCGCCGAGGTCCTTGGCGACGATGGGGCTGAGCGCGGGGTCGGCCGCGAAGGGCTTGAAGACCATGAACTCGTCGGGGTCGACCGCGCCCTGCACCACGTTCTCGCCCAGCCCCCAGGCCCCGGTGATCAGCACGAAACGGTCGCAGCCGGTTTCCGTGTCGATCGAGAACATCACGCCCGAGGACGAGATGTCCGAGCGCACCATCATCTGCACGCCCACCGACAGCGCGACCTCGGAATGGTCGAAGCCCTGCACGCGGCGGTAGCTGATCGCCCGGTCGGTGAAGAGCGAGGCATAGCAGCGGCGGCAGGCGGCGATCAGCGCGTCTTCGCCCGTGATGTTGAGGAACGTCTCCTGCTGGCCGGCGAAACTCGCGTCGGGCAGGTCTTCGGCGGTGGCCGAGGACCTGACGGCGACCGAAGGTGCCTCCTGCCCCAGCTTCTCGCCCAGCGCGCGGTAGGCGGCGCGGATGTCGGCCTCGACCGCCTTGGGCCAGTGCCCGCGCTCGAAGGCCGTGCGGAGCGCAGCGCCCACCTCGGCCAGGGTCATCCGCCCGGCCTCCAGCGCGGCCACGTGATCGGCGATGACGGAGCCCAGGTCGTTCTCGGCCACGAAGGCGCGGTAGGCGTCCGAGGTGGTCGCGAAGCCCGTCGGCACGCGGATGCCCTTGGGCCCCAGCGTCGAGATCATCTCGCCCAGCGACGAGTTCTTGCCGCCGACGAGCGCCACGTCCTCGCGCTTCAATTCCTCGAACCAGATCAGGTTGGCCGACATCCCGCGTTCCTCCGCTGTGTTCCTCGCATCTCCGGGCCACCCTAGGGCCGCGATGACCCGCTCCACCTTGACCCGTGTCAAACAGTTTGCAGGCACAAGAACCTAGGATCACCGCAGGCAGAAGAGGCGCGCGGTGCAGGCGGACCGGGACCCCAGATCATCCCAGCCCCACGGGCTGAGCGCGCCCGAGGTCGCGGCGGCGCGGGCCGCGCATGGCTGGAACGAGCTTCCCGAGGGCAAGCCGGTCTCGCCCGTCACGGTGCTCTGGCGGCAGGTCTCCGGTCTTCTCGTGCTCATGCTGATCGGGGCCGCCGCCATCGCGCTGGCGCTCGGCGAGGTGGTGGACGCCATCGCCATCGGTGCGGTCGTGATCCTGAACGCCGCCCTTGGCTTCGTGCAGGAGTGGCGGGCCGAGCGGGCGATCCGGTCGCTGAAGGCGATGATGTCGCCGCAGGCGGTCGTCATGCGCGAGGGCCGCGAACAGGTGATCCCCGCCCGCGAACTGGTGCCGGGCGACGTGATCCTCCTGGCCGAGGGCGACCGCGTGCCCGCCGATGCCGAGATCCTGGCGGAAGCGGGCCTCGGCCTCGACGAGGCGGTGCTGACGGGCGAATCCGTGCCGGTCTCGAAACCGGCGGGGGCGGCGATCTTCGGCGGCACCACCGTCACCCGTGGCCATGCCGAGGCGCGGGTGACCCGGATCGGGGCGGCGACCGAATTCGGGCAGGTGGCCGAATTGACCGGCACCGTCAAGACCGCCGAAACCTCGCTCCAGCGCGAGCTTGGGCACCTCGCCCGGCAACTGGGCTGGATCGCGCTGGCGGTCGCCGCCGTTGTCGCGGGCATGGGCGCCTGGCGCGGGCTCGAGGCGATGCAGGTCTTCATGCTGGGTCTCTCGATGGCCGTCGCGATGGTGCCCGAGGGGCTGCCCGCGGTCGTGACCGTGACGCTCGCCCTCGGCGCTGGCGCGATGGCGCGGCGGCAGGCGCTGGTGCGCCACCTTCAGGCGGTCGAGACGCTGGGCGCGGCGAGCGTGATCTGCACCGACAAGACCGGCACGCTGACCGAGAACGCGATGACGGTGCGACGGCTCTGGACCGCGGCGGGCGACTATGTCGTCAGCGGAAGCGGCTACGACCCCACGGGTCATTTCGAGCGCGACGGTGAAAAGCGCCGCGCAAGCGACGATCCGGTGATCGCGCGGGCCTCGGAGGTGGCGCTCGCCTGCACCCACGCACGGTTGAGGCGCGAGGGCGACGGCTGGCGGGCCCTTGGCGATCCGACCGAGGCCGCGCTGATCGTGATGGCGCACAAGGCCTGGGCCGAGGCGCCCGACCGTAACGCGGTGATCGCGGAACTCCCCTTCACCTCGGACCGCAAGCGGATGAGCGTGCTCCTCGGCGACGGGGACGGGAACCGCATCCTGACCAAGGGAGCGCCCGAACTGGTCATCGAGCTCTGCACGCGGATCGAGACGGGGGACGGCCCCCTGCCCCTCACGCCGGACCGGGCCGAGGGCGCCCGCGCGGCGGCACATGCCATGGCCGAGGACGGGATGCGCGTCATCGCACTGGCCCGGCGGCCGACGACCGGCGACCGCATCACCGAAGAGGACCTGACGCTCATCGGGCTTGCCGGCCTCATCGACCCGCCCCGCGCCGAGGTGGCCGAGGCGATCGCAGCGGCCCAGTCGGCCGGCATCCGCACGCTGATGATCACCGGTGACCACCCCGAAACCGCGCGCGCCATCGCCGCTGCGCTCGGCCTGCCCGCGGCCCGGGTCGTCACCGGCCCCGAGATCGAGGCGATGGACGAAGCCGCGCTCTCCGACACGGTCGCGGGCGAGGTCGCCTTCGCCCGCGTCTCGCCCGCCCACAAGCTGCGCATCATCGCGGCGCTGCAGGCAAAGGGCGAAACCGTGGGCATGACTGGCGACGGCGTGAACGACGCGCCCGCCCTCAGGAAGGCCGACATCGGCATCGCCATGGGCATCCGTGGCACCGAGGTGGCCAAGGACGCGGCCGATCTCGTGCTTCTCGACGACAATTACGCCACGATCGTCGGCGCCATCGCCGAGGGGCGGCGGCAGTTCGACAACACGCGCAAGTTCGTGCGCTACCTGCTCAGTTCCAACGCGGGCGAGGTCCTGGCGCTGCTGATCAACACGGCGATGCTGGCGCCGCTCATCTTCCTGCCCACGCAGATCCTCTGGATGAACCTGGTCACCGACGGCGTGACCGCGGTGGCGCTGGGGCTGGAACCCGGCGAGAAGGCCCAGATGAAGGACCCGCCCCGCCCGCGGACCGAGCGGATCCTGTCGCTGACATCGGCAACTCTGATCCTGGGGCTCGGCCTTTACACCGGACTGGCGAGCCTCTGGATCTTCGAGACGCTGCTGCCATCGGGAACCGACCTCGCACGGACGGCGGCCTTCACGGCGATGGTGGTCTTCGAGAAGACCAGCGTCTTCGCCTTCCGTTCGCTGCGCACGCCGGGGTGGAAGCTCGGCTACCTGTCGAACCCCGCCCTCCTGATCGCCTTCGCCACGATGATGGCGGCCCAGCTTGCGGCGGTCTACTGGGCGCCGCTTCAGACGCTCTTGCAGACCGTTCCCCTGCGCCTGTCGGACTGGGCCCTGATCGCCGGCTTCGCGCTGCCGCTTCTGATCCTGCCCGAGCTCTGGAAGAGCTTGCGGCGCACCGGCTGAAGGCCGGTCGCGACGGCACCGGTCCCGCATCGTGGGCGGCGGCAGCAGCCCGGGCGCAGGGCGAGGCGTCCGGACCACGGGGCCGAAGGGTTGGCACGATTTTGTTGCGCGACATGGAATGAGGCGTTATCACTATATGAACGTGACAATGTTAAGTGTTTTCTATGTTCGCTTTGCTTTGAAGGTTTCCCCAAAATCAGCATTCGGCCGGGTTGCCCGAACGTGAGACGCCGCGCGGCTGCGTCATGCGACTGGTCGTTTGCGCAGGAACGAAGGTTGAGGGTGCCGAATGATGGACATGGCGGAATATGTCGCTCTCGAGAACACCGTCCTGGTGCTCGCCTTCGTGCTCAGCCTGATGTTCGGCGTCATCGCCCAGAGAACCAGCTTCTGCACGATGGGGGCCGTCAGCGACGTCTACAACATGGGCAGCTGGACGCGCATGCGGGTCTGGGGAATGGCCGCCGGTGTCGCCATGCTGGGATTCGGCGTGATGTCCTATTTCGGCTGGATCCGCGCTGCGGACACGATCTACAGCGCCGGCGCCCTGAACTGGCTCGCCGCCCTCGGCGGCGGTCTTCTGTTCGGCTTCGGCATGGTGCTGGCCTCGGGTTGCGCCAACAAGACCCTGATCAGGATCGGCGAAGGCAACCTGAAATCGGTGGTCGTCTTCATCATGATCGCGCTTGGGGCGACATCGGCCATGTGGGGATTGTCGAGCGTCCTCTATACCTTCGCGGTGGATCATGGCACACGCTACACGGAAAACGGCACGCTCATGTCCGCCTGGATCGCACCGGCGGCCGGCCTCGACAGCGGCACGGTCGGCCTGGCGATGGCCGTGGTGATCGGAGGCGGGCTTACGGCATGGGCCTTGTCCAGCAAGAAATTCCGGTCCTCCGCCAACAACCTGCTGGCCGGCTTCGGGATCGGCCTTCTCATCGTTGCGATGTGGTGGGTCATCGGCCACCTCGGCTACGTGGAGGAGCACCCCGATACGCTTGACGCGGTCTATGCGGGCACCGCCGCCGGCGGCATGCAGTCCTTCAGCTTCACCTCGCCAATCGCACGCAGCCTCTACCTGGTGACGATGACGGACCCCACCCGCCCGCTTCTCATCTCGGTCGGGGTTCTGACGGTTGTCGGGGTCATCATCGGGTCGTTTCTCCACGCGCTCTACAGCCGCACCTTCCAGTGGGAAGGCCTCAACGGCGAGCAGGATACGGCGCTGCACATGATCGGCGGCACCTGCATGGGCGTGGGGGGGGTGATCGCGGGCGGCTGCACCGTCGGACAGGGACTGTCTGGCGTCTCCACCCTGAGTGGCGAGAGCTTCATTGCGGTGGCGGGGATAATGCTCGGTGGCGTTGTCGGCCTGCGGCTGCAGATGTGGTTGCTGATGCGCAACGAATGATCGTGGCGAGGACCGGCAAGCGGCCTGCGGGAGGCATGGCCGGGGTCATCGGGACGGAACGTGGAAGGAGACCCTCATGAACATCGACCAGGAACTGAACGCCCGCGGCATGAACTGCCCCATTCCCCTCATGAAAACCAAGAGGGCCCTTGAAAAGATGGAAAGCGGCAAGGTCCTGCGGGTCTACGCGACGGATTCCGGGTCGATGAAGGACATCCTCGAGTTCGTGAACGGTGCTGGCCACACGATGCTGAACCAGGAACACGTCGGAAAGGACTACATCCACACGATCCGCCGCGGCTGAGAACGCCTGAAGCGTGGGCATCCGTTCCCGGCACCTGCCCGGGCGGGCATCGCTTCGGGATCTGTCTCGTGGGACGGGCGTTTGAATGAAGATCTGCCGACGGACGGCGCATGTCGGACCAGGGCGGCCGGTGTGGCGGGCGAAAAGTTGACGACGGGGGGCGAACAGGCGGATGGTTGAAGACATCCATAACGGGCTGAAGACGCATATTCACACCTTCTGGACCTCTCCCCCGAAAACGACGGGCGTGGCGCATCATGCCCTTCGGGTGTTCTGCCTGCGCGAGGGAGAGCGGATCATCTTTCCCTCGACCGACCCGGATGACTTCACGCTGCTCGCGAATGGCGATGTCATCGTCGATGGCAAGGAACGCATCACGGTTCATGCCGAGAACTCGGGCGAGATGTATCGCTTTCCCTCCAGGGACGGCGACCTCAGCCTCGAGGCGGTCGGCACCGCGGTCGTGTGCCGCGGGAATGACCGAACGGTCGAGGAACTCCTCGCGCTCGAGGAACTCGGGCGCCACGATCACGCCGATGGGGCCGAGGCCCCGCGCGACATCCTGCTGAAACTTCGCGGCACCGAGACCTTTCGCCGGCTGCCGATGGAGAATGCCTATCAGGCCCTTCAGAGAATGAAGCGTTTGAGGGTGGCCAGCGGCGACGAGATCGTGAGGCAATACGAGGAAGGCGACGCCTACTACATCATCAGCGAAGGCAAGGCGGAAGTCTGGCGCGAAGACCTCGATGACGATGAACCGCGAAAGGTTGCCGTGCTCGGGCCCGGCGATGCTTTCGGGGAGGAATCCCTGGTGATGAACGGATCGCGGAATGCGACCGTGAAGATGATCACCGAGGGCGAGGTCCTGCAGTTGAAGAAGGACGACTTCGACGAGCTGATCTCGACCTCGCTGATCGAGAAGGTGAAGCCGGCCGCGGCGCAGGCCCTGATGGAAGCCGGCAGCAGGATCCTCGATGTCCGCTACCAGGAGGAATACGAGGCGGCCTGCATCCCCGGTTCGCTGTGGATCCCCCTGCCCGATCTCCGGTCCCGCATGGACGAACTCGAAGGCGACACCTCCTACCTTGTCCTTTGCAAGAAGGGCAGCCGCGCGTCCGCGGCGACCCTGCTTCTCAAGCAGCGCGGCTTCAAGGCGGTGGTCATCGAGGGCGGCATCGAGGCATGGCCCGGCGAGACCGGCCATTCATGACCCTGGCGGATGACCGGCAGGCGGTCCGACCCGGGGCTGCACGGGCCTGGCGGGACGCGGCCGAGCCGTGTCGCAGCCGGGCAGCGGCTGCCCCTGGGCCTGCCGTTTCTGCCTGCGGCTGACCGGCGGGCAGCGCCGGGTCGGGCACTGTCCTGCCGCGAAGCGCATCGCCGGGCGGGTCGCCGGGGCGGCTCCGCACCTTCGTCCACCCCGTCCGGCGGGATCGACACCGGACCCCGATCGCGCACGGGGGAAGCGTCGCTCGCGGGTCGATGCGCGATCACCTGCGCCGGGGTGATGGCGGAGGAGACGGGACCAGGAACCAACGGTCTCTGCCCCGGTCTATCTGGTCCCGACTGGAATTTCGTGCATTCCCATCAACTGTCGCACGAGGTCGACCGTGTGTTTCCTGAATTCCTCGTCCGGCCACCGGCACTCAACGACCAGACGACGATACATTGTCGGATGCACCAGCGCCCAGATCGCTTCGGCCATCCTGTCCGGTCGGCCAGGTAGGCCACGACCCTTCTGGACCGCCTGCAGCAACGCGCAAAAGCACCCCAGAAGGGCTCCGGTCATCCGGTCGCTCCACGCGGCGGCCGCCCGCGCATCACGAAGCGGATGACGCCAGGCGTCGGCGGTCAGCCTCTATGACCTGTGTTTTCTGGCCGGGGAGACATGGCAGGAGCAGGCTGAGCGGGCGTTTCGGTAACCCTCAATGAAAACTCGCCTGAAAGGACGTCGCGGTCAGCGAGACATGCGCGTTCAACGGCGGGTGCAGCTCAAACGCTTTCGGCTCGCGCGCGAAGTTCCACAGGCGGAACAGGGACCATTGCGAGCGCCGCTCCTCGGCCACAGCCAGCTCGTTGCGGCTGATATGAAAAGGCGTGCGCTCCCAGCCATTCGTCGTCTTCACCTCGATCAGGCGCGGACGGCCGTCCGGCGCGAAACTCGCGATGTCGTAGCCGGCGCCATCGCCATCCTCCTCCGAAACCCAACTGACCTTGCGCGCAAGATCGTCGCGGCCCGATGATTTCAGGGCTGCACGCTCATGCGCCAGGACGCGTTCTTCACCGGCACGACCGAGGGCGCGGTTTCGCTCGTCTCGCGCCGCGACATCGAATTTGCGGGCGATGTGCAGCATCTGCTCCAGCTCCTGCGGCGGCGGCTGGTTCGACAGCGTGGGCGGCGGCCCGATCCAGATCGGCCGCGCCTCCGCCAGGCCAGTCGGCGCTCCCGGACGCGAATGGCGACCGAGCCAAGCCGGATTCAGCGCCAGCCAGCGCGCCACTGCATCCACCAGCGTCATCTGGAAATTGAAGGCGGGCTTATAGCCCGGGATCCAGTCCTCACCCAGCCCCTTCAGCACGGCGCTGATGTTCTGGTGCTTGAACTCGACCGATCCCTCGGACCGATCATTCAACAGGGGCAGCAGCCCGCGCCGATGCTCGGCCTTGTTGTAGGGGCGACCAGAGACGTCGTCGGCCAGCATCGCGAAGTAATCCGCGACGTTTAGGTCGTTCTTTTGATCAGTCCAGACCCCGTTTGACATCACGCCAGGCTAAGGGCGGAAACTGCGTTTGTCATCAGAGACTTCGCGCAAGACTCCCATGACATACCAACGAACACGCCGCGCGTGTCGCCTCGCCATCGGCTTTGAGACAACCCGGAACCAACGAAACACGGGCGCAACGCGATCCCGTCAGTTCGTTGAAATCTATTGGGATTTTAAACCCGTCTTGCCGCGAGCGAAAGGCGGGTGGAAAGAGACGGTGGGCGTTCGGAGACCGATCTTGCGCGGCGGGTCTGTCTCCGAAGGGCGGATCGTGCCTGCAAACCCCTTTGGCACATAAAGAAAAAGGCCCCGCGAGGGACCTGTTTTCGGGTTTGCAATGTGCAAGTGGCGGAGGGGGCGGGGCCCGGATCGAACGTTCTCCAGCCTAGGTTACTGATTTACATAGAGATGAAGACCGCACAGGTCTACGCGATTGCCACTTGAGGCGCGGTATCGCCCTGGAGTCCCCCCTCACCTCTCAATGGAGGTGACGATCGCCTAAGCTGTTGCCGCTCGCCGTCTCTCGCGGCTAGTCTCGCAAACATGGCTAGGGAGTGCGGGAACAACATACGCAGATGTTTCCATTGAGGTATTTGAGGCGTGCATGGATGTTCGTAACCGAGAATCCGATCTAGAGCAGCTGGCAGAGTTCGTTCACGACGAATGTCAGAAGCGCTTGAGGGCCTACGAAGCACAGCCGCGGGACGCGGCCGAGCATTTCGAGACCGAGAACGAAGTCCTTTCAGGTGGATACGCCTATCGTCAGTTGTATGAACTGGTGCAGAACGCGGCCGACGCAATTCTTGAGGCCGCGGAGCCCGAAGGCCGGATCCATGTCCGCCTTTCCCCCAATCGGTTGGAGGCCGCCAACACCGGCGCCGCCCTGGATGAACTGGGAATCGTAGCGCTCCTGAACGCGCGCAGCTCCCCCAAGCGCGGTAACCAGATCGGCAGATTTGGGATAGGCTTCAAGTCACTACTCAAGCTGGGTGGTCGCGTCGACCTGACGTCCAGATCTGTAGGACTGCGCTTCGACCCCGAAGCCTGCCGTGCGCGGATTCGTCAGCATCTAGGTTTAAACAAAAATGCACCCGCGCCTGGCATGCGGCTTGCCGAGGTGCTGGATCCCGCCGCCGAAAGTAGCCCGCTATCGAAATCTAGCAGATGGAACTGGGCAACCACCGTCGTTTCAGCGGAAATCGCGGATGAGGCCGCGTTCGAGCGACTAAGCCAGGAAATCGCAGATTTTCCCGCCGAGTTCCTGCTATTCCTGCCCTCAGCAATCTCCCTCGAGCTGGAAGTGGAAGGTGCTGCACCCCGTCTGTTGACCAAGCGGCTTGAAGACGGGCTCGCAATTGTCAGCGACGGAACGAACGAGGCCCGGTGGAAGGTCTTCGAGACATCAGTCCACATCGACAGCCCTGCCGCGCGCTCTGACGCAACTCACATTCAGGCAAGGGATCAGGTCCCGCTGTCCTGGGCGGTGCCGGTCGGGGGGCGCGAACAAGCTGGGCGCTTCTGGGCGTTCTTCCCCACCGAAACGCAAAGCCGCACCTCGGGCATCCTCAACGCACCGTGGAAACTCAACAGCGACAGAACCAACCTGATCCGAGGACCGTGGAACGAAGCGATCATGCAGGCCGCTGCAGATCTGATAAGTGGCTCTCTAACCGCGCTGTCCACACCTGAGGATTATGGGGCCGCCGTAAGTGCGTTCCCGCGTCAGCCGGAACGGCAGGACGAAATCGCCGTGCCCCTCATCCGGACCCTCTGGGACCAGATCGTTTCGTCTGAAGTCTTGCCTGACGTTAATGGCGTCCCGCGCAGTCCGAGCCAACTCTTGCGGCATTTTGTTGAGGACACGGAGATCTGCAGATCGTGGGCCGGCCTTGCCAGTGCGGATGCGCGGGACAGTTATCTGCACCCCGACTGCTATTCAACCGAGGCAAGGCTATCGCGGTTGAATGCCCTCGTCACAGAAGCAAAGCGCCGGGACATGCAGGTCCTGGCGAAGTCGCCCGCCACCAAATGGCTCAACTGCATAGCGAACACAGATCTTCCACTGGCGAAACAGGCGCTTTCGTTCGTCGGCAGGCTCTTGCAGGACAAGTTCACCCACGGACTGTTGAGCGTTCCCGAAGCACGCCTGATACCCACCGCCGATGGGGGGCTGGCCACTCCTTCAGAAGCAGTGATTGCATTCGGATCCACAGCGCCCGCAGGCTTTCTAGGGTCAGGACCCATAAACCATCTTGAGGGTTCCTGGGCTGCGTGATTCAAGCT
>WVSO01000034.1 GCA_015689745.1 Rhodobacterales bacterium HKCCSP123 | reverse complement strand
CGCGCGCGGCCCGGTCGATCGCCGCCCGGGCCGCCGCACCGCTCACAGCAGCATGTCGGCCGGCATGACCGGCCGCACCTCGACCGATCCGACCAGCGCGGCGGGCGACCGCCCCGCCCAATCGATCGCGGCATCGAGGTCGGGTACCTCGATCACGAAATAGCCGCCCAATTGCTCCTTCACATCGGCGAAGGGACCGTCCTCGATCAGGCGCGCGCCGTCGCGCACCCGCACCGTCGTGGCCATGGCGGGCGGCAACAGCCCGTCGCCGTTCACGATGACGCCCGCCGCGCGCATGGCGCCGATATAGGCCCCCCACGCGCCCCAGTAGTCACCCATCTGCGCGGGGTCCTCGCGCTTTTCGAACTCGCTCAGCGGTTCGCGGAAAACGATCATGTATTGCATCGCTCGGGTCTCCCTCCTGCGCATTCAGTTCGACATTCCGGGCACCGCGAGATGCGGCATCACCACCACCCGCCCGCCCCGCAGCGCCGCGGGCGCAGCGGCGGCCAGCGCTTCAGCCTCCGCATGGCTCGCGGCCTCGAGGATGAAATACCCTGAAAGCGTCGCGCCGTCTGCCTCGGCGATCCTAAGGGGCGCGCCGCCGCGCACCGCGCCGGAGCCCGCCAGCACGGCGGAATACTCCGCCCAGAGCGACCAGTATGCGGCCCCCGCCTCGGTCGCATCGCTGCGCAACGCGATATCTTCGGGGGTCTCGTAGATGAACATCGTGAAGGGCTCGGCCAGCGCCGGGGCCGCAAGGGCGGCAAGGGCCAGTCCGAAAAGGGTCGTGCGGATCATGTCATGTGCTCCTGTCATGGGCGACGGCATCGTGCCGTCATGACAGAGAGCCGCGGGGCCGGGCGATTTCGACATGGGCCCGAAAAAAATGTCCTGGTCGGGTCGCAGCCCTGCGGTCTAGGACCCGAAGACCCGGTCGAAGGCCGTGTCGAGCGGACCCCAGTCGTCGATCCCCAGCCGCACCGGTACGGTCATCACCTGCGCACGCAGGCCCGGCGGCAGGCGCACGGCGTCCTTCTCCGTCGTCACCACCTGTGCGCCGATCCCCTTCGCCTCGCGCAGCATCCGCGTCATCAGCTGGTCGGTGAGCGGCTGGTGGTCGGTCAGCGCATGGGTCGATTTCAGCTCGGCCCCGAGATGACTGAGCGTGCGAAAGAACTTCTCGGGGTGCCCGATGCCCGCGAAGGCCAGCACCGGCACACCCTTCAGCGGCAGTCCCGTGGCAAGCGGCACCAGCGCCCCCTGCAGACGGGGCACCGTCACGGCACCGCCCCAGCGGTCGGAAAACCGTGCCTGTCCCTCGGCATCACCGATCGACAGAAGCAGGTCCGCGCGCGCCATGCCCGCCGCCACCGGCTCGCGCAGCGGCCCCGCGGGGATCACCCGGCCATTGCCGAAACCGATATGCGCATCGACCACCACGAGCGACAGGTCATGGGCCAGCGCCCCGTTCTGGAACCCGTCGTCGAGCAGGATCGCCTGTGCCCCCGCCGCCACCGCCGCACGGGCGCCCTCGGCGCGATCCTTGGCCACCCAGGTCGGCAGGAAGGCCGCGAGCAGAAGCGCCTCGTCACCCGTCTGGTCCGCGCGGTGCGTGCGTTCCTCGACGCGCACCGGCCCTTCCAGCGACCCGCCATGCCCGCGGGTGACGGCATGGGCCCGGATGCCCCTCTCGGCCAGTCGTCCGGCCAGCGCGATCACCGTGGGCGTCTTGCCGGTTCCGCCCGCGTTCAGGTTGCCGACGCAGATCACCGGCACCCCCACGCGCGCCCGCGCCCCGCGCACCAGCCGCCGCCGCGTGCCCGCCGCGTAGACCGCACCCAGCGGCGAGAGCAGGGCCGCGCGCAGTCCCGGCTCCATGTGCCAGAAGGCGGGCGGCCGCATCAGGCTCCGTCCAGCTTGTCGAGAAGGGCGGCTTTCGCCCGTTCGGTCACATCCGCACCTGCCGAGACAACCTCCCAGGCGGCATGGGCCATGGCCGCGGCGCGGTCGGGTGACAGGAGGTCGTCCACCGCCTCGGCCAAGGGCTGCGGCGCCGATACGAGCCGGGCGGCCCGCGCCTCGGCAAGGCGCTGGTAGATGTCCACGAAATTCGTGACATAGGGCCCGTGCAGGATCGCCGAACCGAGCGCCGCGGGCTCGAACGGGTTGTGACCGCCGATCGGCACCCAGGAGCCACCCACGAAGCTGACCGGCGCAAGGCGGTACCACAGGCCCAGTTCGCCGATCGTGTCGGCGAGATAGACGCCCGCCTCGGGCTCGGGACCCTCGCCGAGGCTTCGGCGCGTGTAGACCCAGCCGCCTTCATCCAGCATCGCGGCAATCTCCTCGCCCCGTTCGGGGTGGCGTGGCACGAGGATCAGCAGGAGCCGCGGGTTGGTCCTGAGCGCGATGCGGTGCGCCTCGAGCACCATCTCCTCCTCGCCGGGGTGGGTCGAGGACGCGACCCAGACCGGTCGCCCGCCGATCTCGCTGCGCATGACCGACAGCTCGGCCTCGTTCACCGGCAGGGCCGCGGCCCCTTCCTTCAGCGTCCCGGTCACCTCCATCCGGGTCGGCGGCATGCCGAGCCGTCGCAGGTAGATCTCGGTCAGGTCGTCCTGCACCAGCGCCAGGTCGAACCGCCCAAGCAGGCTGCGCGCCATCCCGTGCAGGAAGCGCCAGCGGTCATGGCTCGCCTTCGACATCCGCGCGTTGAGCAGGACCATCGGCACGCCGCGCGCATGGGTCTCGCAGATCAGCGTCGGCCAGAGCTCGCTTTCCGTCCAGACGGCGAGGTCGGGCCGCCAATGCTCGAGAAAGCGACGCACGAAGGGGCGGGCATCCAGCGGCACGTATTGGTGCAGCGCGCCCCCGGGCAGGCGGTCTGCCATGACGGCGGCCGAGGTGACCGTTCCGGTCGTGACCAGGACCGTCAGGTCCGGCCGCTCGGCCAGGAGGGTCCGGATCAGCTCGAGCAGGGCCAGCGACTCGCCCACGCTGGCGGCGTGGAACCAGATCAGCGGCCCCTCGGGCCGGGGCCTGCCCGCGATCCCGCGCCGTTCGTCGAGGCGCGCCGGGTCCTCCTTGCCCGCGGCCACGCGCTCGCGCAGCTTGCGCTCGGCGAAACCGCGGCCAAAGCGGGCCGACCAGGCGAGGTAGACGCCGAGGGCGAAGGATCCGGACATCGCGGGCGCGCTCAGCCGCCCAGCTCTTCGGTGCCCGACGCCTCGGACCCTTCTTCGAGAAGGCGGTGCAGATGCGCGATGAAGTACCGCGTATGCGCGTTGTCGACGGTGCGCTGCGCCTCGGCCTTCCACGCGTCGTAGGCGCTGGCGTAATCGGGGAACAGGCCGACGAGATGGATGTCATCCATGTTGCGGAACTCGGTCCCTTGCGGGTCCGTCAGCTCTCCGCCGAAGACGAGGTGCAGGCGCTGGGTCATGATCTGGGGGTCCTTCCGGTCCAAGGGGGCGGATCGCGGCGCACCCTAGGCATTGGCCCGCCGGGGTCAAGCGCGCAGGGTAAGGCTTGCCTTACTCGCATGGGTCCGCTTCCCCGCCTACCCTGTCTCGTGCAGGCACGGAGAGCGCCCCTCCGGTCGGCGAAGATTTCGAGACCCGGATTTCAAGCAGCCATGACCTTTCGCATCAGCCTCATCGCCGTCGCAACACTCCTCATGCTCTCCGTGCTTGCATCGCTGTCGATGGCCGCGGCGCCGATGTCCGTCTAGCCCTTCGCCTGCAGAAGCGGTGCATGCAGCGCGCCGCCTGCGGCCAGCACACCGGGCACCTGCGGGACCTGCCGGTTGAAGCTCAGGACGGCGCCGGCCGCATCGGTCACGCGGCCGCCGGCCTCCTCGATGATCAGCGCGCCTGCCGCGATGTCCCACTCCCAGGTCGCGCGAAAGGTCACCATCGCGTCGAAACGCCCTTCGCCCACCAGCGCCATGCGATAGGCGAGCGACGGGCGATAGGCCCGCGTCACCGGCGGCACGCCGCGCGGCCAATGCGCGGGCGAGAGCGTGTGCTTCGTCGCCAGCACCTCGGCCTCGTGCAGGCGGGCGGTGTCCGAGGCACGGATCGGCGCATCGTTCAGCGTCGCGCCCCCGCCCTTCGAAGCGGCGTAAAGCTTTCCGCGGATGGGCAGGTAGACGACCGCGGCGATGACCTTGCCGCCCTCGACCACCGCCAGCGAATGCGAAAAAGCGGAGCTCCCCTCGATGAAGGCGCGGGTCCCGTCGATGGGATCGACCACGAAGACGCGCTCCGCCGTCAGCCGCTCCTGGCTGTCCGGCGTTTCTTCCGACAACCAGCCGTAGCCGGGGCGCGCGTCCATCAGCCGGTCGCGCAGCATGTCGTCGACGGCAAGGTCGGCCTCGGTCACGGGGCCCGTGCCATCGGGCTTGTCCCAGGTCTCGGGGTCGTCGCGGAAATAGCGCGCGGCGATCCGCCCCGCCCCCCGCGCCGCCTCGATCAGCAGCGCAAGGTCCTCGGTGGCGTCAGGCGCCGGCAAGGGTCAGACCCTCGACCAGGAGCGAGGGCACCACGCGGCTCAGATGCGCGCGCGCGTCGTTCGCGGGCCGGATCGTCCTGAGCATGTCACGCAGGTTGCCCGCCACCGTGCATTCGTTGACCGGGTAGGCGATCTCGCCGTTCTGCACCCAGAACCCCGAGGCCCCACGGGAATAGTCGCCCGTCGTCGGGTTGATCGACGAGCCGATCATCGAGGTGATGAGAAGGCCCGTGCCCATCTCGGCCATCAGCCCGGCAAGGTCGGTCTCGCCTTGGGTCAGCGCCACGTTCCCCACGCTGGGCGAGGGCGGCGACGACGTTCCGCGGCTCGCGTTCGCGGTCGAGGCCATCCCGAGCTTCCGCGCAGTGGCAAGGTCGAGCGTCCAGCCGGTCAGCACGCCGTCCTCGACGATCGCGCGCCGAGCGGTCGGCAACCCCTCGGCATCGAAGGGCTTGGAGCCAGAGGTCCGCGGGCGGTGCGGGTCCTCGATCAGCGACAGGCCCTTCGGTAGCACCGTCTCGCCCAGAAGGTCGCGCGCCCAGGATGCGCCGCGCGCGATGGCGCTGCCATTGGTGGCGGCCAGCAGATGCCCGACCAGGCCCGAGGAAATCCGCTCGTCATAGATCACCGGAAAGGCCCCGGTCTTCGGCTTCCGCGCGCCCGCGCGGGCCACGGTGCGTTCGCCCGCGATGCGCCCGACCTCTTCCGGGGTCATCAGGTCGGCGGCGTGGTTGCGCCCGTCGCCGAAATAATCGCGCTCCATCCCCAGACCTTCGCCGGTGATGGCGACACAGCCAAGCCCGTGGTCCGACCGCTCGTACCCGCCGGAAAACCCGTTCGTCGCGGCAAGGTGGATGCGGCGGCGCGAGAAGCCTGCGCTTGCCGATTGCACCTGGCTCACGCCCGCGACGGCCAGCGCGGCGGCCTCGGCCCGGCGGGCGGCCTCCTCGAGCGCGGCCGGGTCCGGGTCGGCCCCGGGGTCCGACATGTCGAGCGCACGCCCGTCGCGCACCACGCTCAGCTGCGAGGGATCGGCAAGCCCGATGGTCGGGTCCTCGGGCGCAAGCCGCGCCATGGCCACGGCGCGCTCGGCCATTTCGCGCAGCGTCTCGGGTCGTGTGTCCGAGGCCGAGACGCAGGCCTGACGGGGCCCGACCATGACGCGCAAGCCGATTTCCACCCCCTCGGACCTTTCGGCCTGTTCCAGTGCCCCCGCGCGCACCCCGATCGACAGGGAGGTTCCGTCGACGGCGATGGCATCGGCGGCATCGGCACCTGCACGAACAGCGGCCTCGAGCAGGGCATCGGTCAGGGGGGCGAGAGGCTCGGACATGCGGACAGGCACCTTGTCATGGGATTGGTACCGGACCTAGTGCCGTCCCGCCCCCTGCGCAAGACAGACCACGGCCCGCCCCCGGTTCCGGAGGCGGGCCGCGCCGGTCTCGAGGACTTATTGAAGCGGAACGCCGTTCGCCGTGATTCCGCCGCCCTCGGTGAACTCGATCGTCGATTCCAGCGTGTCGGGCGTGGCGCCCGGCCGGGCGAAGGCACCCAGCATCCCGCGCGCCATCGCGAGTTGTTCGATCGGCACGATCCCGGTTGCCTGAAGCGTATCGAGAAGCGCGAGGCCGCCCGACAGCTGCAGGTCGACCGACCCCACCGGCATCGGCACGGGGCCCGGTGCGAACTCGGCGCTGCCTGTGCCGGTCAGCGTGGCCCCGGCGGCGGACACCCGCAATTCGTTCAGCGTCATCTGCTGCAACTCAACGGGCGGCGGGCCGGCGTCCATGTCGGCGGCGAGCAGACTTTCCAGCACGCGCAGGCTGCCGCTGAGGTCGGCGATCACGGTCAACGGATCGCGCGGGAAGGACCCGGTCGGATCGGCCATCTGCCAGACCCCCGCCCCGAGGACGAGGTCCTGGTAGGCGATCCGCATCGCCACCGGCTGGCTGTCGCCGCTCGGCGCGAGGGGGACGCTGAGGGCGAGCTCGGCGCTCTCGACCGAGAATTCGACCGGCACCGGGATCTCCGCCCCCGCCACATAGGTCGAACTGCCCGTCGTCGTCAGGCGGTAGGCCAGCGCCGCCTCGGAGAAGCTGCTCGACAGGCTGCCGCCCTCGTTCGATGCGATCACGGTGAACGCATCGCGCGGGTGCTCGAAGGTCAACTCGAGGCCGAGGCTCTCGTATTCGAATGCGCCGTTGAGGTCGAAACCCGTCGGGATCATGTCGGGGTTCGCCGCAAGCTCGGCGATGTTGCCCAGCCGTCCGCTGCCGGTGGAGGTCGTGGCGCCCGCCGACAGGACCAGCTTCATCCGCCCTTCCTCTCCCGGGGGCGGCAGGATGTTCACCGCACCCGCCATGGAAGAGAAGGACGAGCTGGTGTCGTAACCCAGGTTGGTCGGGTCGCTCGCATCGACCTGGTAGGTGGCTTCGACATCCGCGATGGCGATGGTCATGTCGATCGTGGGCGGCGGCCCGTCGCCGCCGGTGATCGGTCCGTCCTCGACCGTGACCATCGGCGCGGAATACTGGTAGACGATCGCCTCGGGCGTGCCGCTCGCCGTCATCTCGAGGTCGGGCGCGTTCAGGATGATCCCGAGGTTCACCGGCGGAGTGCCGGGATCGGGCACGAAGGTGATGGTGACATCGTAGCGGTCCGAGATGTCGATCGAGACCGACCCGTCGCCGTTCTCGGTCATGACCAGCTGATCCACGCGCCCCACCATCGACACCTCGCCGTCGCTGAAGGTGGTGGTGAGTCCGTTGAGCGTGAGGCTCCCGCTGCCGGGCACGACCTCGGTCGCGGCCATGGACTGGCCCGTGGCGGCGGCCTGCGATTGCCACTGTGCCCAGAGCTCGTCGGCGGTGAGCGCCAAGGCAGGACCAGAGGCGCCGAACGCGGCGACGGAAAGGGTCAGGGTAAGGAGGGTCGTCTTTGGCATGGGATCCATCCGATGCTGAAATGATGCGCCGATGTTCGCGGCCCGCGCGTCGTGGGTCAAGGGCGGGATACCCGCCGGTCGCCGTCGCATGGGGCTGGCCCCGCGCGGCGCGGCGCGGTAGCTCTGGGGCCGAGGGGACCAACCGGGGATCAGAAGGGGAGCACGCCGATGCCGGACAGCATGACCGGAAAGACCGTCGCGATCACGGGCGCCAGCCGCGGGATCGGGGCCGCCGCCGCCCGCAGCTTCGCCGAGGCCGGGGCGAATGTCGTCCTGATGGCGCGTGACCGCGAGGCGATCACCGCGCTTGCCGGGGAGATCGGGCCGACCGCCCTTGCCGTGCCCTGCGACGTGACCCGTTACTGGGAGGTCGAAGCCGCCGTGGCGGCCGCGGCCGACACCTTCGGCGGGCTCGATGTGCTGGTCAGCAATGCCGGCGTGATCGAGCCGATCAGCCACATCGCCAGCGCCGACCCCGTGGCCTGGGACCATCTGATCGACATCAACCTCAAGGGCGTCTTCCACTGCGCCCGAGCCGCCGTGCCGCTGATGCTGGCCCGTGGCGGCGGCACGATCATCAACATCTCGTCCGGCGCGGCGGTGAACGCGCTCGAGGGCTGGAGCGCCTATTGCACGTCCAAGGCCGGGGTGAAGATGTTCACCGCCTGCCTGCACAAGGAACTGGGCGACAAGGGCATCCGCGCCCTCGGCCTGTCGCCCGGCACGGTCGCCACCGACATGCAGCGAGAGATCAAGGCCTCGGGCGTGAACCCGGTCAGCCAGCTCGACTGGTCCGACCACATTCCGCCGGAATGGCCAGCCAGGGCACTTGTCTGGATGTGCGGGCCCGAGGCCGATCCCTGGCTCGGCGACGACATCTCGCTTCGGGATCCCGACGTGCGCAAGGCCGTGGGGGTGGGGCCATGATCGACTGCCAGCGCGAGGACGGGCTGTGGCGGATCACGCTGAACCGCCCCGACAAGGCGAACTCCCTCACCGCCGGGATGCTCTCGCGGATCGTCGATATCCTGGTCGAGGCGACGGTCGATCCGCACATCAAGGCGCTGATCCTGACCGGAGCGGGGGACAAGGTGTTTTCCGCCGGTGCCGACCTGGACGAGGCGCGGGCGGGGCTCGCGACATCGCCGCTCTGGGAACAGGTCTCGGGCGGGATCGCGGCTTTGCCCTGCCTGACCATCGCGGCGCTGAACGGAACGCTTGCGGGCGGTGCCTTCGGGATGGCGCTCGCCTGCGATATCCGCATCTCGGTGCCGAACGCGCGGTTCTTCTACCCGGTGGCGAAGCTGGGCTTCCTGCCGCAGCCCTCGGACCCCGGGCGGCTGGTGGCGCTGATGGGTCCGGCGCGGACGAAGCTGTTGCTTCTCGGCGGGCAGAAGTTCAGCGCGGACGAGGCTTATGCCTTCGGCCTGGTCGATCGGATCACGCTGCCCGAGCACCTGATGGAACAGGCCGCGCATATCGCCGAGGACGCGCGCGGTGGAAAACCGGAAATTCTCCAGAGGATCAAGGAGATGTGCGAGGGGCGCTAGGCATGTCGCAGGGGGTGGGCACAGGCCTCTTGCCGCCCGGACCTGGTGGCAGGCGCTAGCGCCGCTTCCAGCCGCGGCGCGCACCGGGGGTCTTGGAATGGAAGTCGGGCGGGCGTTTCGCCACCCAGGCGAGGAAGGCCGCCAGCCGCGGATGGGCGCGCAGCGCCTCGACGGTGTTGTAATTGCGGGCCAATTCGGCCTCGGAGAGGGTCGCGTGGATCTCGTTGTGGCAGATCTGGTGAAGAAGCACGGTCGGACCGCCCTTGCCGCCCCTGAGCTTGGGCGTCAGGTGATGCAGGCTTTGCTTCGCGCCGGGCGGGATCGGGCGCTGGCACAGCGGGCAGATCGGTGCGTCCTCCATGATGGGGGAGTGTGGTGCAGGGTCGGCCGGGGGCAAGGGCATGGCTGAGGCGGTCGATGCGCTGGTGATCGGGGCAGGCCCCGCCGGGCTCATGGCCGCCGGGGAACTGGCGCGCGCGGGGCGCTCGGTCGTCATCGCCGAGGGCAAGCCATCGGCGGGCCGCAAGTTCCTGATGGCGGGAAAGTCGGGGCTGAACCTGACGAAAGACGAGCCTTTCGAACGGTTTGTCGCGGCCTTCGGCGAAGCCGCGCCCTGGCTTTCGCCGATGCTGCGGGACATGGGACCGGCGGAGGTCATGGCCTGGGCCGAAGCGTTGGGACAGCCGGTGTTCACCGGCTCTTCGGGCCGCGTGTTCCCGGTTGCGATGAAGGCCTCGCCGCTCCTGCGGGCGTGGTTGCGGCGCGTTCCGGCGGAGTTGCGGCTGGGCTGGCGCTGGGCGGGCTGGCAGGGGGCCGACTGGCTGTTCGAGACGCGTCAGGGTCTTCGCCTGCTGGCGCCGCGTGTGGTGGTTCTGGCGCTTGGCGGGGCGAGCTGGGCGCGGTTGGGGTCGGACGGGACATGGGCCGGGTTGTTGGCGGCAAGGGGCGTGGACCTGGCGCCGTTCCGGCCTGCGAACATGGGGTTCAGGGTCGATTGGTCGCCCCACATGGCGACCCATTTCGGCAGCCCGGTGAAGGGCGTGGCGCTGAAAAAAGCCAATGAAACCTGGGTGATGGGCGAGTTCGTGGTCTCGGCCCGCGGGGTCGAGGGAGGCGGGGTCTATGCCGTCTCGGCGGAGGTGCGCGACGGCGCGGCGCTGGTGGTGGACCTGCTGCCCGATCTGGACGTGGAGGAGGTCGCGGCGCGGCTCGCCGCGCGGCCGAGGAAGCGGACGGTGTCGCAGCACCTCGAGAAGGCGCTGAAGCTTGACCCGGTGAAGCGGGCCTTGGTGCAGGAATTCGGGCGACCCTTGCCTGAGGGGGTGGAATTGGCGCTGTTGATCAAGGGGTTGGAGATCAGGCACCAAGGCCCGCGACCGATGGACGAGGCGATTTCCACGGCCGGCGGGGTGACGCGCGCAGGCATCGACGAGGGCTTGATGCTGCGGGCGCTGCGCGGCGTCTTCGTGGCGGGCGAGATGCTGGATTGGGAGGCGCCGACGGGCGGCTATCTCATCACCGGCTGTCTTGCGACGGGGCGCTGGGCCGGGCGGCATGCGGCAGGTTGGGGGCGCTGAAAGGCGCGTACACGGGCCGTACACACCCCGTACACACCGCGTGCATATGGCGAGGTCGCTCCGGAAGTAGGGGGCTCTGCCCCCGTCGCTTCGCGACTCCCCCGGGATATTTTCGAAACGGAGAAGGGGAGAGGGCGCGCGTTAACCTTGACGGAGCGTTGCGACTTGTCCGGTCATGGGCGGGCGGGCCGGTGTCGCTCCGGGTGGTTGGCGCGGGCCGACCCTGAGCGGGGGGTCACGCGCCGAGCGCCCGGTGGAAGGCGGGGCGGTCGCGCATCATGGCGATGTGGTCGCGCAGGCGCGGCTCGGAGATCGGGAACTTCGCCGCGATGGCCCAGCCGCCGCAATGGGCGAGCAGGATGTCGGCGATGGTCATGGTCTCGCCCATCAGGAAGGGGCCGTCCTCGGCCATGCGACGGACGAGTGCGGTTTCGCTTTTCGCGAATTCCCACTTGAGGCTGTCCTTGATCCCCTCGACGCGCAATTCCTCGGGGAGGACGAAGCTGTGGCGCGCGGCGGTCCAGAGGACCGCGTCGATCTCGTCGAGGATCATCTGGGTGAGGCTGTCCTGCCGGGCGCGGTCGATCGTGCCCGCGGGGAAGGTCAGCGCGCCGTGGCGATCGGCGAGGAAGGTCATGATCGCCACCGAATCCGTGATCGGCACGCCATCGACGACCAGCACGGGCACCTTTCCCGCGGGGCTGATGCGCGTGACCTCGTCCGAGCGGGGGCCCGCGTCGACATGCTCGTAGTCGAGACCCAGTTCCTCCAGCGTCCAGAGCACGCGCAGCGCGCGCGACTTGACGTTCCCGATCACCGTGTAGCCCATCAGCGTCCCCGTCTGCCCGGCATCATGGCGAGCCGGATCAATGTGCGTTCCATCAGCGCCATTTGCGGCGCGCTTTGCGCCGAGCGCAAGGTCAGGTCGGTCTCGACCAGCAGGGAGAGCGCGGTTTCCAGTTGCGGCGTGCCCCAGCGCTGCGCCTGCCGCAGCATCCGGTCGCGGCGCGGGCCGAAGACCGGCGGGCGCTGCGCCTGCAGCCCCGCGGCGGGGCCGTTGGGGTGGCAGGCGGCGGCGTGGAGCGCGCGGAAATGGCGGAGGGCCGCGATGCAGAGCGACACGGGCGTCACCCCCTGCCCGGAGAGCCGCGCGAGGATCGGGCCGATCGCGCCCTGTTCCGATTCGGCGGTGGCGTGGAGGATGTCGTCGAGCTCCGCCTCGATCGTCATCGGGGCGACGGCGGCGATATCGGCGGGGGAGACCGGCGCGGGATCGCCGCGCTTGTAGAGGCCGAGTTTCTCGACCGTCTGGCGGAAATCGCCGGGCGGCAGGCTGCGCGCCAGCGCCTCGAGATCGCCCATCGCCTCGCGGGGGAGGTCGCGCAGGCCCGCCTCGGTCAGAAGCGTCTCGATCTCGGCGCGGCCGGGCGGGTCGTCGTAGATCGCGGCGGCGCGCGCGGTCTTGTGGCCTTCGAAGAGCTTGCGCAGCGCGGATTTCGCGGTCAGCCGCCCGGCGGTGGCGATGATCTGCGCATCGCCGGGCTGCCAGTCGGCCAGCGCCGCCTCGAACACCGGGGCGAGGCCGTCGCCCGCGCCCTCGACGAAGACGGCGCGGGGGCCGGGGAAGAAGCCCGTGGCCTTCATCGCGTCGATCAGCCGGGCGGGGTCGGAGCGCAGCTCGGCCGCGTCCATGCGGGTGAGGCGCATTTCCTCTTCCGCGCCGGGGCCGAGCAGGTTTTTCAGCAGCTCCTGCCGGCGCAGGGCGACGCGCATGGCGTCATCGCCGAAGATGAGGCAGCCCGCGGCGGAGCTGTCGGGTTTGCGCGTGTAGGCGGCGACGTCGCGCGGGGAAAGCTTCATGCCCAGTCGGGCGCGCCCGACAGGAGGCGCGAGACGAGCTGATCGGCCAGCGCGACCATCAGCCGGTCCTCGGCATCGCGGCGGGCGGCGGCGGTCGACACGGGCGAGCCGGTCGTGGAATAGGCGGTGAAGGTCGAGACCTCGCCCGATTGCACGCGCCTGTCGCTGCCCGCCTCGGTCACGGCGAAGCTGAGGGTGCCGGTCACGTTGATGCGGGTGATGTCATCGGTGCCGGTGATGGCGAGGTCGCGCTCGTCCGTCTCGATGTCCCAGGTCAGGACGTGGGTCGGGGCGGTGGCCCGGCCCAGCCGGTCCTCGAGCCGGGAGACGAGGACGAAGCCCAGCCGCGTGTCGGGCGGTTCGATCCGGAGCCGGTCGCGCAGGGCGCCCCCCGCACCGTTCGGCCCGTAGACCGGCGTGAAGCCGCAGGCCGCGAGCGGGGCGGCGGCCAGAAGCGTCAGGAAGCTGCGGCGGTCAGATGACGACATTCACGATTCGGCCCGGCACGACGATGAGTTTCTTCGGCTGGCCACCGGCCAGCGCCTTTTGCACAGCGTCGTCGGCCAGCGCGTGTTTTTCAACCTCTTCCTTCGTGGCGTCCTTGGCGACGGTGATTTCCGAGCGCCGCTTGCCGTTGATCTGGATCGGCAGGGTGACGGTGTCGGAAACCAGCATCGCCTCGTCGGCGACCGGCCAGGGGGCGTTGGCGATCAGGCCTTCGCCGCCGAGCATCGCCCAGACCTCTTCGGCGAGGTGCGGGGTCATCGGCGACATGAGCTGCGCCAGCGTTTTCGCGGCCCGGCGCTTGGCCTCTGCGCCCGCCGCCGATTTGCCCAGGCTGTTGGTGAAGGCGTAGAGCTTGGCGATGGCGGCGTTGAAGCCGAAGCTTTCGACGCCGTTCGTCACGTCGAAGATCGCCTTGTGCATCTCGCGCAGGAGGGGCTCGTCGGCGTCGTTGGCCGGGGTGTCGTCACCCGCGATCTCGGAGGCGATGCGGTAGACGCGGGCGAGGTGCTTGGAGGCGGCCTCGGCGCCGGCGGCGGTCCATTCCACGTCGCGCTCGGGGGGCGAATCGCTCAGGACGAACCAGCGGGCGGTGTCGGCGCCGTAGGTGGCGATGATGTTGACCGGGTCGACGACGTTGTTCTTCGACTTGGACATCTTGGCCGAGGGGATGATCTCGACCTCGGTGCCGTCCTCTAGGAAGCCTCGGCCGTCGCGCAGCTCCACGTCCTCGGGGTAGTGGTAGACGGGGCGGCCATTGGCGTCCTTCGTCTGGAAGATCGCGTGGGTGACCATGCCTTGCGTGAAGAGGGCGTTGAAGGGTTCCTTCGACTTCTCCGGCAGGTGGCCGCAGATGTGCATCGCGCGGGCGAAGAAGCGGGAATAGAGCAGGTGCAGGATCGCGTGCTCGATGCCGCCGATGTACTGGTCGACGTTCATCCAGTAGGCGGCGTCCTCCATGTCGGTGGGCGTCGCGGCATGGGGCGCGGTGAAGCGGGCGAAATACCAGGACGAATCGACGAAGGTGTCCATCGTGTCGGTTTCGCGGCGGGCGGGCTTGCCGCAGGCGGGGCAGGGGGTGTCGCGCCAGGTGGGGTGACGGTCGAGCGGATTGCCGGGCACGTCGAAGCTGACGTCGCGGGGCAGTTCGACGGGGAGGTTTTCCTTCTTCTCGGGCACCACGCCGCAGTCGTCGCAATGCACGACGGGGATGGGGCAGCCCCAGTAGCGCTGGCGGCTGAGCCCCCAGTCGCGCAGGCGGAACTTGGTGACGCCCTGGCCGACGCCCTTGCCCTCGCAAAAGGCGATGGCGGCGTCGATCGCCTCGTCCCCGGTGGCCTCTTCCGCCCAGTTGAAGGGGAGGGTCCAGCGGACCTTGTCGGGCTTCGGGGGCACATAGGCCTCGCCGCCGTCCTCGGGCTTCACGTGATCGCCCTTGAGCGGGACGAAGGTCGAGATGACGGGCAGGTGGTATTTCCGTGCGAAATCGAGGTCGCGCTGGTCATGGGCCGGGCAGCCGAAGATCGCGCCGGTGCCGTAATCCATCAGGATGAAATTGGCGATGTAGACCGGCAGTTCCCATGCGGTGTCGAAGGGGTGGCGGCAGCGCAACCCGGTGTCGAAGCCGAGTTTCTCGGCCTTTTCCAGCGCCTCTTCCGTAGTGCCGCCCTTGCGGGCCTGCGCGCAGAACTCGGCGACCTTGGGGTCGTGCGCCTCCAGCTCCTTGGCGATGGGGTGATCGGGCGAGATGCCGACGAAGCTTGCCCCCAGAAGCGTGTCGGGCCGCGTCGTGTAGACCTCCACCCGGTCGTGGCCGCGGGTCGGCTCCACGAGGCCGAAGGCGAATTGCAGACCGCGCGAGCGGCCGATCCAGTTGGCCTGCATCAGCTTGACCTTGGCCGGCCAGTCGTCGAGCCCGTCGAGCGCATCGAGCAATTCGCCCGAGAAATCGCTGATCTTGAAGAACCACTGCGTCAGCTCGCGGCGTTCCACCTCGGCGCCCGAGCGCCAGCCCTTGCCGTCGATCACCTGCTCGTTGGCCAGAACGGTCATGTCGACCGGATCCCAGTTCACCACGGCGTTCTTGCGGTAGACCAGCCCGCGCTCGAGGAAATCGAGGAACAGCGCCTGCTGCTGGCCGTAATACTCCGGGTCGCAGGTGGCGAACATGCGCGACCAGTCGAGGCCGAAGCCCAGCGGCTTCATCTGCGCGACCATCGTGTCGATGTTGGAATAGGTCCAGTCGGCAGGGTGCCCGCCCGACGCCATCGCGGCGTTCTCGGCGGGCATGCCGAAGGCGTCGAAGCCCATCGGGTGCAGCACGTTGAACCCGTTCGCAAGCTTGTAGCGCGCGATCACGTCGCCCATCGTGTAGTTCCGCACATGCCCGATGTGGATGCGGCCCGAGGGGTAGGGGAACATCTCGAGCACGTAATACTTCGGCTTGTCGTCCGACCGCCGCGCAAGGAAGGTTCCGGCCTCGTCCCAGGCCTTCTGCCATTTCGGTTCCAGCGTCGCGGGGTCGTAGCGGGACATCTCGTGCGGTCCTTGATCATGAAACGAAAACGCCGGGCTCAGGCGGCCCGGCGTGGTGTTAGTGTGCGACGCGCGCGCCGTAAAGCCGTCAGAGGCCCGCGTCGCGGATCCGGAGCTGGCGGGCGCGGGTCAGGATCGCATCCTCGATCTGTCGTGCGGTCTCGCGTCCGACCGAGCCGCCGCGCGACTCGACCGAGACGCGCAGGCTGCGCGCCTCGAGGGCGGGGTCCTGGACATAGACGGTCGCGCGATAGGCACGGCCGCCGCCGGGCGGTGTGCCGTAGCCGAACTGGATGATGCCCGAGAAGGGATCGGCTGCTTCGACGGGCATGAAATCGAGCACCTCGAGCGAGGCATTCCAGAGGTAGCGGTTCACCTCGACGGTGACGTTCGGATCGTCGGCGTTCTCGAAGAGATCCCAGATGGTGCTGCGGTCCGACGAGGGCAGCGCGCCCGATTCTTCCAGCTGGCGCCGGGTTTCGGGACTCATGTCGCGCGAGAAGAAGGTTTCACCGTCGGAAGAGGTCCGGCTTCCGCCGAACAATCCACCACCCCCGCACCCTGCAAGGAGCGCCACGAGAGCAAAGCCCCCCGCGAATCTAGCCAGCCGCCCGTTCATCTGCCGGTCCCTGTCTTCGTTCACCATCTAGCCCCCGTTGCTACAGGAGCCCCCCATAGGCGGCAAGGGTCTTTGGGTAATTGCTCCTGCCACACCCGACTGTGACATGTCTGCACCACGCCCCGGGCAAGACGCGAGGGGGGCCGCAGGCTTTCTTGCAATCGAGGGGGGCAGGAGCGACAGAAGGAACATACTCAATTCGGATTCCCCGTCTTGAGGTGCACCTTGACTATGAACACGAGGGAAAAACCATGAAAAAGGTTCTCTTCGCTACGACTGCCCTGGTTGCGACCAGCGGCTTCGCAGCAGCGGACGTTACCCTGTCGGGCGTCGCGCAAATGGGTATCATGGGCGGCGAAAACATGGACGTTCAGTTCGTCCAGGACATCGACGTCACGTTCACCATGTCGGGCGAGACCGACAACGGCCTGACCTTCGGCGCAGCCATCGACCTCGATGAAAGCGCGGGCGCAGTCGGCACCGACGACGCTGGCGTCGCGATCTTCATCTCGGGTAACTTCGGCACCCTGACCATGGGTGACACCGATGGCGCGATGGACTGGGCCCTGCAGGACGCAGGCATCGGCCCGGCATCGATCAACGATGACCACACCGTCCATGCCGGCTACAACGGCAACAACCAGTTTGACGCCAATGCCCCGGCGGGTGCCGCCATCACGGACATGCTGGCTTTTTCGTTCGATCTCGACGCTGACTCCGATGAGGCGATCTCCATCGACGTCGCGAGCGATGATCTCGGCAACGCTTTCGGCTGGGGGGGCATCCTCGGCAGCAAGTGGGAAATGTTCCTGGACGGTGAAGTCGACATCGAAGCCGCTCTGTTCGGCTACGACGGCCAGATCCTGCGCTACGACTACAGCGTCGGCGGCTTCGGCGTTGCCGTCTCTGTCCAGATCGATGACGACGAAGTTCTGGATCCGATGTGGGGTATCGGCGCCACCTACGAGACCGCTGCTGGTGCAGGCACCTTCACTGCCGGCGTCGCCTACCAGTCCGGTGAAATCGGCCTCACGCTCGACGCCACACCGTCGATCCAGTTCTGGGGTGAGTGGACCAACACCGAGTACCTGGTTCCGATCGGCACCACGAACCTCATTACCGCCGTGGGCGATTTCGACGGCGCAGGCATCAGCCTCGGCTATGAAGTCAACGGCTTCGAGGTCGTCGGTAACTTCACGCGTCACGAGATCAGCTTTGGCGGCGGGCTCGACATCGAGATCGACCACGCTGCGATCGGTTTCGCATACACGGTCGATGCGCTCAGCCTCGGCGTCAACTGGGGTCAGTACGACGTCTCTGCTTTGGGCATGTCCGACAACATCACCGGCTGGGGCCTCGCAGCCGCCTACGACCTGGGCGGCGGTGCATCGATCCACTTCGGCTACGGTGACGGTGAGACCTTCGGCGTCGAGGAAGACTCGACCTGGTCGTTCGGTCTGAACATGGCATTCTGATCCCACTCGGGATTAGAAACAGGATTGGGGCGAGCTTCGGCTCGCCCCTTTTCTTTTGCCTGGCGCGGTTTGCGCCCTGGGTCCGCATCGGGCGGCCGGGCACAGGTGCGTCTACCGGCCCGGACGTGAGATATAGGGCGCAGAGTGTTCCGGGTGACGCCGGCAAGACACTCATCGAACAGGGGCCGAAGAACGGGCCTTTCCGCTTGGTACCTCTGCCTGGCGCGCGAAGCCGGATCGGCCGGCGGCGCAGGTCTGATAGCTGTGTGTCGGACCGTCCTCCGCTGCACACCGAACCCGGGTGTCTGAAGTCTCAGGAAGTCGGCCCTCGACCGAGATACGCGTCGATGCCCCAGATCTCTTTCATCCGATCGTAGAAGTCGCGGTCGTCAAACAGCGACAACCCGCTCGCATCGCCCTCTGGCAGGCGCACGTCCTTTCCGAAGAATGACGCAAGTTCACGCACATGCTGATCCCACGGGATAGGGTCCCGGTCCATTCTCAGCTCGAGGTAATTTCCGCCCAATTTTTCCCTGAGTACGGACATGAGCAGATCATACTCCTGAACGTAGTCGAGGATCGTATCCAGCCGATACGAATAGTCGTGCCTGAACTGGTAAGGTTTTCGATAGATATCGACCATGAGATCGTCAAAGGACCGCTTAGCATAAACCACCTTGGTTGCGGGATTGAGCGCCAAGAGCCTGTCGACAATCGTGACCATGATCGCGGAGGTGCTTATGAATACATCGCCCTGTGCAAACTTCCCGATATCGTCGATCCGAAGAAGGCTTCCAAATATCGAGGTCTTGTCCTGCGTTCGCAAACCTTCAAGCTCTTCAAGCGGCACAGCCAGGGCCTTTCCGTTCGCCAATTCATATCGCGGCACGAATCCGTCATTGTGTGACAGGACCCTTTCAATCGTACTTTTTCCTGACGTGGACGGGCCGAGCAGCAGAACATGTCCGAAGCCAAGGGGCTGCTCATCCTGTTGACCGGCCCTTATTGCCTCCAGTCTCTTCCTGGCCTCGCGAAGCAATTCAAGCTGGGATGCCGCGAGTTCCTCTCTTGGTGGCCGCCGCCACTTGGCGTCGACGATCTGGCTTGCGTATTCCGTGAGGTTGCCGAGATGCTTCTGGTAATGTGCGCTCAAGGGTTTATGGGCCGGACGCTCTGGGTCTACGGAACCAAGCACCCTTTCAATGGCCGCGACGTCATGATCACTCAGATGGCTGCGCGGCAAGATCGCCATCTTTTGTGCGGCGAGCATGTCTTTCGGGTTGATTTCCAAGGCTTCATGAAGCCTGTCGATGGCGGCCCTAACCTGACCCGTTTTCATGAGCGCATCGGCCTTGTTGTACAGGGAGTTCAATTGCTTCTTCCTGCTCGTGGGACCGCGGCTCAGGACTTCTATCGCTTCGTCGTCCCTTTCTAACTCCATCAGGACGTCGCTCAGCACGAGGATCGCACGCTCGTCCTCGGGATCCTTCGAAAGGACGCCCCGTATCACATTCTCGGCAAGCTCGAGTTCCTTATGCTGCACGAGCGATTTCGCAAGCGCGATCCTTGCACGTTTGACGGGGCCCGCTTCGAATGAGGTGCCTTCATATACTTCGACCGCGTCTTGGAATTTGTTTTGGGCAAGAAGTGCCTTGTTCAAGTAGCGTGCCGTGCCGAGATCCGTTTCGTCTAGTTTCAGGGCCATTCTGAAGAGTGCTTCCGCCTTGTCGAACTCGGCCTTCTCCAGCAAGAGCATCCCGGCAGTCAGATAGGCTTTCTTGGCCTTTGCATCGAGTCGAATGGCGATCTTGAGCTGTTCGAGGGCAGCAGGTTCGTCGCCTTGCCGTATCAGCGTTTGCGCATAGGCAACCCGCAACTCCGGGTCCGTCTTCGCATGCTCGATGGCGCGCTTGTGGGCAACGACGCTTTCGTCATAATTGCCAGACTTTGAAAGAAATGTTCCGTAGTTGCTGAGAACAGGTGAATATGTTGGATCGAGCTTGATCGCGCGAAGGTATGCATTTCGCGCCTTCTCGGGCTGGCCGACCCCTTCCAGTGCGGAACCCAATCCGTTCCAGGCCGGTAGATACGCCTCGTTGAATGACAGTGCTTTTCGAAACTTCTCGATTGCTTCGTCAAGGCGGCCTTGCTCGCTGTAGACAATGGCGAGGTTGCTCAATGCTTCGAAGAACTCGTGTCGGATATCGATCGCGGTTTCAAAGGCACGAGCGGCGTCATCCAGCCTTTTGCCTTCTGCCAGGGCATTGCCCAGGTTATTGAAAGCATCGGCATTCCGTGGGTCCAGTTTGCAGGCCTTCTGGAAGGCCGCAAGCGCAAGCTTTCGCTCACGCAAACGAGAGTAGCTTGCACCGAGCAGATTCCACAGGATCGAACTGTTCGGATATTGGCCGAGTGCTGTTCTTGTCTGCTCGACTGCAGCCTTGAGCGCTCCGCTTTGGTAAAGAGATAAGAGGCTTGATAGCACCTGCCTCGGCGGCGTGGCGCTGGCGTTCCCCTTGGTCTTGGGCAAACCCAATGTGCCGAGCGCCTCGCGCGCTGTCTTGTTCTGTGGGTATTCTCTCAGAATGTCAGAGTAAATTTCGCGCGCCTGCCCGAAATTCCCGGCTTTCTCGAAGGTTCTGGCTTTTCTGAGACGTTCCGAGACGTTGGGCTTAGGCATGCGTTCTTTCAAGCGTGACCGTTGATTGCCGCGAAACGTCTCCAAAGGCGAAGAGCGACTATGGAACGTTGCTGCAGGGACGTCGGAATGCGGAGGCCTGTTGCCGGAATTCCTTTGGCAAATGCGACCGGTACGCCCTCACGAACAGCTTGGATCTTTCCTTGGGTTGGTTCCAAAATGGTCTGCAAGACACTCGTACAACACCGCATCGTAAACGGCGATCAGGATAGGCGAACACCCCAGCGACTTCAATATCACCGGTCCAGTTCATCCAGCATTTCCGACAGCTCGTTTTCATGCAGTTTCCAGGACGCGATGGAGGAGCTGTAGAGCGGCTGCCGGGCCTGGTGTACGCTCAGCGTCTTCACCAATCGCTCATTGCCCGACACGTCCAGGTATGAGGGGTCCCATTGCAGGCCTGCTGCCGCCATCAGGGCTTGACCTTGCGACTCAGGGTCGGCGATGACGCTCTCGTAGGTGATTTCACAGATCCCATCCGGCATCGCCTCGCGCCAGAAATCCACCATACTCTGGAACGTACGATAGTATCGGACCAAATCCCGCAGATCATACGCATAGAGGTGCATTCCGTCGGCGAAGATGTTCTTGTAAATGGAAAAGAGAGTGTCGCGCGGGTCTCGTTGCACGACGATCGCCCTTGATGAAGGGAGCGCCAGTCGCAGGAGGCCCAGCACCATGTACGTCTGCATGGCCTTGTCCGTAACATGGTTCACGTCGCCCAGGATCTTCCGAACCGTGCGCTCGTAGCTGGCACCGAGGTTCGCCCAAGCTTGAGGCTGAATGTCGTGCAACGGAACGTACCGACCGGTCTTGTCGATCAGCAAGCGCATTGCGGCGCGCCCGAACAAGGGCAATTCACCTCCGCCCTTCACGGCGGGATGCGACGATATGATCTGTTCGATCAGCGTCGTGCCGGAACGCGGCAGGCCCGTCACGAAGACGGGATTGAAGTCCGCGGACGGCTGGAGTTCCAGCCCGGAGAAATCATGCACACGAAACAGCGCGATCAGGTCGGCGACCTCTTGCTCGCGCTTGGCGACGTCATAGGGGTATAGCCGTTTCATGCCCTCGTTGGCCGGGCGCAGATAGTGGAACACGCGGTCGCTTTGCCCGCTGTCCTCCATTGCCTTTGCCAACGCGAACCCAAGGTCGACGCGGGCCCGTTGCGGAAGGTCCTGCTTGTTCCAGGTGCGTTCCATCTGCGCAATCAACGGGTCCCCGGCCTTGAGCTTCAGTGTCGCGAGGAGCATGCGATAGAGCTGTCCGTCGTCCGGCGCGATGGTAAGGGCGGTGCGAAACTCACGTTCGGCTGCCGCGAAATCCCCCATGACCTGCAACAGATGTGCCTTGTCGGCGCGCCATTTCACGGCCCTTGGATGCTCGGCGATCAAGCGGTCGTAGATCGACAACGCGCGGCCCGAATGATCCAGCTCGATCAATTCGACAGCGCAGGCTTGCATGAGGGCCGGATTACCCGGGCGGAGCTGCAGGGCTTTTTCGAACGCCGCCAGCGCCTTTGCATGGTCATGCTCCGCGCGGGCAATGTGCCCGAGGCCGACCCAGGCTTCGGCCAGCCCGGGATACCTTGCCACGAGACCATCCAGGATCTTGCGTGCCTCGTGCACGCGGCCCTGCTTCAAGAGCGTGTTGGCAGCCAGGAGCTGTGTCTTGCCCGTGCTGGCGGTGGTCGACGAAGGCGCTACGGTGCGGGTTGGTTTCATGTCGTCGTATATGACTGTTGGCGTCAAATAAGCAAAGTCTTCGCGTTTCCGGCACGGCCGGTGGCGGGACCGTGCGCTTGATCGGCGTGCAATGACCCTGCCGACCGGAGTTGACCTTGAAACGGGCGGGGCAGGCCGGTTTGGTTCGACCTCGAGATTTCGATTCAGATCGGGCGAGACACGCTCTATGTTCCGCGCCATGGGACTTTACGACATACAGGCGCGCATCGAGGCCACCACAGCCGAGGCCGGGCGGGCGCCCGGGTCGGTCACGCTGATCGCCGTGAGCAAGGTGCAGCCGCCCGAGCGGGTCGAGGCCGTGCTCGGGCAGGGCCATCGCGTCTACGGCGAGAACCGCGTGCAGGAGGCGCAGGGCCGCTGGCCCGAGTTCCAGGCGCGCTATGACGGAATCGTCCTGCACCTCATCGGTCCGTTGCAGACGAACAAGGCCCGGGCCGCGGTCGAGATGTTCGACGCGATCCACACGCTCGACCGGCCGAAGCTGGCGACGACCCTGGCACGCCTTGCCGATGAGCGCGGGGCCTGCCCCGATCTCTTCATCCAGGTGAACACGGGCGAGGAGCCGCAGAAGGCGGGCGTTCTGCCCGCCGAGGCCGATGCCTTCGTCGCCGAGGCGCGCGCGCTGTCGCTTCCCGTGAAAGGGCTGATGTGCATTCCCCCCGTCGAGGAGGAACCGGCGCTCCATTTCGCGCTTCTTGCGAAGATCGCCGAGCGCAACGGCCTTGAGGGCCTGTCGATGGGCATGTCGGCGGATTTCGAGACGGCGATTCGCCTTGGGGCCACCCACGTGCGCGTCGGCTCGGCGATCTTCGGCGAGCGCGCCTACACCTGATCGGCCCGCGCCGCCCTGCGCGCGCCACGTCCGGCCAGCGTCTCGGGGATGACCAGCCGCGTTTCGTAGCGGATGCGCGCCACGATCCAGCGCAGGTCTTGCGGTGCCAGCGCCACGCAGCCCGCCGTGGGGTAGCCCGGCCTGCGCCAGCTGTGGATGAAGATGCCCGAGCCGCGCCCGCGGTCGGCCCTCGGCCAGTTCCAGTCGGTGATCAGCACGATGTCATACAGCGGATCGGCGCGGCGCAGCGTTTCGTGGTTCGCCCGGAAGGGGGCGCGGACCATGAGGTTGTAATCCTCGTCCTTCGGGTCGTCGCACCAGAGGTCGCCCGGCCGGATCGGCACCGCCCAGTCGCAGGGCCGCGCCAGCCGGTCGGGACGGTACAGGCAGCCGACGATGCCATGCGTGCCCGAGGGCGTGCCGCCGTCGCCCTCGCGCTTGGCGCGTGCCGCGACGATCCCGCCCCGCCCCAGGGTGCAGGGAAAAAGCCGCCCCATGAAGCGCAGGCCCAAGGGTGTCACGACCAAGTCGCGCGGGGTCACAGCATGTGCCCCGACTTGTCGCGCTTGACCGAGAGGTAATGCGCGTTGTGGCGGTTGGTGCCGGTGATCAGCGGGACGCGCTCGGTGACGGCGATGCCCTCGGCCTCCATCATCTCGATCTTGCGGGGGTTGTTCGTCATCAGCCGAACCGCGCCGAAGCCCATCCGGCGCAGCAGGTCCGCGCCGATTCGGAAATCGCGCTCGTCGTCCTCGAAGCCGAGGCGGTGGTTCGCCTCGACCGTGTCGAAGCCCTGGTCCTGCAGCGAATAGGCCCGCATCTTGTTGGCAAGGCCGATCCCCCGCCCTTCCTGGTTGAGGTAGAAGAGAACGCCCGCGCCCGCGCGCCCCATCTCGGCCAGCGCCGTGCGCAGTTGCGGGCCGCAGTCGCATTTCAGGCTGCCCAGCACGTCGCCGGTGAAGCAGGCCGAATGCAGCCGCGCCAGCACCGGCCTGTCGCGGTCGGGGCGGCCGATCTCGATGGCGTAATGCTCTACCCCGCCATTCCCGGGGCGGAAGATGTGGAGGCGCCCGGCCTCGGCCGCTTCCATCGGCAGGCGGGCGGCGGCGACGGGCAGAAGCGGATGATGGCGCGCGAGATCGTCGGCCAGCACCTCCTCGGTCAGGCAGGCCGCGCCGATCTCGGCGGCGAGCGCCTGCGGGCGGTCCGTCTCGAGCGCCAAGACGGCGGGCAGAAGCTGCGCGGATTTCGCCAGCATCAGCGCAAGGCGGTGCAGGGCGGCGTCCCCCTCGCGCAGGCTGGGCAGCGGGCCTTTCATCGGCTCGGCAAGGTCCAGCGCCGGATCGGCCAGCGCGCGCACCCACTGGGCATCGACATCGCCCGGCAGCGCCACGCGCGCCAGGTCGCCGTCATAGGCACGCGCCTTCAGCGTCTCGGCCCGCCAGCCGGTGATCGCCACGACCGCCCGCCCCGGCAGGGCGCGCAGCGCGGCAAGCCGGGGCGCGGTCAGCGTCTCGGCAGCCAGCACGATCAGGCCCGCGCCCGCCCCTCCGATCACGACGGGCAGGCCGACTCGCAGGTCGGCGCGGGCACGCGCGACGCGTTCGGTAGGGGTGGGCAATAAGCTCATGCCGCCTGCATACTGCCGAAGCCCCGGTTTTGAAACATTCCCTCGCATCCCCACACGTCGGCGTGAGATTGTTTTTCAGTCGCTTGTCAAAGACACCCGCCGCGTCAATCTCCCCTGCATCACGATTGAAGGAGCCTGCGACATGGCCAATCTCAAGAAAATCCTGCTGGTCGACGACGACGACGACCTGCGCGAGGCGCTCAGCGAGCAGCTGGTGATGACCGAGGATTTCGACGTCTTCGAAGCCGGCACCGGCGCGCAGGGCATGGAGCGCGTGAAGGAGGCGATCTACGACCTTGTCGTCCTCGACGTGGGCCTGCCCGACACCGATGGGCGCGAGCTGTGCCGCCTGATGCGCAAGCAGGGCGTGAAATGCCCGATCCTCATGCTGACCGGCCATGACAGCGACGCGGACACGATCCTCGGGCTCGATGCGGGCGCGAACGACTACGTGACCAAGCCCTTCCGTTTCCCGGTGCTTCTGGCCCGCATCCGCGCGCAGTTGCGCCAGCACGAGCAATCCGAGGATGCCGTCTTCCAGCTTGGCCCCTACACGTTCAAGCCCGCGATGAAGATGCTGGTGACCGAGGACGAGAAGAAGATCCGCCTGACCGAGAAGGAGACGAACATCCTCAAGTTCCTCTACCGCGCGCAGGAAGGCGTGGTGGCGCGTGATGTTCTTCTGCACGAAGTCTGGGGCTACAACGCTGGCGTCACCACGCACACGCTGGAAACCCACATCTACCGCCTGCGCCAGAAGATCGAGCCGGACCCGTCGAACGCGCGGCTCCTGGTCACGGAAAGCGGCGGATATCGCCTTGTCGCGTGAGGGCAGCGTGCCGTTAACCCTTTGTTTACCTTGGTCGTGCTCTCCTTTGCGTAGTTGACCTGGATCAAGGTGCAACCCACGGTTGATCCCTACAACCGTGTCATTACCTCCCTGTTGGACTTGGCCCGAACTTCGGTTCGGGCCTTTTCTTTCCGCCACCCGGTCCGCCGGTCTGGCCATCCGCGACCCGGCTCCTTAAACCGGGACGACCCGTCAGGACCGGAGACCGCGATGCCCTTCACGCTTGCCACCTGGAACATCAACTCGGTCCGGCTGCGCGCCGACCTGGTGGTGAAGCTTCTCACCGAGGAGGGGCCCGATATCCTGTGCCTGCAGGAGTGTAAGTCGCCGGTCGAGAAGATCCCGGCCGAGGTCTTCGCCGCGGCGGGCTACCCCCACATGGTCGCGCGCGGGCAGAAGGGCTACAACGGCGTCGCCATCCTGTCGCGCCTGCCGCTTCAGGACGCGGGCCACCGCGACATGTGCGGCAAGGGCGATGCCCGCCACGTCGCCGCCCGGCTCGAGAACGGCGTCACCATCCACAATTTCTACGTGCCCGCGGGGGGCGATGAACCCGACCGCACGGTGAACGAGAAATTCGGCCACAAGCTCGATTTCCTGACCGAGATGCGCGACTGGTTCGGCGCGGACCGGCCCGAGAAATCCATCCTCGTGGGCGACCTGAACATCGCGCCCCGCGAGGATGACGTGTGGTCGCACAAGGCGCTTCTGAAGGTCGTGAGCCATACGCCCATCGAGGTCGAGCACATGGCCGAGGTGCAGGAGGCGGCGAACTGGGTCGACATCACCCGGCAGGATTTTCCCGACGGGCTGCTCTACAGCTGGTGGTCCTACCGCGCGCGCGACTGGGATGCCGCCGACAAGGGCCGCCGCCTCGATCACGTCTGGGCGACGCCCGACATCTCGAACGCGGGCCATTCCAGCCGCATCCTGCGCGCCGTCCGCGGCTGGGAAAAGCCCAGCGACCACGTTCCGGTTTTCGCGACATTCGACCTCTGACACCCTTGGCGCGCGGGGCCGTCGCGCGCATATAGGGGCCAAGACGTGCAGATCTGACGGAGACAACGATGCTGGAGCTCGGACAGGGACAGGGCAAGGCCGCCCCCGCAACCGACCTGATCAAGGACGGAACCGAGGCCACCTTCATGGCCGACGTGATCGAGGGCAGCCGCGAGGTGCCCGTGATCGTCGATTTCTGGGCCACCTGGTGCGGCCCCTGCAAGACACTGGGCCCGATGCTCGAGGCGGCCGTGACGGCGGCCAAGGGCAAGGTCAGGATGGTCAAGATCGACGTCGACCGCGAGCAGCGCCTTGCGGCTGCGCTGGCCCAGCAGGGCCTGCCGCTGCAGTCGATCCCCACCGTCGTGGCCTTCGTCGATGGCCGACCCGTGGACATGTTCCAGGGCGCGATCCCGCAGGGCCAGATCAAGGAGTTCATCGACCGGCTCGCCGCCATGGGCGGCGATGACGGCGGGCTTGCCGAGGCGCTCGAGGCCGCCGAGGCGATGCTGGCCGAGGGTGCGGCGGTGGACGCCGCCCAGACCTTCGCCGCGATCCTCGGCGAAGAGCCCGGGAATGCCGCCGCGATGGGCGGGCTTGCCCGCGCGCACATCGCCATGGGCGAGATCGACAAGGCCGAGGGCATCCTGAACACCGCCCCCGACGCCATCGCCAAGGCGCCCGAGCTGGAAGCCGTCCGCGCCCAGATCGCGCTGGCCCGCCAGGCCGAGAACGCCGGCCCCCTGGCCGAGCTGAAGGCCGCGGTCGAGGCCGATCCGTCCAACCTGCAGGCGCGTTTCGACTATGCGCAGGCGCTTCATGCAAGCGGCAAGGTGCAGGAAGCCGTGGACGAATTGCTCGAGGTCTTCCGCCGCGACCGCGAGTGGAACGACGGTGCGGCGAAGGCGCAGCTCTTCACGATCTTCGAGGCGCTGAAACCGCAGGATCCCATCGCGCTGAACGGTCGGCGGAAACTCTCGTCGATGATCTTTGCCTGACCTGGGTGGGGCGCTAGGTCCATGCCCATGATGTCCGCCGCCGACCTGCCCGACACGATCCCCGTGTTTCCCCTTCCGGGGGCGCTGCTTCTGCCGCGCGCCCGGTTGCCGCTCCATATCTTCGAGCCGCGCTACCTTGCGATGCTCGATGACACGATGAAGACCTCGCACCGGCTGATCGGCATGGTCCAGCCGCGCGAGGTGCCGGGCTCGGGCGAGAAACGCCTGCACGCCATCGGCTGCGCCGGGCGGCTGACGCAGTTCTCGGAGACCGAGGACGGGCGCTACATGATCACGCTGGCCGGCATCTCGCGCTTCCGCATCCGCGAAGAGGTGCCGGGCTTCACGCCCTACCGCCGCTGCGACGTGACCTGGGACGGCTTCGCCGCCGATCTTGGCGGGGTGGAGGTGGATCGCGGCTTCGACCGGCCCGCGTTCCTCGACCTGCTGGGCCGCTATTTCGACGCGATGTCGCTCTCGACCGACTGGGACAGCCTGAAGGAGGCCGAGGACGAGCTGCTCATCAACTCGCTCTCCATGCTCTGCCCCTTCGACCCCGAAGAAAAGCAGGCCCTGCTCGAGGCGCCCTCGCTGACCACGCGGCGCGAGACGCTTGTGACGCTGATCGAGTTCGCCCTGCGCGGCGGCGGGCCCGAGGAGCAGATGCAATGAGCGACGGCGACACGCCCCCCGTCGATCGCCGGATGCTCGAGGCGCTGGTCTGCCCGGTGACACACGCCCCGCTCAGCTACGACGCCGAGCGGCAGGAGCTGGTCTCGAAGGCCGCGCACCTGGCCTACCCCATTCGCGGGGGCATTCCGATCATGCTGGAAAGCGAAGCGCGGAAGCTGGACTAGCCCCGCGCTAGAGCGCGCGGCCCTGGAGCAGGCGCGGCAGGTCGCCGGTCAGGCCCGCGGCCTCGCGCATGAAGGCGCGGCGCAGGGCGGGGACGGCGCTGACCGCGCCCATGCCGATGTCGCGGACAAGCCGCAGCGCCGGGTTGTCGTTGGAGAAGAGGCGGTTGACCCCGTCCGTCGCCAAGGCCAGCGCGGCGGTGTCGAAGCGCCGCCAGCTTTGATAGCGCGCCAGGACGTCGGCGGCCGCGATATCCTCGCCCCGCCGCTTCGCCTCGGCCAGCACCTCGGCCAGCGCGCCCACGTCGCGCAGCCCGAGGTTCAGACCCTGACCCGCGATGGGGTGGACGCCATGCGCCGCATCGCCCACCAGCGCCAGCCGCTCGGCCACGAAGGCGTTGGCGATGGTCAGGTTCAGCGGATAGGCGTAGCGCTGGCCCGCAAGGCCGATCTCGCCCAGGAAATCCCCGAAGCGCGGGCGCAGATGGTCGAGGAACGCCGCGTCATCCGCCGCCATAAGCCGCTTCGCGTCGGCGTGGCGCTCCGACCAGACGATCGAGGAGCGGTTGCCGGGAAGCGGCAGGATCGCCAGCGGTCCCGGCGGCATGAAGAACTGGTGCGCGATGCCCTGATGCGGCTTCTCATGCGCAATCGCCGCGACAAGGGCCGTCTGCCCGTAATCCCAGCCCGTCCGCCTGATCCCCGCCCGCGCCGCGGTGCCCGAGCGGCGGCCATCGGCCCCGACCAGAACGCGGCCGGTCAGCACCTCGCCGCTTGCCAGCGTCACGCGGGCCGCCCCTTCGGTCGATTGCGCCACCACGGTCGCGCCGGGCCGGTGCAGGATCAGCGGCTCGGCCTCCATCGCGGCCAGCAGCGCGCGGCGCAGGTAGCGATCCTCGAGCATGTGGCCCATCGGGCCCTCTTCCAGCTCGGCGCTGTCGAAATGCAGGAAGAAGGGTGCCGCCCCTTCGCCCGCGCGCCCGTCGCTCGCCTTGATCTGGAGGATCGGCTGCGCCTCGTCCTCCAGCCCGTCCCACAGCCCCAAGGCCCGCAGCATCCGGACCGAGGCCAGCGCCAGCGCGTAGGACCGCCCGTCGAACTCCGCGCCCTGCCGCAGGTCTTCGGGCAGGGCGTCGAGCACGATGGACGAAAGCCCGGCCTGCGCACAGGCCAGCGCGAGGCAGGGGCCGTTCAGCCCCCCTCCGACGATCAGGATATCCGCGTCATGTCCCATGACCCGACTATGGCCCGCCAAGCGGGATTGTCCATGCTGCAGCGCGGCTGTAGCGTCACTCCGCGACAACATGGGCAGGGGTGGGACATGAGCGATTGGCTGTGGCAAAGCGCAAGCGAGCTGGGGCGCGGGATCGGCGAGGGCCGCATCGACCCGGTGGAGCTGACCGAGGCCTATCTCGACGCCGCCGCCGCGCATGAATACGGCCCCCGCATCTACACCCGCCTGACCCCCGACCGCGCCCGCGCCGAGGCGATGGCCGCACGCGAGCGGGCGAAAAACGGCGTGCGCCGCGGGGTGCTGGACGGCGTGCCGATCAGCTGGAAGGACCTGTTCGACAGCGCGGGCGTCGTGACGGAGGCGGGTACCATGCTGCTGGAGGGGCGTGTGCCCGACGCCGATGCCGAGGTGCTGGCGCGCGCAACCCGGGCCGGGACCGTCTGCCTCGGCAAGACGCACATGTCGGAACTGGCCTTTGCCGGGCTGGGGATGAACCCCGCCTATGGCGGCAACACCGACCCCCTGCCGGGGACGCCGCCCAACGTGAACGATCCGGCCCTCGCGCCCGGCGGCTCCTCCTCCGGCGCGGCGGCCTCCATCGCCTTCGGGCTGGCGCCCGCGGGGATCGGCTCGGACACCGGCGGATCGGTGCGCGTGCCTGCCGCCTGGAACGACGTCGTGGGGCTGAAGACCACCCATGGCCGCCTCAGCCTGAAGGGCGTGGTGCCCTTGGCCGAAAGCTTCGACACCGTGGGGCCGCTCGCCCGCAGCGTGGAGGATTGCGCGCATCTTCTGGCGATCATGGAGGGCGGGGCCCCCGCCGACCTGCGCGGCGCGACGCTGCAAGGCACCCGAATGCTGGTGCTGGAGCCCTACGCCTCGAACGTGCGCGAGGCACCTGCCCGCGGCTTCGCCCATGCGCTCGACCGGTTGGTCGCGGCCGGCGTCACGGTCGAGACCGGCACGGTGACGGGCATCGGTGAGGCGATGGACCTGTCGCCGGTCCTGTTCGCCACCGAGGCCTATGGCACATGGCGCGACGTGATCGAGGCCGCGCCGCACAAGATGTACGCCCGCATCCTCGACCGCTTCCGCGGCGGGGCCGACCACTCCGCCCCTGATTTCGTCGCCGCATGGCGGCGTCTGCGCGAGCTGCGCGCGGTCTGGGCCGCCGAAACCGCCGCCTATGACGCGGTGATCCTGCCCACCGTCCCCAATACCCCGCCCGAGATCGCGCGGCTGATGTCGGACCCCGACTATTACGTCACCGAGAACCTTTTGACCCTGCGCAACACCCGCGTCGGCAACCTGATGGGGCTTTGCGGCCTCAGCCTGCCCACCGGCACGCCGTCCTGCGGGCTGATGATGCTGGCGGCACCCATGGCCGAGGAGCGGCTCCTGCGCCTTGGTCACGCGGCCGAGGCCGCCTTGGCCGGATAGCCACAACCGCCCGGCACCGCGCTGCTTTTTCTGGACCGGCTGGCGGGGACACTGTAGGTTTGCACCAAACGGGGCGTCCATGACCCCGAGCTTGAGGCAGTCCGATGGTGTTTCCCGAGCGGTTCTCGAACCTGCCCGACTACGCGTTTCCGCGTCTGCGGAAGCTGCTCGACGTGCATGCGCCGGGCGGCCCGGTCGTGCACATGACCATCGGCGAGCCGCGCCACCCTTTCCCGGCCTGGGTCGGCGACGAGATCGCGGGCGCGCTGGACGGCATCGGGCGCTACCCGCCGAACGACGGCACGCCCGAGTTGCAGACCGCCATCGCCCGCTGGATCGCGCGGCGCTACGACGTGAGCGTCGCCGCCGAGGCTCAGGTCCTGCCCCTGAACGGCACGCGCGAGGGGCTGTTCAACGCCTGCCTCGCGCTCTGCCCGGAAACCAAGGGCGGCAAGCGGCCCGTGGTGCTGATGCCCAACCCGTTCTACCAGGTCTATGCCGTGGCCGCGCTGGCCGTGGGGGCCGAGCCGGTCTATGTCCCCGCGACCGCCGACACCGGCGACCTGCCCGATTTCGCGTCGCTGCCCGCCGAGGTGCTGGACCGCACGGCCATCGTCTACATCTGCTCGCCCGCGAACCCGCAGGGCGCGGTGGCCGATGCCGCCTATTGGGAGAGCCTGCTGGCGCTGGCCGAACGCCATGACTTCCGCATCTTCGCGGACGAGTGCTATTCCGAGCTCTACCGCGACACGCCCCCGCCCGGCGCGCTGGAAACGGCGGCGCGGATCGGGGCTGACCCCGAGCGGGTGGTGATCTTCCACTCGCTCTCGAAGCGGTCGAACATGCCCGGCCTGCGCTCGGGCTTCGCCGCCGGCGGGCCGGAGAGCATCGCGCGGATGAAGCAGCTTCGGAACTACGCCGGCGCGCCCCTGCCGATCCCGATGATGGCGGTGGCGACGCGCGCCTGGGGCGACGAGACCCATGTCGAGGAGAACCGCGCGCTCTACCGCGCGAAATACGAGATCGCGGATGCGATCCTCGGCGATGTGCCGGGCTACACGGCCCCGCAGGCGGGGTTCTTCCTGTGGCTGCCCGTGGAGGACGGCGAGGTGGCGGCGGTGAAACTCTGGCGGGAGACGGGCGTGCGCGTCCTGCCCGGCGCCTACCTCGCCCGCGAGGTGAACGGACAGACCCCCGGCGCGGACCGCATCCGCGTCGCGATGGTCGCTGAACAGGAAGAGATGCGCGATGGGCTGACACGGCTCCGGGCGTGTCTCTACGAATGAGGACAGAGAGCGATGGCCTACCAGACCCGACAGCGTGATCCCCTGCTCGACGACCGGATGCACGAGATCCTGGTGCGCTTCGGCCAGCAGGCCACGGGCTTCGCGCTTCTCGGGCTGGCGGCGGCACTGGCGGCGCTGCTGTTCTCCTATGCGCCGGACGATCCCAATTTCATGGCTGCCACGGATGCCGTGCCGCAGAACCTGCTGGGCCGCTTCGGGGCCTCGGTTGCCGCGATCCTGATGATGATCATGGGCTATGCCGCCTTCTTCCTGCCGGTGGCGGCCCTTGTCTGGGGCGTGCGGTTTCTCACGCAGACCGGGCACGAGCGGGCGATCGGCCGCAGCCTGTTCCTGCCCATCGCGGTGGCGCTCGCCGCGATCCACGCGGCCTCGATCACGCCGCCGCAAGACTGGACGCACAGCTTCGGCCTCGGCGGGCTCTTCGGCGACACGATCCTCGGCGCGGTTCTGAACGCGCTTCCCATGAGCCCCGAGGCGGGGCTCAAGCTGCTGGCGGCGCTGGCCTTCGTCTTCGGACTTCTCCTGTCGCTCTTCGTTCTTGGCGTGAACCGGATCGAACTGCGGCACGGGCTGCGGTTCCTGGTGCTCGGCCTGCTGTCGGTCGGGGCGATGGTCTCGGGCGGGCTGCGCAACGCGGGCGCCGGCGCGGGCCGTGCGGCCACGCACCTGGCCGAGCGCCGCGCGACGC
>WVSO01000033.1 GCA_015689745.1 Rhodobacterales bacterium HKCCSP123 | reverse complement strand
TGAGGTCGGGGCCCATGACGCTCGCATCGCCGGGCCAGTTCTCGACATCCGTCGTCCGAGCGCCGTCGCGGCCTCCGGCTCTGCCCCGGGGGCGAGGGCGGGCGCGGGCGCCGGCGCGGGCGCCGCACCATCGGAGGCATTGGCCTGGTCGAGAAGCCGTCCGATGAGGGCTTCGGTCTCGGACCCGAACGCCGGGTCGGTGTCGGCCTGCACCTCGGCGAAGCTGGAGGATGAGGCAGAGGTCAAAGCGATCGCATCGAGGTCGACGGGCGGAGGGGCGAGAACGACCCGGTCGGGAGCGGGGGCGGCCTCCTCTCCCTCCGCGATGCGGTTGACGGCAAGGCCCTGGTGCTCGGCCTGGGTCCCACCGGGATCGGCGGGCGGTACGCGCATCGGCCCATCGAGCGCGCGGATCACCGGCACACCGGAGACATCGCGCATGGTCAGCTGGAAGGCCCAGACACCCATGCCGACCACAAGCCCCAGCGACACCAGCGCCCCGGCCCAGTTGACGACCGTGCCGACGCGTGAGGGCGCGCCCGAGGCGCGGTCCCCTCCGCGATACGCGCCATGGGCGCGGTCATCCTCGAAAAACTCGATCTCCGCCATAGCCTGCCATGCCTGCCCGTATGTCCCCGGTCGCGGACGGGGTCCGCGCGGGGATCTTGCCTGTTCGGTCCGGCCGGCGGGAGGTCTTCCGCCTCACATCTTGTCGGCCGGGGTCACGCCCAAGATACCAAGACCATTGGAAATGACAATCGCAACGGACTGGATCAGCGCCAATTTTCCACGGCTTGCCGCGTGGTCGTCCTCCTGGAAGAAGCGCAGCGACGGCTCGGCGTTGCCCTTGTTCCAGAGCGCGTGGAACTCGGAGGCGAGGTCATAGAGGTAGAAGGCGACGCGGTGCGGCTCGTGGCTCTGGGCGGCGCTTTCGACCAACCGGGGCCATTCGGCGAGCTTGGCGACGAGCGCAAGCTCGGACGGGTCGGCAACCGCCGAGAGGTCCGCGGCCCCGCCGGGATATACGCCAGCCTCGGCCGCCTTGCGCATCACGGACCGGATGCGCGCATGGGCGTATTGCACGTAGAAGACCGGATTGTCCTTGGACTGCTCGCGGACCTTGTCCACGTCGAAATCGAGCGGCGCGTCGTTTTTGCGCGTCAGCATCACGAAGCGGGTCACATCCGAGCCCACCATGTCCACGACATCGCGCAGCGTCACGAAGGTGCCCGCGCGTTTCGACATCTTCAGCTCTTCGTCGCCGCGCTTGAGCTTCACGAGCTGCGTCAGCTTGATGTCGAGCGGAACCCGGTTCCCCGACAGCGCCGCGACGGCAGCCTTCATCCGCTTCACGTAGCCGCCGTGATCGGCGCCGAAGATGTCGATCAGCTCGTCGAAACCCCTGGAAATCTTGTCGAAATGATAGGCGATGTCGGGGGCGAAATAGGTCCAGCTGCCGTCCGACTTCATCACCGGACGGTCCACGTCATCGCCGTAGTCGGTCGATTTGAAAAGGGTCTGGGTCCGCGGTTCCCAATCCTCGGGGGTCTTGCCCTTTGGCGGCTCCAGCACGCCCTCGTAGATCAGGCCCTTGCCGCGCAGGTCGTCGAGCGCGGCCTCGATCCGGCCGGTGCCGTAGAGCGATTTCTCGGAGTAGAACACGTCCATCGTCACGCCGAGCGCCGCGAGGTCCTCGCGGATCAGCGCCATCATCCGGTCGGTGGCGTAGTCGCGCACCTCGGCAAGCCAGGTTTCCTCGGGCTGGCCGACATAGGCCTCGCCCACCTCGGCGGCCAGCGCCTCGCCGACCGCGATCAGGTAGTCGCCGGGATAGGTGCCGTCCTCGAAGGCGACGGTCTGGCCATGCGCCTCGAGGTAGCGGAGGTAGACCGACCGCGCCAGAACATCGACCTGCGCGCCGCCGTCGTTGATGTAGTATTCCCGCGTCACGTCATGGCCGGTGAAGGCCAGCAGGCTGGCCAGCGCGTCGCCGAAGACCGCGCCCCGCGTGTGGCCCACATGCAACGGACCGGTGGGGTTCGCCGAGACGTATTCCACGTTCACGCGCCGCCCCTGCCCCATGCCCGACCGGCCATAGGCCACCCCCGCCTCGAGGATCGCGGCCACCTGTCCGCGCCAGGCCTGCGCCGTCAGCCTCAGGTTGAGAAAGCCCGGCCCGGCGACGTCGGCGCTGGCGATCCGGGGGTCGTCGGCAAGCTTCGCCGCCAGCGCGGTGGCGATGTCGCGCGGTTTCATCCCCGCGGGTTTGGCCAGCACCATCGCGGCATTCGTCGCCATGTCGCCATGGGCTGCATCGCGCGGCGGCTCGACGGCGACATTGGCCATGTCGAGACCGGAGGGCAGCGTGCCCTCGGCGACAAGCGTGTCGAGGGCGGCGAGCGTGGCGGCGTGGATGTCAGCAAAAAGCGTCATGGGGCACCTGAGGGATCGGACCTGCGCCTCCTACCACGGTGGCGGCAGAGGTCAATCGCAGCGCTGGTAGGCGATCGCGCCGGTCTCGTTCAGGAGGATCAGGTCGGCCTCCGGCACGGCGACCGAACCGCCCGACATGATCAGGAGGCGATAGCTCCAGGTCTCGCCCTCGCCGCTGCACTGGGCGTCGAAAAGCGTCGCGTCACCCATGTCGCGCACGCCAACCGGGTTGGTGAGCGTGCAGGCGCTTTCCCAGAAGCGGATGCTTCCGCCCTCGATCGACATGCGGCCGTCGGAGACGTCCCGGGTGCAGGCGCCGACCTGGTACTGACCGTCGAAGCCCTGGGCGAGGACCGGAGAACCGGCGGCGGCGACGGCGACGGCGAAGGTCAAGGTCAAGGTCAAGGAACGCGTCATGGGAAAAGCCCTTTTTGCGGATGGGGCGCGCCGAAGACCCTTGCATGGGTCTGCAAGGCGAAGCGGTCGGTCATGCCCGCGATGTAGTCGCAGACGATCCGGGCGAGCCGGGTCTCGTCGCCCGCGATCTCCTCGACGTCCTTGCGCCACTGTTTCGGCAATTGCTCGGGATTGGCCATGAAATGCGGGAAGAGGTCGCGCACGACGCCGGTGACCTCGCTGCGCATCTCGACCACCGAGGGGGCGCGGTACATGCGATGGAACAGGAAATCGCGGATCACCTGGAGATCCGAGAAGAGCGGCGCCGAGAAGCGGATGATCGGGCGGCCCGCGGCGCGGATCGCGTCCGCATCGGCGGGCGCGATCGCGGCGAGTTCCGCGCGGGCGTATCCGATCACGTCCTCGACCAGAACGCCGAAGAAGCGGCGCAGCGCCTCGTGGCGGCGGCGGTAGTAGTTGAGGCCGGGATAGAGGCGGTCGACCTTGGCGAAACAGGCGTCGAGAATGGGAAGTTCTGCCAGTTCGTCGGTCGAGAACAGCTCGGCCCTGAGCCCGTCGTGCAGATCGTGGTGGTTGTAGGCCACGTCGTCGGCGATGGCCGCGACCTGTGCCTCGGCGCTGGCGTGGGTGTCGAGCTCGAGGTCATGGGCGTCGCAATAGGCCGCCAACGTCCAGGGGATCGGTTCGGGCACGGGGCCATTGTGCTTGGCAATTCCCTCGAGCGTCTCCCAGGTCAGGTTCAACCCGTCGAACCCGGCGTAATGGCGTTCGAGATGGGTCACGATGCGAATGGCCTGCGCGTTGTGGTCGAAGCCTCCGAAGGGCGCCATCAGCGCCTGCAGCGCATCCTCGCCGGTGTGGCCGAAGGGTGGATGGCCGAGGTCATGGGCAAGCGCCACCGCCTCGGTCAGGTCCTCGTCAAGGCCGAGCGCGCGGGCCATCGTGCGGGCGACCTGCGCCACCTCGATCGAATGGGTCAGGCGGGTGCGGAAATAGTCGCCCTCGTGTTCCACGAAGACCTGCGTCTTGTGCTTGAGGCGGCGAAAGGCCGAGGCGTGGATGATCCGGTCGCGGTCACGCTGGAAGGGGGACCGAAAGGTGCTCTCCTCTTCCGGCACGCGGCGGCCGCGGGTGCGCGTGGGGTCGCAGGCATAGGGGGCATGCATCGGCCATGGCTCCGGGTTCTTGTCCGCCTCGCTGCGGTTCATATATGCTGACGCAAGGAAATGCGACACCGCCCGAAGGAGCGCATGAGATGTCCCTGACCCTGCCGCCCAAGGTCACCCCCCGCGCCTTCGCGCGGCTGGCCGAGATCAACGAAGCCTCGGGCGAGGTCAAGGCGCTGCGCGTCGCGGTCGAGGGGGGCGGATGCTCGGGCTTCCAGTACGACATAAAGCTCGACGATCCGACCGAGGACGACCTGGTGCTGGAACAGGACGGGCAGAAGGTGATCGTGGACAGCGTCTCGCTGCCCTTCCTCGCCGATGCGGTGATCGACTTTTCCGAGGAGCTGATCGGCGCGCGCTTCACGATCGAGAACCCCAATGCGACCTCGTCCTGCGGCTGCGGAACGTCCTTCTCGATGTAGGGCCCTTTTCGATGTGATCTTGCCCCCTGCCCCGGCCCCGTGTGACAACCTCGGCAACACGGGGGACAGGGCATGAAGATCGCAACCTTCAACATCAACGGCATCAAGGCGCGGATCGAGGCGCTGAGCGACTGGCTGGGCGAATTCCGGCCCGATGTCGCCCTGCTGCAAGAGATCAAGTCGGTCGACGAGGCCTTTCCGCGCGAGCATTTCGAAGACATGGGCTACCGGGTCGAGACCCATGGCCAGAAGGGATTCAACGGGGTGGCGATCCTGTCGAAGCTGCCGCTCGAGGATATCAGCCGCGGCTTGCCGGGGGATGACGCGGACGAGCAGGCGCGCTGGATCGAGGCCACCGTCATCGGTGACGAGACGGCGGTGCGGGTCTGCGGCCTCTATCTGCCCAACGGCAACCCCGCGCCGGGGCCGAAATACGACTACAAGCTCGCGTGGATGGCCCGGATGGAGGCGCATGCGCGCGACCTGCTGAAGGGCGAAATGCCGGTGGTGCTGGCGGGTGATTACAACGTGATCCCGCAGGACGAGGATGCGGCCAAGCCCGAGGCGTGGCACGAGGATGCGCTGGCCCTTCCCCAAAGCCGGGCGGCGTTCCGGCGCATCCTGAACCTCGGCTATACCGAGGCGATCCGCGCGCGGACGCGGGCCACGGGGCTCTATTCCTTCTGGGATTACCAGGCGGGGGCCTGGGACCGGAACAACGGGATCCGGATCGACCATCTGCTGCTCAGCCCGCAGGCCGCGGACCTGATGCAGGATGCAGGCATCGAGAAGGCCGTGCGGGGGCGCGAGAAACCCTCGGATCACGTGCCGGTCTGGATCGACCTCGCCGCCTGACGGCACCGCGCCCGCACCCCGGAGTTGTATTGCCAGGTTGCAGGGGGCAGGCTCCTGCCAGCGGGCAAATGGACAGGGGTGCATCATGGCAGACAGGGCAGACGCGATCGTCATCGGCGCAGGTGTGATCGGCGCGGCGGTGGCCTACGAGCTTGCGAAGTCGGGCAAGTCGGTGATCTCTCTCGATGCGAAGGGCGCGGCCGGGCATGGCTCGACCGCGGGGTCCTGCGCGATCGTGCGGGTGCATTACTCGACGCTGGAAGGCTGCGCGATGGCCTGGGAGGGGTTCCACGACTGGGCGGGGTGGCGCGACTACCTGCAGGCACCCGCGGGCGAGGCGCTGGCCGAGTTCCGGCAGACCGGCTGCCTTGTCTTGAAGACCGGGGCGAATGGCGGGCTGGAGAAACACATGGCGATGAGCCGGGCGCTCGACTGCCCCTTCGAGGAATGGGACGCGGACCGCATCCTCGAACGGCTGCCTATCTACCGGCTGGACCGCTTCGCGCCCGCCAAGCGGCTGGACGACGACGGCTTCGGCGAGCCCACGGGCGGCGTGCTGTCCGGTGGGGTCTTCTGGCCCACGGCGGGCTACGTCACCGACCCGGCGCTCTCGGCGCAGAACATCGCCGAGGCCGCGAAACGACACGGCGCGCGGTTCCGCTTCAACGCGGAGGTGGTGGCGATCCTGACCGCGGGGGGGCGTGTGTCGGGGGTTCGGCTCGCCGATGGGTCCGAGGTCCACGCGCCGGTCGTGGTCAACGTGGGCGGCCCGGCGAGCGCGCGGATCAACGCGATGGCCGGCGTGCTGGAGGACATGACGATCGAGACGCGCCCGCTCCGGCAGGAGGTGGTGCATGTGCCAGCGCCGGAGGGCTTCGATTTCGAGAATGACGGTCTGATCGTCTCGGACAGCGACATCGCCTGCTACTGCCGCCCGGAACGGGGCAACAACATCCTGATCGGATCCGAGGACCCGGAGTGCGACCCCCACCAATGGGTCGATGACCGCGACTGGAACGCCGAGTTCACCGACCAGTGGACGACGCAGGCCATGCGCTTTGCCCAGAGGGTGCCGTCGCTCGGCATACCCAGTCGGATGCGCGGGGTGGTGGAGCTTTACGATGCCGCGACCGACTGGATCCCGATCTACGACAAGTCCGCCCTGCCGGGGTTCTACATGGCCTGCGGAACCAGCGGGAACCAGTACAAGAATGCCCCGGTCGCGGGGCGGCTGATGGCTGCACTGGTCGACTATTGCGAAGGCGGGGCAGATCACGATGTCGCGCCCATGACCCTGCCGCTCGGCCACATAGGGCGCGAGATCGACGCCGGATTCTTCTCGCGGAAGCGGGAGATCAACCGGGAGTCGAGCTTTTCCGTTCTTGGATAGAGAGAAAATTGTTTGCGAATGAAATCGGTTGCAAGACCGGAATTCGGGCGTAACACTGCCGTCACAAGAGAGCGTTAAGCGACACGCGGCGGGGGGGCCGCGATGCCCTTCCCCCTTTTGAGACGTGACAGAAAAGCCGGTTCGACCGGCCGGAGGAGAGACACATGAAGCTTCGTAAGATCGCGGCGGCATCCGCCGTCAGCATGCTTGCCTTGAGCGCTTCGGCGCAGGCACAGACCCAGATCGACTGGTGGCACGCCATGGGTGGCGAGCTTGGTGAAAAGACCGAAGCGATCGCAACCGCCTTCAACGCATCGCAGTCCGAGTATGTCGTGGTGCCGTCCTACCGTGGCTCCTATGCCGAGACGATGACGGGCGCCATCGCGGCCTTCCGCGCGGGCGAGCAGCCGGACATCGTGCAGGTCTTCGAGGTCGGCACCGGCACCATGATGGCAGCCCAGGGCGCCATCGTTCCGGTCTACCAGCTGATGGCGGATGCGGGCGTCGAATTCGACCCCTCGGCCTTCCTGCCGGCGGTTGTCGGTTACTATACCGACCCCGAGGGCAACATGCTGTCGATGCCCTTCAACTCGTCCACCCCGATCCTCTATTACAACCGCGATGTCTTCGCGGCGGCCGGGCTCGATCCGGACACGCCGCCGACCACCTGGGCCGAGGTCGAGGCCTTCTCGCGTCAGATCGTCGAGTCCGGCGCGGCAGAATGCGGCTTCACCTCGCGCTGGGTGAGCTGGGCGCAGCTCGAGAACTTCTCGGCCTGGCACAACCAGCAGATCGGCACGCTGCAGAACGGCTTCGGCGGGCTCGAGACGGAGCTGACCTTCAACGGCCCCGTGCAGGTGCGCCACTGGGACAACCTGGCGCGCTGGGAAGACGAGGGGCTCTACCGCTATGCAGGCCCCGGCGGCGGCAACGATGCCGGCCCGTCCTTCTATTCGCAGACCTGCGCGATCATGATGGAATCCTCGGCCGGGCGTGCGGGCGTGATGGCGAACGCCACCGATTTCGAGGTCGGCTTCGGCATGCTGCCCTATTACGATGATGTGGAAGGCGCGCCGCAGAACTCGATCATCGGGGGCGCGACGCTCTGGGTTCTTTCCGGCGGCAGCGAGGAGGAACAGCGCGGCGTGGCCGAGTTCTTCCGCTTCCTCTCCTCGCCCGAGGTGCAGGCGCAGTGGCACCAGGAAACGGGCTACCTGCCGATCACCCAGGCGGCCTACGAGCTGAGCCAGAGCCAGGGCTACTACGAGGCCAACCCCGGCGCGGACATCTCGATCCGGCAGATGACGCTGAACGAGCCGACCGAGAATTCGCGCGGCCTGCGCTTCGGCAACTACGTCCAGATCCGGACCGTGATCGACGAGGAATTCGAGCGTCTGCTCTCGGGTGCCGTCGATGCGCAGGGCGCGCTGGACGCGGTGGTGGAGCGCGGCAACGCACTGATCCGCGAGTTCGAGGACGCCAACGGCTGATCCCGTTGACCTGAACACCGGCCCGCGCCGCATGGCTTGCGGCGCGGGCCTTTTCGCCTCGGGGGCACGATGCAGACGAAACGCACGATCTTCGGCAACAAGGGCCTGCCCTACCTGTTGCTGGCACCGCAGCTGATCATCACCGGCATCTTCTTCCTGTGGCCGGCCGCGCAGGCGGTGCGCCAATCCTTCCTGCGGGAGGATGCCTTCGGCCTGAATTTCACCTTCGTGGGGCTGCGCAACTACGAGCGGCTGCTGGACAGCCCCGAATACCTGAACGCGATCAAGGTGACGGTGATCTTCTCGATCTCAACCGTGATCCTTGCGCTCGGCGTGTCGCTGGTGCTGGCGCTGGCGGTCGACCGCATGATCCGGAGCGGGCGCGCCTACACGACGCTTCTGGTCTGGCCCTACGCCGTGGCACCGGCCGTGGCGGGCATCCTGTGGTGGTTCATCTTCAACCCCACCATCGGGATCATGCCCTACGTGCTGGAACACGTGTTCGGCTACGACTGGAACCACCTGCTGACGCCGTCGGACGCCATGATCCTCGTGGTCGTGGCCGCGGCGTGGAAGCAGATCAGCTACAACTTCCTGTTCTTCGTGGCGGGGCTTCAATCCATCCCCACGAGCCTGCGCGAGGCCGCCGCCATCGACGGCGCGGGCCCCTTCAAGCGGTTCTGGACCATCACCCTGCCGCTCCTGTCGCCGACGACCTTCTTCCTGCTGGTCGTCAACATCGTCTACACGCTGTTCGAGACCTTCGCCGTGATCGACGCCACGACCGAGGGCGGCCCCGCACAGGCCACGAACATCCTGGTCTACAAGGTGTTCCGCGACGGGTTCGTGGGCCTGAACTTCGGCTCGTCGGCCGCGCAATCGGTGATCCTGATGGGCCTCGTCATCGTTCTGACCGTGATCCAGTTCCGCTTCGTGGAACGGCGCGTCACCTACTGAAGGAGGGCGACAGAATGGTCGAAAACCAGCGCTGGCTCGATTACCTCGCCCATGCCGTCCTGATCCTGGGCGTCGCGGTCGTGGCCTTTCCGGTCTACGTGGCGGTCATCGCCTCCACCCATGAGCCGACCGCCTTCACCAGCGGAACGATCCCGCTCTTGCCGGGCGACAACACGGTCGAGACCTACACGGGCGTCTTCGCGGGCGGCGTCGCCTCGCAGATGTCCGTGCCGATCGGCGTGATGCTGACCAACTCCATGATCATGGCGCTGGCCATCGCCTTCGGGAAGATCGTCATCTCGATCCTGTCGGCCTTCGCCATCGTCTATTTCCGCTTTCCGTTCCGGGTGCTCGCGTTCTGGATGATCTTCATCACGCTGATGCTGCCCGTCGAGGTCAGGATCGTACCGACTTTCGAGGTGATCTCGAACCTCAACATGCTGAACAGCTACACCGGCCTGACCGTGCCGCTGATGGCCTCGGCGACCGCCACATTTCTCTTCCGCCAGGTGTTCCTGACCATGCCGGACGAGTTGATGGAGGCCGCCCGGATCGACGGCGCGGGGCCGATGAAGTTCTTCAGGGACATCCTGCTGCCGATGTCCCAGACCAACATCGCCGCGCTGTTCGTCATTCTCTTCATCTACGGCTGGAACCAGTATCTCTGGCCGATCCTGGTGACGACCGACGACAGCTACCAGACCATCGTCGCGGGCATCAAGCGGATGGCCGACGTGGTCGACAGCGAACCCTTGTGGAATTCCATCATGTCGGTGACCGTGCTGGCCATGCTGCCGCCGGTCGCGGTCGTGATCTTCATGCAGCGGCTCTTCGTGAAGGGCCTCGTGGACAGCGAGAAATAACCATGGCCGAGCTGAAAATCCGCAACGTGGGAAAGACCTATCCGGGCGGCGTCTCGGCCGTCAAAGGCGCGTCGGTCGATATCGCCGACGGCGAATTCATCGTGCTGGTCGGCCCCTCGGGCTGCGGCAAGTCCACGATGCTGCGCATGATCGCGGGTCTCGAGACGATCACCGAGGGCGAGGTCGAGATCGCGGGCCGCGTGGTGAACAAGCTGGAACCCGCCGAGCGCGACATCGCCATGGTGTTCCAGAACTACGCGCTCTACCCGCACATGAGCGTGCGCAAGAACATGGAATACGGGCTGAAGAACAAGGGCACCCCGCGGCCCGAGATCGATCGCCGCATCTCCGAGGCCGCCGAGACGCTGCAGATCACCCAGTATCTCGACCGCAAGCCCCGGCAGCTCTCGGGCGGACAGCGCCAGCGCGTCGCGATGGGCCGCGCCATCGTGCGCGAACCCGCCGTGTTCCTCTTCGATGAACCGCTCTCGAACCTCGACGCCAAGCTGCGCACGCAACTGCGTGCCGAGTTGAAGGACCTGCACGCGCGGCTGGGTGCGACCTTCGTCTTCGTCACCCACGACCAGGTCGAGGCGATGAGCCTCGCCGACCGCATCGTCATCATGTCCGAGGGCAGGATCGAGCAGATCGGCACGCCGATGGACCTCTACGAACGTCCCGCGAGCCGCTTCGTGGCCGAGTTCATCGGGGCACCGCCGATGAACGTCTACGAGATCGGCTCGCCCGCCGGTCAGGCCATGGCGGGGTTCGCAGGCGGCGCGCGGCCCGGCGCGGGCGCGGTCGGCGTCCGGCCCGAGGCGCTGCGCATCGCGCGCGAGGGGCCCGAGGCCGACGTGGTCCTGGTCGAGGCGCTTGGCGCCGAGACGCTGATCCACCTGCGTATCGGCGAGGAGCGCGTGATCCTGCGCGACGGGCGCGGCAGCCTTCTGAAGGAAGGCGGGCGCGTCCATATCGGGGCCGATGCCGATGCGGTCACCTTCTTCGACGCGGACAACCGTGCGATGGGAGACGGGCCGCGCCCGGCCCTGGGCGTGGTGGACTGAAGCCCCCTACTCGGCCGCCTTCGGCGTCCTGTCGGCGGTCAGCGCGACCCAGGCGTCGAATTGCGACAGGAACACCCGGCCGGTCAGTTCCTGAAGGAAGTGCGACTTCTCCAGCCGATCCATGACCGGGCCCTTGACCTCGGACATGTGCAACGTGATGCCCATGTCCTTGAGCCGATGGTTCAGCACCTCGAGCGCCTCGAGCGCGGAATAGTCGATCACGTTCACCGCCGAGCACATCAGCACCACGTGCCGGACGTCCTTGTCGGCCGCGACCCGGTCGAGGACGTAATCCTCGAGGAAACGGGCGTTCGGGAAATAAAGGCTTTCATCGATCCGGATGGTGATGACCGCGGGGTCGGTATCGACGACGTGGCGGCGGATGTTGCGGAAGTGCTGGGTACCGGGAACAAGGCCGACCTCGGCCACGTGGGGCTTCGAAGTCTTGTAGAGATGCAGGAGGATCGAAAGAACGACGCCCGCCGAAACGCCGGTCTCGACGCCAAGACCAAGGGTCAGGAGGATCGTCGCCGCGACGGCCGTGAAGTCGGCCTTGGAGTAGCCCCAGCTGGTCTTGAGGATCGAGAAATCGACGAGGGAAAGGACCGCGACGATGATCGTGGCCGCGAGCGTCGCCTTCGGCAGGAAGAACACCAGCGGCGTGAGCGCCAGCGCGGCGATGGCAAGGCCCACGGCGGTGAAGGCGCCCGCCGCCGGCGTCTCGGCACCCGCGTCGAAGTTCACGACCGAGCGGGCGAAGCCGCCCGTCACCGGGTAGCCGCCGGTGAAGCCGGCGCCGATGTTGGCGGCACCGAGGCCGATCAGCTCCTGGTCGGGGTCGATGCGCTGGCGCTTCTTGGCCGCAAGCGTCTCGGCGACGGAGATCGACTCGACGAAGCCGATGACCGAGATCAGCAGCGCCGGGACGAAAAGCGCGCTGATGAGCTCGGGCGAGAAGCTCGGCATGGTCAGCGGCGGCAGGCTCTGCGGCACCTGGCCCACGATGGCGACACCGCGGTCGGCGAGGCCGAAGGCAAAGACCGCGAGCGTGGTGACGACGACGGCGCCGACCGGCCCGGCCTTCTGCGCGACATCGGCCAGCTTCGGCTTGACACCGCGCGCGATGAGGAGCGGCTTCAGCCCCTTGCGCACCCAGAACAGGAACAGCGTCGCCCCCACGCCGATGGCGATGGTGATCGGGTTCGCGTCGTTCATGTTCTCGTTCAGCGTGTAGAGCACCTCGGGCAGCGTGTGGCCGTGGGCGTCGATGCCGAGGATATGCTTGAACTGGCTCGCGGCGATCAGGATGCCCGACGCGGTGATGAAGCCCGCGATGACAGGATGGCTCAGGAAGTTGGCGAGGAACCCCAGCTTCAACAGTCCCATCGCCAGCAGGATGCCGCCCGAGAGCACCGCAAGCGTCAGCGCGGCGATGGCGTAACCGGCCGTTCCCTGCTCGGCCACCTGCCCCACGGCCGCCGCCGTCATCAGCGAGACGACCGCCACGGGGCCCACGGCCAGTGCGCGCGAGGTCCCGAAGATCGCGTAAAGGATGATCGGCAGGATCGAGGCGTAAAGCCCCGCCTCGGGCGGCAGACCCGCGAGCAGCGCATAGGCCAGCGATTGCGGGATCAGCATGATCGTCACGATCACCGCCGCGATCATGTCGTTCTGGAAGGCGTCGCGATTGTACCGCCGACCCCAGTCGAGCACGGGCACGTAGCGTTTCGCAAGGGTGATGAGGTCGGTCGTCATGCCGGTCGGTCTTTCTGGTGTTGGGGCGGCCCGAGGGGCCGGACCGCCCGGGGGTGTCTCAGCGGGCGGTGACCTTTTCGGGCTTCACCATCCATTCCTTCCCGCGCAGCATCGCCTTCCAGTAGAAGGGCGGCAGCACGGTTTCCTTGAGGAACCAGGCCGCGCGGGTGGGTTTCGTGCCGTCGATCAGCCAGCGCGGGAAGCTGGGCAGCAGCGTGCCGCCGTAGCCGAATTCCGCCAGAACGATCTTGCCCTTTTCCACCGTCAGCGGGCAGGAGCCGTAGCCGTTGTAGATCGCCGTGGGCGAACGCCCGTCGATGTCGTCGGCCACGTTCTCGGCCACGATGGGCGCCTGCATCCGGGCTGCCGCGGCGGTCTTGGCGTTGGGCGCGTTCATCACGTCGCCGAGCGACCAGATGTTCTCGTAGGTCTTGTGGCGCAGCGTGGCCTGGTCGACATCGACCCAGCCCGCGGCATCGGCAAGCGGCGAAACCCGGATGAAATCGGGGGCCGTCTGCGGCGGGACGACATGGATCATGTCGAACGCCACCTCGACGGTGCGGACCTCCGTCTCGGGTTCCTTCACCTCGAACCAGGCCTTTTTCGCCGGGCCATCGACCGCCACGAGGTTGTGGAAGAAGTTCAGCTCGGCCCGGTAGCGGTTCATGTAGCTTTGCAGCGCGGGGACGTAATCCTTGACCCCGAACAGCACGCCGCCCGCGTTCATGAACTGGATGTCGATCTTGTCGAGCACGCCTTCGCGGTGCCAATGGTCACCGGAAAGATACAGCGCCTTTTGCGGCGCACCGGCGCATTTGATCGGCATCGGCGGCTGGGTGAAGACGGCGCGGCCGCTCTTCAGGCCCTTCACAAGCTCCCAGGTGTAGGGCGCGAGGTCGTAGCGGTAGTTCGAGGTCACACCGTTCTGGCCGAGCGTATCGACCAGCCCCTCGACCTTGTGCCAGTCCAGCTTGAGGCCGGGCGCCACGATCAGGCGGCGGTATTTCACCACGCGGCAGCCATCGAGGATGACGGCATTGTCCTTGGGCTCGAAGGCCGCGACGGCGGACTTGATCCAGTGGACCCCCGCGGGGATCAGGCTGCCCATCGTCTTGGCGGTCTTCTGCGGCTCGAAGATGCCGCCGCCCACCATGGTCCAGCCGGGCTGGTAGTAGTGGATGTCGGCGGGGTCGATGATCGCGAGATCGAGGTTGGGCTTGCGCGCCTTCAGCGAGGCGGCCACCGCGATGCCCGCGGCCCCGCCGCCGACGATCACGACGTCGAACTGCGCATCGGCCCGGTCGGTGGGCGTCTTGCCGCCGTTGGCGATGCGGCGCACGACGCCGCCCATGTCGTAGCCCGCGGCCTGCGTCGCGGCGAGGATGTCGGCGACCGGCTTGGACTTCGCGACCGCCAGCGACCAGAGCGTGGCGGAGCGCGTGCCGGTCCGGCAATAGGCAAGGACCGGGCCCGGCAGCTCTTCCAGGAGCCTGCCGAAGGCCTCGGCATCGTCATCCATGACCTTGCCCGCGACGATGGGCAGGTAGCGGGCCTCGAGGCCCAGGGCCCTGGCCGCCGTCTCGATCTCCTCGAAGTTCGGCTGGTCCATCCCCTCGCCGTCGGGACGGTTGCAGATGATCGCGCGGAAGCCGTGGTCCTTGGCGGTCTGCACATCTTCTGCTGTGATCTGGGGGCTGACCGACAGGCCAGACGTGATCGTGCGGGCGTCCATGGCGGCGCCTCCTCCTGTGACAATTCGCTCCCGAAGGGGGGGCGGCGGGGGGCAAGCGCTTCCCCCGCCGCGCGGCTCAAGATTCAGAGGGCGTTGACCGGAACCTTGAGCATCGGACGTCCGTCCTTGTCCTTCGGCACCTCTCCCGCGCGCATGTTCACCTGCAGCGAGGGGATGATGAGCCGGGGCATGTCGAGCTGCGCGTCGCGCTCGGTGCGGAACTTGACGAATTCCTCTTTCGTCTTGCCGCCGCCGACGTGGATGTTGTGCGCCTTTTCCTCGGCCACGGTGGTTTCCCACTGGATGTCACGGCCGTTCGGACCGTAATCGTGGCACATGAAGAGGCGCATGTCGTCGGGCAGCGCCAGCACCTTCTGGATGCTGTCGTAGAGCGTGCCCGCGTCCCCGCCGGGGAAGTCGGCGCGCGCCGAGCCGCCGTCGGGCATGAACAGCGTGTCACCCACGAAGGCCGCGTCGCCCATCACATGCGTCATGCAGGCGGGGGTGTGGCCCGGCGTGTAGATCGCGAAGGCGCGCATGCCGCCGATCTCGTAGGTGTCGCCGTCCTCGAAGAGCGCGTCGAACTGCGACCCGTCGCGCTGGAACTCGGTGCCTTCGTTGAAGACCTTGCCGAAGGTGTCCTGCACCACGGTGATGTTCTTGCCGATGCCGATCTTGCCGCCCAGCTTCTCCTGGATGTAGGGCGCACCCGACAGGTGGTCGGCGTGGACATGGGTCTCGATCAGCCACTCGACCTTGAGGCCCTTCTCCTGGACATAGGCGATGATCGCGTCGGCGCTCTCGTAGCTGATGCGACCGGCGGCGTAGTCGATGTCCATCACGCTGTCGACGATGGCGCAGCTGTTCGAGTTGGGGTCCTTCACGACGTAGGAAATCGTGTTGGTGGCGGGGTCGAAGAACGGTTCGACCTCGGGGCGGACGTTCATGTTGACGGAATTGTCGGTCATGGTCGTGTCTCCTCGGGATGGTTCAGGTGGTCGCGGGCTTGGGCCGCGAGAGGGATTGCAGGGAACGGGCGGCGAAGATGCCGGCGAGCATGGCGGCGGCGAAGGCGATCACCTCCCACCGGCCGGTGCCGAGCGCGGGCAGCGCGCCGCCGGGGCAGAAGCCGGCGATGCCCCAGCCGATGCCGAAGACCGCCGAGCCGCCGATCAGGCGTGCATCGAGGTTCCGGGCGGTGGGGAGCATGAACTTGCCTTCGAACAAGGGCCGCGCGCGGCCGAAGACCAGGCGGTAGCCGATGCCCGCGACGATGAGCGCGCCGCCCATCACGAAGGCGAGGCTGGGGTCCCAGCTGCCCGCGACATCGAAGAAGTTGATGACCTTGGCGGGGTTCGCCATGCCCGAGATGACGATCCCGGTGCCGAAGATCACGCCGATCAGGTAGACGAGGATCAGGTGCATCTGGGTCAGCCTCCGATCACGTGGCGGACGACGAAGACGGTCGCCGCGGTGGTTGCCATGAAGGTGAGCGTCGCCGCGAAGGACCGCGGCGAAAGCCGCGCCAGGCCGCAGACGCCGTGGCCGGAAGTACAGCCCGAGGCATAGGTCACGCCGATGCCGACGATGAAGCCGCCGATCAGCAGCATGGGGGTCGAGACCGGCACGGTGATCTCGGGCATGCCGCCCGTGGCCAGCCAGTAGACTGCAGGCCCGGTCACCATGCCGAGCAGCACCGCGATGCGCCAGCTTGCATCCGCGATCGAGGCGGGGGCGAAGACACCGGCCAGGATGCCGGTCGCCCCCATCACGCGGCCGATCACCAGCATGAGCAGGGTCGACGCGAGGCCGATGAGGACACCGCCACCAAGCGATTGCCAAGGGGTGAATGCGGTTTCGATCATGCCAGTCCTCCGGCGTGGATCACCGCGCATGTATCAACGATTGCAGTCATGTCGACTGGTCTCCTTCCTATTCGCTGGATGATGAATACCGAGTCGTCAGTCGCCAATCAGTGACCTAGTCACACAACGGGTGAGACCGGGCCTCATGAGCCGGGAAAGCTGCCCATGTCATTGAAATGAATAAAAATAAATTTTCGAAAAAATCTGCGCACGCGCCGGAGGCGGCCGCGCCTCAGCTCTCGGCGAGCTTCCTCAGCCCGTCGCAGTCGAGAATCTCGACCGTGCCGCGGCCCTGCGCGATCCAGCCGCGGCGCTGGAACTCGGCCAGCTGGCGCGAGATGACCTCGCGCGCGGTCCCAAGCTCGGCGGCCAGTTGCGCATGGGTGGCCCTGAGCACGCCGGTATCCGCGCGCTCGATGATCTTCTGCGCCAGGCGAATGTCCATCCGGCGAAAGGCGATGTCCTCGATCACGTGGAACAGGTCGGTGATCCGCCGCGAATAGGCGCGGAAGACGAAATTGCGGAATTCCTTCGAACTGGAGACCAGATCGTCGAACACGGCCCGCGGGATGGCGGCGGCCACGATGTCCGTCTCGGCCACGCCCTCGGCCGCGTAATCCTCGTAGGCCAGCATGCAGGCGGTCGTCAGCACGCAGCTTTCCCCCGCGGTCACGCGGTAGAGCACCACCTCGCGCCCGTTCTCGGCCAGCTGCTGCACGCGGACCGTTCCGTCAAGCAGGAGAAGCATGTTGTCGGGCGACTTGCCCGGGCCGAAGATCACCGTGTTCGCGGGCACGCGGATCACCTGGCTGCGCGTGCTCAGGACGTCGCGGATGCGCGGCTCGAGCCGGGAGAGACCTTCGAAGCGGTCGATCCAGTCGTGCTGTTCGGCGATGGCGGGCATGGCGGGCGGTTCCTCGGCGGCATCCTCGTGCATCCTGCACCTAATCGGCGCGCCGGGCAATTGCATCCCCCTGCCGCAGACCGGGCAAGACGCGCGCCGCAGGGTCCCTGCCGCCCGAAAATTGGGCAGACGCCATTATCGCGGGCGCGACGGGTGGACAGCGCCAGAAACGTATCCATACTTGCGGCCATAAACAAAACGAACAGGGAGTATTCACCATGACCACCCGTTTTGCCGCCTTTGGCGCGGCCCTGCTGGCGACCACGGCCCTGACCGCCTCGGCGGTTTCGGCCGAGACGCTGCGCTGGGCGCGCGCCGCCGAGGCGCTGACCCTCGACCCGCATTCCCAGAACGAGGGCCCCACCACCACGTTGATGCACCAGATCTACGAACCGCTGATCGTGCGGAACATGGAAGGTGCGATGGAGCCCGCGCTCGCGACCTCGTGGGAACCTTCTGCCGATGACCCGAACGTCTGGGTCTTCACGCTCCGCGAGGGCGTCACCTTCCACGGCGGGCAGGAGTTCACCGCCGAAGACGTGGTCTTCTCGCTGGACCGCGCACGGTCCGAGACCTCGAACTTCAAGGAGCTTCTGACCGGCGTGACCGAAGTGCGGGCCACCGGCGACTACACCGTCGAGATCGTGACCGACGGTCCGAACCCGCTTCTGCCGAACAACCTGACGAACATCATGATGATGGACGCGGGCTGGGCCGCGGAGAACGGGGCCGAAGAGGTGCAGGACTACGCCGCGGGCGAAGACACCTATGCCGCGCGCAACACCAACGGCACCGGCCCCTTCGTGCTGCAAAGCCGCGAGGCCGACGTGCGCACGGTGATGACCCAAAACCCGGATTACTGGGGGATGGACGCGTTTCCGATGGACGTGACCGAAATCATCTTCACGCCGATCCAGAACCCCGCGACGCGCGTCGCCGCGCTTCTGACCGGCGAGGTGGATTTCATCCAGGACGTGCCGGTGCAGGACCTTCAGCGCGTGTCCGAGGCCGACGGCATCGGCCTGGCCACCGCGGCGCAGAACCGGGTGATCTTCTTCGGCATGAACGTGGGCGACGACGACCTGACGCTCGACAGCGTCGAGGGGGCCAACCCGCTCGCCGACCTGCGCGTGCGCCAGGCGATCGACATCGCGATCAACCGCGAGGCCATCCAGCAGGTCGTGATGCGCGGCCAGTCGGCCCCGGCGGGCGTGATCTCGCCCCCGCCGGTGAACGGCTGGACCGCCGAGCTTGACCAGTACCCGGCCTATGACGTCGAAGCCGCCCGCGCCCTGATGGCCGAGGCAGGCTATGCCGATGGCTTCTCGATCCAGCTCGACTGCCCCAACGATCGCTACATCAATGATGAAGCAATCTGCCAGGCGGCGGTGGGCATGCTGGCCCAGATCGGCATCACCGCCAACCTCTCGGCCCTGCCCCGCGCCCAGCACTTCCCGCTGATCGCCAACCTCGAGACGGATTTCTACCTGCTCGGCTGGGGCGTTCCGACCTATGACGCGGAATACATCTTCAACTTCCTCTACCACGGCCGCACCGAGGGCCGCGGCTCCTGGAACGGCACCCGCTTCGACGACCCCGAGATGAACGAGATGATCGCCTCGCTCACCTCGAACACCGATCTCGAGGCGCGCAACCAGACCATCGCGGACCTGTTCGCCATGGCCGAGGAAGAGCTGATCTACATCCCGATCCACAACCAGGTCCTGAACTGGGGCGTTTCCGACGCCTGGAACATGACCGTGGACGCGGATGACAGCGTGAAGTTCAAGTACTTCTCGCTGAACTGATCCGGCAGGACAGTGCGACACGGGAAACCGCCCCGGCATCCGGGGCGGTTTCTTGTTGGACCTCAACCTGCCGCAGGTGGCGCCGTCATCGTCACCGGCAGCGCGCCGATCCCCTCGATCACCACCTCGACCACCTGCCCCGCTTTCACGGGCCGCGCGCCCAGCGACGTGCCGCAGGCGATCACGTCGCCGGGGTTCAGCGTCATGTCCTGCGACAACAGGCGCACGATCTCGGGCGGGGTAAGGATCATGTCGGCGGCCGGGTAGCTCTGCCGCTCGCGCCCGTCGACATTGACCGTCACGGTCAGCCCGGACCAGTCGACATCCGTCTCGATCACCGGGCCGATCACGCCGAAGCCGTCGAAGCTTTTCGCCCGCGTCCATTGCGGGAAGCTGGGGTCGGCGGTCAGCACGGTGAGCGAGGTGATGTCGTTCACGCAGGTGTAGCCGAGGATGGCGGCCGGGGCCTGATCCTCGGTCGCGTCCTTGAGGGTCGCTCCGATCACGATGCCCAGCTCGCCCTCGAAGACCACGCGCCCCGCGCTCTCGGGCAGCGCGACCTCGGCCCCCGGCCCGGCCAGCGAGGTCTCGGCCTTCAGGAACCACAGCGGATGCGTGGGGTGGTCATTGCCGTTCTTCTCGGCGGCGGCCTTGAAGTTGTTCCAAAGCCCGATGAACTTGCCCGGAACCACGGGCGGCAGCAGCGTCATCGCCGACAGCGCGACCGCTTCGCCCGCCGCCTCTTCCGAGCCGAGGGCCGCCCGCGGGTGCAGCGCCTCGCCCTCGATCACGCCGGTGACGATCTCGCCCGCCCCGGTCTTGCCGCGTGCCCATTTCATGCTGGTCTCTCCCCTCCTGCTCCGGTGGCCATGTTCACCGCTCCCTCGCCCCGGCACAAGGCGCATCATGGCGATGCCCCTTGCCCCCGCCCCGCGCTGTTGTAGCGTCGGGCGGCGCGGCAAGGGAGGGACGCATGAGACTGGAGGGAAAGACCGTCATCCTGACGGCGGCGGGTGCGGGGATCGGGCGGGCCTCGGCGCTCGCCATGGCGCGGGAGGGCGCTACGGTGCATGCCACCGACGTGGACGCGGCCGCGCTTGAAAGCCTTGCGGCCGAGCATGGCAATATCCGCACCGCTCTGCTGGACGTGACCGATGCGGCGGGCATTGCCGCCTTCGCCGCCGCAAGCCCCACGCCGGACGTTCTGTTCAACTGCGCGGGCTGGGTGCATGACGGCACGCTTCTGGAGGCGACGGACGCGGATTGGGACCGTTCCTTCGCCATCAACATCCGCGGCATGGCCCGCATGACCGAGGCCTTCCTGCCCCGCATGATCGAGAACGGCGGCGGGTCGATCATCAACATGGCCTCGGTCGTCTCGGCGATCACGGGGGCGGCCAGCCGCTGCGCCTATGGCGCGACCAAGGGTGCGGTGATGGGCCTGACCAAGGCCATCGCGACCGATTACATACAGGCGCGCATCCGCTGCAACGCGATCTGCCCGGGCACGGTTCTGACGCCCTCGCTCAAGGCGCGGATGGCCGCGCGCGGCGACTATGACGCCGCCTACGAGGCGATGCTCGACCGCCAGCCCCTGCGCGAGATGACCCACCCCGAGGATATCGCGCCGATGGTGGTCTACCTCGCCTCGGACGAGTCCAGGGCCGCGACGGGGCAGTTCTTCGTCGTGGATGGCGGCTGGACGATATGAGCGAGCGGATCGGGCTGATCGGGCTGGGCGCGATGGGCGCGGGCATGGGGCGGAACCTGCTGGCCAAGACCGGCGGGCTGCAGACCATGGCGCACCGGGACCGCGCGGTGATCGAGGCGCTGGTGGCCGAGGGCGCGACGGAGCATGCCGACGCGGCGGCGGTGGCGGCGGCGTCCGACGTGGTGGTGTTGTGCCTGCCCAACTCGACCGTGGTCGAGAGCGTCTTGGACCAGATGGCCCCGGTGCTCCGCCCCGGCCAGGTGGTGATCGACACGGGGACCTCGGCGCTGGCCTCGACGCTGGCCTTGGCCGAACGGCTTGCGGCACAAGGGGTGGAGTTCGCCGAAGCGCCACTCACGGGCGGCGCGCAGCAGGCCGCCGACGGCGTCCTCGGCGCGCTGGTCGGCGCCACGCCCGAGGGCTTCGCCCGCGCCGCGCCGGTGCTCTCCGCCTTCTGCGAAAGGGTCGAACACTTCGGCCCGGTGGGCGCCGGGGCTAGGGCGAAATTCATCAACAACTACATGGTGATGGGCATTGCGGCGCTGGTGACCGAGGCCTTCCGGGCCGCGGCCGACGAGGGCATCGACTGGGGCCAGCTTCATGACGTGGTGCAATGCGGCTCGGCCAATTCGGGCGTGCTGAACCGGATCATGGGCAAGGCGCGGGACGGCGATTTCTCGGGCTATGTCTTCTCGGTCGGCAATGCCGCCAAGGACATGCGCTATATCGCCGATTACCTCGAAAGCTCCGGCCACGACACGCCCATGTCGCGCGCCGTCCATGACCTGTTCCAGCGGGCCGAGGCGCAGGGGCATGGCGCGCGCCGGATCAGCGAGCTGCTCCGCCCCGAGATCAGGGGCGCGCTCTTCGCCGGCTCATAGCCCCAGCGTCTCGACCTGCCCGCGCAGGATCGCCGCCGAGGCGCGCAGCCCCTCGGCCTCGGCCGCGTCCAGCTCGGGCCAGAGCGTCGCGGTCACGCCCTCGCGCCCGACGAGCCGGGGCAAGGAGAGGGCGACGGGGCCGATGCCGGACACCTCCGGCTCGACGGTCGAGACCGACAGGACCGCCTGTTCGTCGCCCTTGATGGCGGCCACGATCCGGGCAAGACCGCCGCCGATCCCGTACCAGGTCGCGCCCTTGCCCTCGATGATCGTGTAGGCCGCGCGGCGCACGCCCGTGTCGATCCGGGCGCGGACATCGTCGGTCAGCGGCGCACCGATCTGGGCGGCGAAACTGGCGAGCGGCACCGATCCGGCCCGCGCGTTCGACCAGGCCAGGACCTCGCTGTCCCCATGTTCCCCGAGCACGTAGGCATGCACCGACCCGGGAGAAATCCCGAGGTGCCGCCCCACCAGCCAGCGGAACCGCGCGGTGTCGAGGATCGTGCCCGACCCGATCACGCGCCCCGGCGGAAGGCCGGACAGCGCCTGTGTCACCTGCCCCATGATGTCGACCGGGTTGGACGCGACCAGCAGGATCGCCTCCGGCGCATGGGCCATCACCTCTCCCACCACGGCTCGGAAGACCTCGGCGTTGCGCCCGAGGAGCGCCAGTCGTGTCTCGCCCGGTTTCTGCGACACGCCGCAGGCGAGAATGACCACCCCCGCCCCGTCGAGATCGCCGTAGCCGCCCGCGCGCACCACGGCGGGTGCGCCGAAGGGGACGGCATGGGCGATATCCTCGGCCTCGGCCCGCGCGCGGGCCGCGTTCAGGTCGATGAAGACGACCTCGTTGGCGATCCCCTTTAGCGTCAGGGCAAAGCCCGCCGCCGATCCGACCATGCCGGCGCCCACGATACCGACCTTCATCGCGCTCCCCTTCCGAGTGTCGCCGGCCCGATGTCATCGGGTTCGCAGTCAGCATCGCCGACAGGGCGGCACAGTCAACCGCGGTTCACATGCGCTGGGCGATACCCCGCAGCCGCGGTGATCCCGCAGAAGTCAAGGATCCCGGCCTGCCCCGCCGCCGAGTTCAGGGCCGTGACGTCGAAGACGCGCACAGCCCCCGGGTGACGCGCGGCGAGCGCCTCCGCGGTGCGGTAGTACGCGTCATGGTAGCGGCCGATGGCCTGTTCGAGGGTCAGGCCCTGCTCGTAATGCGGGAAGCACCTGTCATAGCGGGGCGAGGCGATCCACCTGCTGCCGTCATGATCGACCCAGTGATTGCGCTGGCGCTGCGCCGCCACCTGGCGCCGCTTGCCGAAGGGACGACCGCCGAGCGTCCGGGGGCGCAGGACCGTCACCTTCCTGACGAAGCTCTCCACCGTTTCCTGCCTGTCGCGGCGCAGGCAGGGGAACACCGCGTTGGGTTCCCGTTCGAGGATCAGCTCGACATAGGGCAGGTACCACGAGGCGACGTCGCCGATCGCGCGGACCCGTTCCAGCGTCTTCAGACGATGAAGCGGGTCGAAGCCTTCCAGCGGGCGATAGGCACCCAGGTCGACAGAGACGGCCCGTGGGCCGCCCGCAAGCACGGCCTGGAAATCGTTCAGCACGGAGTGGACGGCATGCTCCGCCCCCGACCAGGCCATGCCCATCGCATTGCTCTCGTGAAAGCAGACGACCCCGGGGATGCCGTTCAGAAGGGTCGCGAGCGATGTCGTGCCGCAACGCCCGGAACCGAGGCCGAAGATCAGGCGGGTGTCGTCCATGCTGTCCCAGCGTTCGTGGTCGGTCCGGCCGCGGACGGATGACGGCGGCGCGCCGGCCCCGGCGCCGTCCGGCCTGCGGGCGGTGCCGGACGCTAGCCCACCCGCCCGACGCTTGTCGAGATGCCCCGCGGGCAGGCCGAGCCTGCCCCTTGACGCCGCGTTCACCGGATCGTCACAGTCGCCCAAGGGGAGGACGAAGATGATGACCGCAGCATCGCGGCGAAGCCTGCCGCGCCGGATGGCAGCGCGCATCGTGGGCCATGCGCTTGTCTTCGTCGCGCGCTTCATCACCGCCGTGCGCGCGGACTGGCGCGGAACGGAACCCGTCGCGCGGCAGCGCGTCTACTACGCCAACCACGTCTCGAACGCGGACATGCCGATGATCTGGGCCTGCCTGCCCGCCCATATCCGGCGGCGCACGCGGCCCGTGGCCGCCGCGGACTACTGGCTGAGCACGAGGCTCCGCGCCTTCGTCGGCCCCGAGGTCTTCAACTGCGTCCTCGTCGATCGCCGCCCCGAGGCGCGGACCGAGGACCCGATGGAGGCGATCCTCTCGGCCCTCGACGAAGGGTCGAGCCTGATCATCTTCCCCGAGGGCAACCGCAACATGGGCGACGAGCCGCTGCTGCCCTTCCGGGCCGGGCTCTACAACATCGGGCGCGCCCGGCCCGGGGTGGACCTCGTGCCGTCCTGGGTGGCCAACCTCAACGAGATCATGCCGAAGGGCGAGGTGATCCCCTTGCCGCTGATCTGCACGGTAACCTTCGGTACGCCGCTGCACGTGGCCGAGGGAGAGACCAAGGATGCTTTCCTTGCCCGCGCGGCCGAGGCGCTGGTCGCGCTCAGACCGCCGCCGCCGGATGCCGAGCCATGAGCGAACAGACCGCGCTCGACATCCTGTTTCTCGCCATGGGGGTGATCGGCCTTCTGACGGCGCTGACCGTGCTGGGCGAGATCCTGCGCGCCCGCCTTCCCCACGGGGAAACCGACCCGGTGGTCGAGACCTTCATGACCCGCGTGCATTCCTGGTGGGCGATGGTGATCCTCCTGTCGCTCGCCGTGTTCTCGGGCGAGATCGGCATCCTGCTGCTCTTTGCCTTCGCCAGTTTCGCAGCGCTGCGCGAGTTCCTGACCTACGCCTACAAGCGCCGGGCCGATCACCTGTCGCTGGCGCTGGCGGCCTTCGTGATCCTCCCCCTGCAATACGTCTTCGTGGGTCTCGGCTGGACCGCGCTGCATACCGTGTTCATCCCGGTCTACGCCTTCCTGCTCCTGCCCATCGTCTCGGCCCTCAGGGGCGACCCGCGGCGCTTCCTCGTCCGCGTGGCCGAGATGCAGTGGGGGCTCATGATCTGCGTCTTCTGCATCAGCCATGTCCCCGCGCTGCTGACCTTCGACATGGGACCGGGGGCCGAGGACCGCTCGGTCCTGCTGATCGTCTTCCTTGCGATGGTGGTGCAGTTCGGCGACCTCTTCGACTATTACGCGGGCCGCCATTTCGGGCGGCGTCGCGTCGCACCCGGGCTTTCGCCCAAGACGCTGGAGGGAATGGTCACGGGCATCGCCGCGGCGGCGCTGATCGGCGCGGGCCTCAGCTGGATCACGCCCTTCGGGCCGCTGGGGGCGGCGGCGATGGCGGCGCTGGCCAGCACCGCGGGGATGTTCGGAAGCCTCGTCTTCGCCGCGATCAAGCGCGACAAGGGGGTGAAGGACTGGTCGCACCTGATCCCCGGCCAGGGCGGCTTTCTCGACCAGCTCGACAGCGTGATCTTTGCCGCACCGGTCTTCTACCACGTCACGCACCTGGTCTGGGGCTGACCGCGCCGCACCGCCCCCATCACAGAGGCGTGAAACTATTGGCTTTGCATCCCGGCCCAACCTGCGTCAGGCTGCCGCACATCAAACAGGGGACCCCGATCATGAACCGCCTTCTACTGGCCACCGCGCTTGCCGCGGCGCTGGCCACACCCGCATTTTCCGAAACCTTCCGCTGGGCCGCCACCACCGACCCGCAGACGATGGACCCGCATGCGGTCAGCTCGGCCCCCGTGCTGGGCTTTCTCAACAACGTCTACGAGGGGCTTGTCCGCCGCGGGCGCGACATGACCATCGAGCCGTCGCTCGCGACGGCGTGGGAACCGCTGCCCGAGGGCACCGGCTGGCGCTTCACCCTGCGCGAGGGCGTGACGTTCCACGACGGGGCCGAGTTCACGGCCGAGGACGTCCTCTTCAGCTACGAGCGCGCCGCGAGCGAGGAATCGGACGTGCGCAGCTGGTTCGCACCCGTCTCGGAGGTGGTGGTCGTCGACGACTACACGGTCGACATCCTGACCAGCTCCCCGCAGCCGATCTTTCCCGACTCCATCGCCAACTGGATGATCATGGACAGCGGATGGGCGGCCGCGAACGGCGCCGAGCGCCCCGCGCGGGATGCCGAGAATTTCGCCACGCTGAACGTGAACGGCACCGGCGCCTTCCTTCTGGACAGCCGCCAACCCGACCTCGAGACGGTCCTGGTGCCCTTCGAGGGCTGGTGGGGCGAGCCCGAGCACAACCTGACCCGCGCGGTCTTCACCCCGATCCAGAACTCCGCCACGGCGGTCGCGGCACTTCTGTCGGGCGAGATCGACATGATCGACCCCGTCCCGGTGCAGGACGCCGAGCGCATCGATGCCAGCGGCGAGGCCATCGTCCTCAGGGGCATCGAGACCCGCGTGATCATGCTGGGCTTCGCCCATGATCACGACACGCTCCGCAACGGGGCCGAGAACCCCTTTGCCGATGTCCGCGTCCGGCAGGCCGTGGCGCAGGCCGTGAACGTGCCCGCCATCCTGCAGACGATCATGCGCGGCGCTGCCGAACCGGCAAGCCAGCTCGTGCCGCCCTCGGCGCGCGGCTTCTCGGCCGCCAATGACACGCGCCCCGCCTTCGACCCGGAGGCGGCCCGCGCCCTGCTGGCCGAGGCGGGGTATCCCGAGGGTTTTGCCTTCGAACTCTCCTGCACCAACGACCGCTACCTCAACGACGAAAGCGTCTGCCAGGCGATCGTCGCCATGCTGGCGCAGATCGGCCTGACGGTGACGCTCGATGCGATGCCGGTCTCGAATTACTGGCCGGAACTGCGCGCCGACAATTTCGACATGTACCTGCTGGGATGGTCGCCCGGCACCTTCGACGCCGAGCACCCGCTGCGCTTCCTCGTCCACACCGCGGGCGAGCGGCTGGGGACGTGGAATTTCGGCGGCTACACCAACCCGCGCATCGACGAGATGCTGCCGATGATCCAGTCCGAGATCGACGAGAGCGCGCGGCAGGCCATGCTCGACGAGGCCGCGGCCATCGTGCAGGAGGACATGGTCTACGTGCCGCTCTACGTGCAGCCGCTTCTCTGGGGCGTCGCCAACGGCATCAGCGTGACCCAGCGGCCCGACAACTTCTTCATCCTGCGCTGGGTGCAGATGGGCGCCGCCGACTGAAACGAACCCGGTGCCAGCCCTGCTGCAAGGCTGGCCCCGGTCGCGCGCGCGGCGCGGATCAGTTCAGGCAGGCAACCTGCATGCAGGCGGCCATGTCCGTGTCGGGCGCGGGGGCTTCGAACTGCCAGGCCGGACGCGCGGCCTCGGCGATGATCTGCCGGATCGCGAGGTCGAACCGGTCTCCATGTGTCCGAAGCTCGGCGATACGGTCCAGGATGTCCGGTGAAAGCCCGGCGGCGACATCGGCATCTTCGGCGAGGACGCCACCGGCGCCGGACAGGAACATGGCGGCGGCAAGGGAAAGGGACAGGGTGAAACGAGACATGACAAGGTCCTTTCTTGAAAAGAGGCCAGTGCGAAAGACCACACTCGGAAAAAGGACTCATGGCTCTGGCCAGTGAGGGTCATCGGCTCAATCCGACCCTTGTGACTCTACACGACCCCGCTTTTTCCGCAGGTGAGGAAAACCGTAGCGCCCGGACGTCGCCCGACGGGCGCCGGGCCGCCCCTTTGTCGCGCCCGGACGGTCCGGACCCCGTCCGGGAGGGGGGGCGGGATGACGTCGCGTCCCGGTGCTGCCCTTTCCGCATGCAGGCGTGCTTCCGCGCGCAACTTCGGGCGACAGACGCGGGACGCGCGCTATCTCTGGCGCGAGGGGAAGGCTTGACGCGGGATTGGGGGCCATGCAGACCTGACCCTCGCGAACAGGGACGCCAGGCACATGCTCAGCTACATCATACGCCGAATCCTGCAATCGGTGCTCGTGCTTCTCGTGGTGGGGTTGGTGGCCTTCGCCATGTTCCGCTACGTGGGCGATCCGATCGACACGATGCTGGGGCAGGAACGCACCGTCGAGGACATCGAGCGGCTGCGCGAGAACCTGGGGCTCAACGATCCGTTCTTCGTGCAATACTGGAACTTTCTGCAACGGGCCGTGCAGGGGGATCTCGGGATCTCCTACCGCCAGGGCCGCCCTGTGGCCGAGATCATCGCCGAGCGTCTTCCGGCCACGCTGGAGCTGGCCACCGTCTCGGGTCTGTTCGCGCTCGTCTTCGGCATCGTCCTCGGGGTCTTCACCGCGATCCGGCGCGATGGCTGGGCCGCCAACACGATCATGACCCTCAGCCTGATCGGCGTGTCGCTTCCCACCTTCCTGATCGGCATCCTCCTGATCTACCTCTTCTCGGTGGAGCTCTCGCTCCTGCCGTCTTTCGGACGTGGGGAGGTCGTCCAGCTCGGAGGCTGGTCCACCGGCTTCCTGACGCGATCCGGGCTTGTCGCACTGATCCTTCCGTCGATCACCCTGGGGCTCTACCAGATGACGCTGATCATGCGCCTCGTCCGATCCGAGATGCTCGAGGTCCTCCGGCAGGACTACATCCGCTTCGCCCGCGCGCGCGGCCTGAAGACCAAGGCGATCAACTTCCGCCATGCCCTCAAGAACACGCTGGTGCCGGTCATCACGGTGACGGGCCTTCAGCTTGGGTCGATCATCGCCTTCGCGATCATCACCGAAACTGTGTTCCAGTGGCCGGGTGTCGGCCTTCTCTTCATCAACGCGATCCAGTTTGTCGATATCCCGGTCATGGCTGCCTACCTGATGCTGATCTCGGTGATGTTCGTGGGCATCAACCTGATCGTCGATCTGCTTTACGTGGCGATCGACCCACGGCTGAGGAGCTGAGGCCATGACGGATCTTCCCGAACAGAGCGTCCAGACGGCCCGCGCCCGCTCGCGCCTGGCCCTTGCCTGGGACAGCGATCTCGCCCATTCCTTCCGCCGCTCGCCGGTCGCCATGATCTCGGCCGCCGTCACGCTGCTGCTGGTCCTGTCGGCGATCTTCGCGCCGCTCATCGCGCCGCATGACCCGTTCAACCCGGCGACCCTGAACCTCATGAACGGCTTCACGCCACCGGGCGAGGCCAACATGTTCACCGGCGAAAGCTTCATGCTCGGGACCGACGACCAGGGGCGGGACGTGTTCTCGACGATCCTCTACGGCCTGCGCATCTCGCTGTTCGTGGGCTTTGCCGCCGTGGGCTTCGCCATGGTGCTGGGGATCACGCTGGGGCTGATCGCGGGCTATGTCGGGGGGCTGGTGGAAACCATCATCATGCGTGTCGCCGATGTGCAGCTGACCTTCCCCGCCATCCTCGTCGCCATGCTGATCTTTGGCGTGGCCAAGGGGATCACGCCACCTGAATACCGCAACGACGTGGCGATCTGGGTTCTGATCATCGCCATCGGGCTCAGCGATTGGGTACAGTTCGCGCGCGTGGTGCGCGGCGCCACGCTGGTCGAGAAATCCAAGGAATACGTCCAGGCCGCCCGCCTGATCGGGCGCTCGCCCGCCGCGATCATGCTGCGCCACATCCTGCCCAACGTGCTCTCACCCGTCCTCGTCATCGCCACCATCTCGCTGGCGCTCGCCATCATCGCCGAGGCGACGCTGAGCTTCCTCGGCGTGGGCGCGCCGCCGACCGAGCCGAGCCTCGGCACGCTCATCCGCATCGGTCAGGGCTTCCTCTTCTCGGGCGAGTGGTGGATCCTGTTCTTCCCCGCCTGCACGCTCCTGGCGCTCGCGCTGGCCGTGAACCTGCTGGGCGACTGGCTGCGCGACGCGCTGAACCCGAGGCTGCGCTGATGGCCCTTCTGGAAATCGAGAACCTCACCGTACAGTTCCCGACCCGGCGGCAGACCTTCACGGCGGTGAAGGACGCGCATCTGACGGTGGAGCCGGGGCAGATCCATGGGCTTGTCGGCGAGAGCGGGGCCGGCAAATCCACCATCGGGGCCGCCGTCATGGGCCTTCTGGACCCGCCGGGACGGATCACCGGCGGCGTGATCCGCTTCCGCGGCGAAGAGATCTCGGGGCTGGATGCAGAGGCGATGGCCAGGCTGCGCGGCAAGAAGATCAGCATGATCTTCCAGGACCCGCTGACCAGCCTCAACCCGCTCTTCACCGTGAAGCAGCAGCTGGTCGAGACGATCCAGGAACATCTCGGCCTGTCGGACACCGAGGCGGGTGCGCGCGCCGTCGAGCTGATCGAACGCGTCGGCATTCCCAACGCCAAGGCGCGGGCGAACCAGTACCCGCACCAGTTCTCGGGGGGCATGCGGCAGCGCGTGGTGATCGCGCTGGCACTCTGTTCCGAGCCGGACGTGATCATCGCCGACGAGCCGACGACGGCGCTCGATGTCTCGATCCAGGCGCAGATCCTCGACCTGATCAAGGGGCTGGCGCGGGAACGTGACGTGGGGGTGATCCTGATCACGCATGACATGGGCGTCATCGCGGACACCACGGACGTGGTCACGGTGATGTACCAGGGCGAGGTGGTGGAAAGCGGGCCGACCGCCCGCGTGCTGGGCAAGCCGGAGCATCCCTATACGAAATCGCTCATCGCCGCCGTGCCGCGGCCCACGGTCAAGCTGCACCGCTTCCCCCTGATCGGCTACGGCGGGCGCGTGACCGAGTTCAGGATCGAGGACCTCGCGCGGAACTGGCCCCAGACGACGGCGGAACGGGGCACGCCGCTGGTCGAGGCCGAGGGGATCACCAAGCGGTTCATCTCGAAACGCGCGATCCTGCCCTCGATGCGGGAGTACTTCACCGCCGTGGACGGCGCGACATTCGAGATCCGCCAGGGCGAGGTGTTCGGCCTCGTCGGTGAAAGCGGCTCGGGCAAGTCGACCATCGCCCGGATGATCGCGGGGCTCTACGGCGTCGATGGCGGCGCGGTGCGCTTCGAGGGCAAGGATGTGACCGCCACCGCGCGCGGCGTGCCCGACTGGTATCGGCGCGAGATCCAGATGATCTTCCAGGATCCCTATTCCTCGCTCAATCCGCGGATGCGGGTGGACGAGATCGTGGCCGAGCCAGCGCGCCATCACGGCATCCTGCAGGGTCAGGCGCTGCGCGACCGGGTGGCGGAACTGCTGGACCGTGTGGGCCTCGGGGCCGACGCGGGGCTCAAGTATCCGCACGAGTTCTCGGGGGGCCAGCGGCAGCGCATCTCCATCGCGCGGGCGCTGGCGACCCAGCCGCGCTTCCTGATCTGCGACGAGCCGACAAGCGCGCTCGACGTGTCGATCCAGGCGCAGATCCTGAACATTCTCAAGGATTTGCAGGAGCATCTGAACCTGACCATGCTGTTCATCAGCCACGACCTGCCGGTGGTGCGCCAGATGTGCGACCGGGTGGGCGTGATGAAGGACGGCAAGCTCGTCGAGGTGGCCGAGACCGAGGCGCTGTTCGAGGCGCCGCAGCATGCCTACACGCGGGAACTTCTGTCGCTGATGCCCCGGCTCGACGGGCTGAGCGACGAAGGGCTCGCGGTGGCCTGACCGGGGTTTCGCCGCCTGCGGCGCCGACCCGTGCGAGGGGGTTCCCCCCTCGCGCTCCCCCGCGTATTTGGGGAAAGATGAAGGGCAGATACGCCCTGAAGGGGAGACACCTGCCATGCCGCAACCCGATCACGTGTCGATCTACGATCTGCCCGATCCCGCCGAGCTCGACGAGGACATGCGCCGGTATTTCGACGTCTGCATGGAAAAGCTGGGCATGGTGCCCAACGTCCTGCGCACCTTTTCGAAGAACCAGGACAAGCTCCGCGCCTTCGCGCAGTACTACAACACGCTGATGCTGGCCCCCTCCGGCTTGTCGAAGCTGGAGAGGGAGATGGTGGCGGTCGTGGTTTCCTCGGCCAACCGGTGCTTCTACTGCCTGGTCGCCCACGGCCAGGCGGTGCGACAGCTTTCGGGTGATCCGCAGCTGGGCGAGATGCTGGTGATGAACTACCGGGTCGCGCCGCTGGAGCCGCGCCAGCGCGCGATGCTGGATTTCGCCTGGAAGCTGACGACGACCCCGTGGGAGGTCGACGACCCCGACCGCGCCGCGCTGCGCGAGGCGGGGCTGAGCGAGGCGGAGATCTTCGACCTTGCCGATGTCATCGGGTTCTTCAACATGTCGAACCGCTTCGCCATCGCGTCCGACATGATGCCGAACGCCGCGTATCACGCGATGGATCGGTGAGTGTTTTCAATGTGTAACGCGACATTCCTCAAGTGATGCTTCAATCCGCGAGGGCGCGCGCCGCACCAAGCGTGCCGGGCCCGACGAGACCGTCGATGGGGCCCTGGTAGAGCCCCCGCTCCTGAAGGATCAGCTGGAACTCGATCGCGGTCTGCCGGTCCCAGCCGGGAGGCCGGGGGCCGCCGGCGGCGCGGAGGTCATTCGGATCGACCTCGCCGGTCTCGAGCGCCGCGACATAGCCCTGCGCCGCGGCCACGGGGTCGGCGGGGCCGCCGATGCCCTGCTCCGTCAGGTAGGCAAGCTCGGCGATGGCATCGGGCAGCCCGCTCTCGGCGGCGACACGCGTCCAGCGCAGGCGCGAGGCGGGATTGGGCGGAACGCCCTCGGCCCCCTCGGCGTAGAGACGCCCGAGCGCCAGCGCGGCATCGAGGTTCCCGCCACGGGCGGCGGCCGCGAAGAGCGGCACGGCGGCCCGCGGGTCGGGAATGCCGAGCGCCGGGTCGGCATTGCCCGGCACACCCTCGCCCGTCAGGTAGATCTGCGCGAGATTGGCCTGCGCGAAATGGTAGCCTTCGTCGGAAGCGGCCCGGAAGAGGCGCACCATCTCGGCCGCGTCGCGCGGCACGCCGCGGCCAAGCCGGTGCATGAAGGCGAGCGTCGCCATGCCGGCGGGATCGCCCGCCTCGACCGCGGCGCGATAGGCCTCGACCGCGCGGTCGATATCGGCGCGGATCGGGCCGATGCCGAAATTGTAGTAATCGCCAAGGCGGGTGTGCGCGGCCCCGACGCCGGCAGCCGCGGCACGCCCGTAGAGATCGACCGCGCTGCGATGCTCGCCGCGAGCCTGTTCGATCGTGGCAAGGTGGAAGAGCGGCCCGCCGGCCTCGGGCGCGAGCGTCACGGCTTCCTCGCAGAGCGGCAATGCCTCGCGCAGGCGGTCGAAGACGGCCCGTTGCGCCGCCTCGCTGACCGGAACGGCGGCGGAGGGGGGGCCGGCGGCCG
>WVSO01000032.1 GCA_015689745.1 Rhodobacterales bacterium HKCCSP123 | reverse complement strand
ATCGGAGCCAGCGTGATCGAGGCCGCGACATCGGTGTCGACGGTATAGGCCTGGTTGGTAGTGGCCGTCGCGGAATTGCCTGCCGCATCGATCGTCGCCACGCTGGCTGCAACGGTAAGATCGACATCTGCCAACAGCACGCTTCCAGGCACGTCAATTGAAAAACCGCCGCTGGCATCCACCAATCCGGTGTAAACATTACCACCCACTGCTAGTGTGACCGTGTCGCCGGACTGCACGTCATCGCCGACGGTGCCGGTGACGGCGACATCGGTGGCGGCCTCGGCAGCGTTGATCACATTGTCCGAAGTGACCGGGTCGAGCGTGATCGAAGCTGCAATCGTCGTATCGACGGTGAAATCAAAACTGTCCGCGACCGTTACGCCGCTACCAACATCAGTTGTGGTCGCCACCAGCGCATAATCACCATCCGCCAGTGTTACCCCTGTGTAATCCAGTGACCAATTACCAAGGCTATCAACAGTGACGGTCCCTAAAGAGCTACCGTCCAGGAAGACCTCTACAGATGCTCCTGGAATACTCGTACCGGAAAACACCAGCGTTTGATCACTCGTGATCCCATCTGTGGATGAGAAGCCCGTGTCGGTACTAATTCCGGAAATTTCGACAAAGGGAGTTGTTACCGCATCGCGAAAATCAAGGTCTTCCGACAGTGGAACGCCACCAGCTGCGTCATTATCGATGTCAGGGAGCGTCCCATCGAGGGGCTCCACACCGTCATTGACGACAAAACCGTCAGCAGTCGAACCATGCTCATACGCATCCAAGAGGCCGTCGCCATCGGCGTCATCGGCAGTAGCAGCCACAGAAAGGCCCGACTCAACCTGGTCACTGGTGCCATCATCATCCGAGTCAAGATCAAGGGTGTCGGGCGTGCCGTCACTATCCGTATCGACTTCAGTGAGACCTGACGCGCTACCGTCATCATAATTGTCATCGAGCCCGTCCTCATTCGCATCGACCATCTGGTCTCCTGCGCCTGAGGGAGCGACGTAACCGGTAGTCGTCTGGGCCTCAATATTGTCAGAGATACCATCATTATCCTTGTCAATATCGAGATAGTCCGGTGCGCCATCGCCATCGGTATCAACATCGACTTGCTGCGTCGTCGTCGTAAATTGGAGATCATCCCAATCGACCTTATCCTCGTAGGACAAGATCTGAACGTACCGCGTGGGCCCCATCTCCTCCGTAATTGTGATAGTTACGGTCTTGTCCGACGCCTCGCCACTGGCACCGCCATACACCTGGGTCGCGTTATCGAGTGTATTTTGCCATGACGTGCCCGCGTCAGCTGGAGCAATATACATCGACTCGCTGCTGACAAATACTTTGGCAAGTCCATCATCATTTCCAGACGTCGGGCTCTCAATAAGAGTAATTGTCGTTCCAGGATAAAGAACCTGCCCAAGATCGTACTCGACAATTACAAAATCTTTATTGATCTGAAAATTAGTGCCAGTATTTCCATCAATCAACCTTGAAGGATCTTCTACACCCCCCCCTCCTATGGCGTCGTAAACACGGTCCGCATCACCATTAAGCGAGCCGTCTTGGAACTGTGCGAAGCTGAAGGAGGCAGAGCTGGAAATTGTGTCGTAGGTAAATTCACGCTCTACGGTATCGAGGATACCGTCATTGTCATCATCAATATCCCGCGCATCAACGATACCATCGTCATCTGTATCAATGTCAGCCTGAACATCACGGTAATCCAGATCGAACGTTAGGGGTTCAGCATTATTGGAGGTGCGTTCCGTACCCGTCGATGTAGCATTTGAGTCTCCATCGGAGTCGGCAAGAGTGAAATTCTCATACCCACCGTCAATACCACCATTGTCGCCTTCGACGTTCTGATCATTGACATCAAAATCATCGTCAACAATGTCGCCTTCAAATATGTCTAAAAGACCATCTTGATCCGTATCAGCAGTGCTTGTGATGCTATTAGGTGCGCCGTCGCCACGCTCCTCTATGTCCGCGGCACCATCACCGTCCGAGTCATTATCAAGGGTATCAACTGTTCCATCGCCGTCGGTGTCGACCTCTGTAAGGCCCAGCGGCCCAATGCCAACACCAACATAGTTGTCATCCAACCCGTCATTGTTAACGTCGATCATCGCGTTACCGACACCAGACGGTGCGATGTAACCAGACGTCGTTTGGGCTTCTACATTGTCAGTGATACCGTCATTGTCTTTATCAATATCGAGGTGATCTGCAAATCCATCGCCGTCGCTATCGATGCCATCCGGCAGGACCTGAGTAAGAGACGTAAGGCGAAGGTCAGCAAAACCAGTATCGCCGCCGCGTCCAAAGATCTGAACGTGCGTAATATCTTCGGCCAGAGTGAATGTGAGCGTCGCGTCCGACGGCCCAGCATAGAGAAGGGTGGTTGTATTCGCATACCCACTTGGAGCGCCAGCGGTACTCCCATTGCTCACCCAAATTTCGACATAGTCGTCTTTGGTTCCGGTACCCTCAACAAACTGTATCTCCGTACCAGCGTAGAGCGTTTGGCCCAGGTCATACTCGATGATCGTCGCATCATCGACATCGAGCTCTGTCGCATTGTTTCCGTCGATAAGGTTTATCGCTGTTGAATTCGTAGTGGCCGCACCGGTGGCCGTCTGAATGTAACTGACCGAGGCCGTGCTGCTAAGAGCCTGGTACGTGAAACTCTTTTCGACAACGTCAAGGATGCCGTCATTGTCATCGTCGATATCGTCCGTATCGATGACGCCATCGCCATCCGTGTCCGTATTCGGCACGGCATCTCGATAATCAAGATCCGTCGTTAATGCGGCAGCATCATTGGTCGTACGATCCGCGACTGTTTCGTTGGCGTTCGTGTCCTCATCCGTGTCCGCAAGATTGACGCTGTCGTACGCTCCATCGCTGCCTCCATCGTCACCAACGATGTTTTCGTCGTTGACATCGAGTCCGTCGGACGCGTCGATACCCTCGAAGATATCGAGAAGACCGTCCCCGTCCGTGTCGGTTGTACTCGTGACCGACGTCGGGGCTCCGTCGCCTCTTTCAACAATATCAGCCACTCCATCGCCGTCTGCATCCGCATCCCGCGAGTCGCGCGTCCCATCTCCGTCTGTGTCAACCTCAACCAGACCTGCACCATAATTGTCATCCAGCCCATCTCCGTTGTCATCGATCATCGATGAGGGATCACCAGACGGCGCGATGTACGTGCCTGTTGCCTGGGCTTCGACGTTGTCGGTTATGCCGTCATTGTCTTTGTCGATATCAAGGTGGTCAGGTATTCCATCATTATCAGTATCGAGGTTTTCGATAACCTGCGTTTCGGAAGCGAGCTGGATTTCCGCCCACCCGCCATGTTTTTCGCCATCAGGTGTTCCAAGAAATTGAATATACCGGGTGTCTTCCTGCAGGACGAAGGCAACTGTCGCGTCTGACGGTGTGTACCCATCCTTAGACACGTTATCTGGAACCTGAGGCCAGGCGGATCCGCCGAAATTTCCGCCCGATCCATCCTTATACGTGTATAAGATAGGATCGCCATTTACGTCTCGTATGAAATCTCCCGCGACATCATCCCACAAATAGGCCTCGACGAGTGTCGAGGTTCCGTTTGTGATCGCCTCGTCATATCCCGTTCCAGATCCAGTCCCCAGGAGCGCGAGCTTGTCCCTATTAGGATCCGTAGACTCCAGGCTCCTATAAATTGCGATCGGGGTATCTTCGCCCCCCGTTCCCTCAACTAGTACGACAATGGTTCCAGCGGGAAGCACCTGGCCAAGGTCATATTCGAAGATATCACCATCATGCATCCTGAGTTCGGTCGATAGATCGTTATCGAGCAAGTTCAGGGCATCATCGCCTCCGCCGGCGCCAGGAGTGGTATAATGCGTGGCGGTGTCGCCATCCCAATTCTGTGTGTAAACGAGCGTCGCAGTATCGTAGAGCGATTGAAATGTGACGGTTTGTTCGTCGATATCGAGAATGCCGTCGTTGTCGTCATCAACATCCCGCGCATCGACGATACCATCACCATCCGTATCGACATCACCGACCGCATCACGAAAATCTAGATCCAGTGAACCGGCAACTGCATCATTGGTTGTCCGCGGCGCTAGAGAAACTTCATTCGCGTTCGTGTCAGCGTCGGTGTCGGCGAGATCAAAGCGCGAATAGCTTCCGTTCGTCGAAACGTCACCAACGATATTTTCATCGTTCGCGTCAAAGCCATCATTCGCGTCGACGCCTTCGAAGATATCGAGGAGACCGTCGGCGTCCGTGTCGGTGGTACTGGTCAGGCTTGTTGGAGCACCATCACCACGCTCAGTGATATCAGCACTTCCGTCCCCGTCAGCATCGGCATCCTTGAAATCGGCAATGCCATCTCCGTCTGTATCAACGGGCGAAATGCCTCCCGCCCCATAAATGTCGTCGACGCCATTCGAATTGGTGTCCAGCCCAGACGGAGCACGATAACCAGCGGTAGATTGCGCCTCTACATTGTCAGTAATGCCATCGTTGTCGCTGTCGACGTCACGATGATCAAAATACCCATCGCCATCCGTATCGATATCCAGCGTCTGCGACAGGGTGGTAAACCTTAGTTCCTCCCACCCGGCGTTGCCACCAATGGACTGTATTTGAAGGTATCGCGTTGGTTCCGTTATGGTAATCGTGACAGTGCTGTCTGAAGCAAGGCCACTTGCACCGCCGTATACCTGGTTGGAGTTATTCAGGGTGTTGGTCCAGGCATTTGGCCCAGCCATCGATGTCTCACTGACAAAGACCTTGGCCAAGCCGTCATTGCCGCCCGAACCTTCGTAGAGCTGGATCGTTGTGCCGGGCAGTAAGACTTGGCCAAGATCATACTCTACAATGACATTGGAGCGGATTTGTGCCTGCGTCGTCAGCACCCCGTCAATAAGTGGCAGAGGTGTCGAACTGGCAGCATTTCCTCCAGTCGTACCATCAATATTCTGACGGAATGTAACAGAAGCGACTGTTGAAATAGCATCGTAGGTCTTCGTCCGCTCAACGCTATCCAAAATACCGTCATTGTCGTCGTCGAGATCCGCGGTATCGAGTATCCCGTCTCCGTCAGTATCTACGGAGTCGGTGAAGGTAGTATAAACGACCACCGGGGTATAATGGTCATCCAGCGTGCCGAATTCCTGATCAGCGCCTGCCTCAACGACCTGGCCGCTTAAAAGAAATCTTTCATCGAGCGAATCGTCAGGATTTACGTACCAACTGGTTGTTATCGATCCGTCGATCTTGCCGTCCAGATCGCCGCTGCCACCGTCAGTGACATACCAAGGATCATGACCGCCGCCGCCAAGCTGGTATGTAACATCATCAAAAGTGCCCCATTCCCCATCCTCACCTGGATAGGAAACGTGATCGACTTCAAAGACAACGGAGGAACCGTATTCTATTCCATCAATCGTGATGTAAGCTGTCGAGCCTGGGGCGTAATCTTCCAAATCCGTGAAGATCACGGCATCTTTACCAGCCCCGTCTCTGGAAAAGAGCCAACTTTCTGCAAGATCTCCGGAATTTGAATTTTCAAATATGTCCGAAAGTTCCGTCAGTTCGTGGGTCGCACCAGAACCGTCAGAAAAAAATTCGACGGCGAAGCTGGATTCGCTTTGATGAAAGGCATCCTGAAAGTTGTTAGAAAGAGACGCAAACAGCTCTTTCGTCTTCTCGTTTCTAGGTGCCAGCACCACCTTGTATTCGTAGTTTTCGAAATCGAGGTACTGATCAATCGTCAAAACGATCTGATTTTGGATCTCGTCAAATTCTACTTTTTCTATTTCAATACTAATTTGCTCGGAGCTTCTTTCGTGAAGAGCCTCGCCAGCCAAGTTACCAATCAACAGACCCGCAACAAAATCCAACTCTTTAAATGCAGCACCCGCACCTGGAGGATTGAAATGATCCAGGGACCAAGTCAGTTTCTTCTCCAAAACCTCAAAACCCAGAAGCTGCTCACCTTGAGCAACATCGAAGACCAGGGCATCCTGCGCCGACGAAGAGGAAGTCGTCAGGTATCCGAGAACAGATGATGGAAGATTGGCTGTAAAGACATTCGACAAGCCAAGGATATCCCTGAAAGCGGCGTAGGACACATGGTCAGTCAGCCAGCTTTCATTGATCCTGACACCCAAGTCCGTACCAAGAAGGCGCAGCGAGAGGCCGTGCGCCTTCAGTTCATCTTTCATAGGCTCCGCTCCCTTCCTTGCGCAACAAGCCTATCTCGCGGCGCGCCTTCTCACTGAGCAGCTACCTCGATGCTCAGGAGTGCCCATCCCTGATCTTTCAACGCATGGTTGTCAGTATCAACTTTCTGTTTTTCGACTGCAACGTCTATCTCTCGAGTAAGCTCGATTTGCACAACCTTTGCGTGCTTGAAACGAAGTTAAGCAGCTGATTTCAAAATCTTTTCTCTTATTTCTGAGCGCAGACATGCCCTTACGTCACTTCTAGCCCTCGCCGCGTGATTGTTTCCAGACAATCTCAACTGTGTATGATCTTGATCAAATTGTTGTATCCAACATGGAGATCTGCGCCGATGGGATGCTAAGTCCACACGCATGCACTGTCATCAATCCATCAAAGATAGGGTCGAAAAGCTACTTCTGTCGCCCCGCCGCAGGCAATCGCACTCGCTCGGCGACCCCCTGTCGGCCTCTTCCAGCGAAACAACGACCCGGTGTTCAGGCCGGCCGCCAACCTCGCAACTTCTCGATATTGTTGACATGCTGCAGTCTCACACAGCGGCAGACCGCGTTCATCGCAAGAAAATCCAAATATCACTGCCATTAATCACCAATATGCGGTTGCCCACGACGGGGAAAGGCCTCAGCCGCCTCCACGGCTCATCTCATACAGCAAGTTCCATGGAGGGTGCTCTGAAACCGGAAGGCGTGGCAACCATCTTACTTTCGAGTTATCATGCAAACACACGGTCTGGATCTCTGGCCAGGGTCGCGTTGCTGGACACCAACAGGCCACTGCGGCCCCACATGCCAACGCTGCCAGAAACGAATTACTGCTGCCGCCCTGCAGCTGACGGAAAGCGCTATTGGACGCACGCCGATTCACGCGCGTCGAGCTACTTTCCTTCCGCCCCAAGAGCGGCAACAGTCCTACGCTGACGATTTCCGTTGGCGCTAGAAACGAATACCAGCCCGCAATGAAACGGAATTGATATCGATCGAACTCGTTTCCGTGGCGCTTGGGTACTCAATCTCTACATCATCAAACTGACGCATTGTAAAATCGCCACCCACGAACCACCGATCCGTGATATTGTACTCGATACCTGCCCTCAAATGATAGCCGCTCATGGATCCCGATATGCCAAGTGCATCATAGTTGGCAAACGAAACCCCACCGCCTCCGAACAGCAATGCATCACCGAGAGGGAGTCCGATCCGTGCGCTTATGTCGACCACGGACTCGATCGAAAGGAACTCGTCACCGATATCCGAAAAGCTCAATAGCCGCCCCTCGCCACCAAACACTACATTTCCCTGTTGATGATTATACCCCAAGAAACCACCGAATCCATGTCCATGATCGAAGTCATAGCTGCCTGTAATGCCTGGTCCGCACTGCGATACGCACTCTTGGAATAGCTCATAGTCTCCGGATGCACGAACGCCAGCAAACGACAGGCCCCCGTAGAAGCCATCAAAGCTTGTAGGCGACGGCGGCACGTGCGCATCCACCACAACCGGAGGCTCGGCTGGAGGAGCATCGAGCGGACCCGCAAACGATGCTAACGAGGAAGCCGTTACAACCATAACGGCGATTGTTAGATGGCGCATTCTGCTCTCCTGCCATTTTTTTCATTCTTACTTCTCAATACATACAAAAACGATGACGGTCATCAGATCACAAACTCTCAACCTGTGAATTGTCGCTCAATGTTGCAGTACAGCGACACCAAAGCAGGAGTTCAGCAAGGAAATGAATTGTTCATACATCTCATGGCGGGGCCCCTCACAATTGAAAATTCCGCCAGCGGGGACGCAAATATTATTCCTTCGAAAGCCTGTGACTTCGAGTCACTTTGTGACAGCTATTTTTTATTTATCAATATATATTGTCTAGGCCCCACTTATTTTTCCATGCATCTTTAGAACAACAACATCTTGGGAGGAGGTCATTTCGCAAATTGTTTATCTTATGTAACGCATCTGAGAGCAATCAGTCGCTAGACAATAGGCCTGATGCCTCGAGAATCTCATAAGCTGCCAACACCTGGTCAGCCCGGGCATTCACGAGATCTATTTGTGCTCGCAGGAGATCGTCTTCCACATCCAGCACCTCTGTTGTCGTCGCTGCGCCAACTTCTGCTGTACGCCTTACTGCCTGAAAAGCTTCAGTGAGTGAATTTATTCTACTGTTCGCGATCTCAATACGACGCGCCGCGATTTCGTACCCTGTCCAGGCCGCCTGAGCAGCCCGGACGTTCAAGTCGATTTGGCGCTCAAGGCTTGCATATAGCGATTGCATCTGAGCCACGGCTTGCCGTTCGCGGGATCGTCTTTGCCCACCACTGAAGATGGGTTGCGTCAAAGTCAAGCCTATCGAGCCCCCAGTGCCCGGTCCAGAAGTGCCGGAGGTGACGAGTGTTTCGTCGACCCTTCCCACAAGTGAGAGTGAAGGGCGATAGGTGCTCCGTGCCTCATTTACCGAGAACTCAGCAGCGGCGATCTCATGCCGGAGCGCTCGTACGTTGGGGTGTTCTGTGCGTGCAAATTGCTCCGCTAAGGTTTGGTTTCCGGGTATCACAGGCATCGGGCCTAGGCGCAAGTCAGAGCCCGGATCCTGACCAACCTCCGAAAGAAATGCACTGCGAGCGATTTGGAATTCACCTTCTGCTGCGAGAAACTCTGCTTGAGACTCTGCCAATCTTGCTTCAACCTGGCTTAAAATAATTTGTGTATCTTGGCCGGCAGAAACACGATTCCGTGCCGCGGCAAGCTGCCCCTCCGTCACCAAAAAACTACCCTCACGCAATTCCATAATCTGGAATTCACGCCAAACCGACACATATGCCTGCACGGCGCTGAGACGGACCTGTTGTTCGATGGCTCTCAACTGCTGCTGAGTCGCATCTACTATTTCGGATGCAGCAGATATTTGTGCACGCCGACCTCCCCCAGAGAATATGACTTGCTCCACTATGATTGAAGCATTCGAATTTCGGTCTCCAAGCCGGAAATCTTCATTTGCACTCGCGACAAATTCTACAACTGGTCGCAAGCGCCCTACTGCCTGTGCGAGATCCTCGTCTTCAATAGTGGCTAAATATTCGTTCTGCTCAAGCACGTTCGAATTGATCACTGCGGCTTGCATTGCGGACGCAATATCATGTATCGCGACTCCAGTTGGAGTTGATGCGCCTACTATCTGAGGCACTTCCTCCAATTCATGTGGGTTACTGCTCACCTGATTTTCTGTCGCGAACGGTACGGGCGAGTAATCCGACACGCCCAAGCGCCCAACCGCGTCTTGCTCCGCGCCACAAGCCGCCAACGCAAGCAGCAGCGCCGGACTGATCCGACATCCAAGAAACATAACCTGCCTCGCTCTGCGCTCACGCTTGTTAGCTCTATCGGCTTGTGGCGCACTTTGGCGAAGTGGTTACCACATATGGCGTGCAGGGCCTAGCTCTTATTGCGACGTTTCCTCGAGTGTGTCCCTGGGCCAACAAGTATGCAGATCTCTCTGGGCGATGCTTCGATCGCAGTTAGAGCACAGGTATTTCAGATGCCGGAGATCTGCGTCGTGGATTGCGCCCGAACTAAAGATCGTGCTGACCCGGGCTGGGATGCATGCTTCAGAGCACAGCGCCCCTGAGATACAGGCGGCGGGTCCCTGAAAGCGTCATCTCAATGGAACAGAGGCCCCATCAACCTAACGTTCAAACTGGAACACCGAGAGGTGGCAGGCCACACCGCTCTATTCGTGTGTGTGGCTGAAGAGCGGACGGCCACAAATGCCGTTTGAAATGATGCTGCGGATCTACTTTCCCCAGAATTTGCACGCGCTGAGCGATCCGATGGCGGAAGAGCCCCTATATGACAGCAAAGCAATGCGCCGGTTTACCGGCATGGAGTTGGAGGATGACCGCACCCCGGACAGAACGACTACCCTCAACTTCAGGCATCTACTGGAGAGAAATGGCCTGACGGAGGCGGTCTTCGCGGAGGTGAATGGGCACCTGGCAGACAAGGGCATGAAGTTGTGATCGGGCACGCTGGTGGACGCGACCATTATCGACGCGCCGTCGTCAACGAAGAACAAACGGGGGCGCGCGACCCGGCGATGTCGTCCACGAAGAATGGCATTGCTTGGCACTTTGGCATGAAGGCGCATGACGGGGTCGATGTGGACAACGGCACCATTCACAGCCTCGAGGCGACGACAGCGGAGGTGCATGACAGCCCCGTATGGGATGAACTGCTCTATGGTGACGAGACCGCAGTCTGAGCGGACAAGGGCAATGTCAGCGCCGAGCGCGGGGCTGCGTTCATCAAGGCTGGGAAGGTCTGGGGCGTGCTTCGCAAGGCGCCAAAGGGCGGCAAGCTCGACGACACGATCAATCGGATCATCGCCATGATGCGTGCCAAGGTCGAGCAACCCTTGGGCGTCATCAAGCGCCAGTTCCATCACGTGAAGAAGCGCTACCGCGGGCTGGCCAAGGACCTTGCGCAGCTGTTCACGCTGTTCGCGCTTGGAAACCCGTTCCTAGTTCGACAAAGACTGCTGGCGTGAGGAGGAGCCTGTTCAGACTTTGCCAAAACGCCGATATGGCGGTCAGGAAAGGGCGAAACAGACTCTCAACAACCCCTAGCGCAGTCCCCAAGGCAATAAAGCCGTCGTCTCGGCGCAGCAAAACTCGCGGCTCAGATGTTCCTTGAGAGCCAAAAGACACAGGTGCCCAACGCACCAGGGCGAAGAGAAAGAGATGGGGCCGATCAACTTCTTCCGTAATCAGCCCCATCCCCTCGGACCCGTCACTTGATCAGGAAGTCTTCCAGCTTCTTGCCAGCGGCAAGACCTTCCTCGATCCACTTGGGTTTCCGGCCACGGCCGGTCCAAGTCTTCTCGGGATTCTCCGGATGCATATACTTCGGGGGTGACACGGACTTGGCAGTTGTGCTGGACCCACCAACCACATCCGACAATTTTACGCCGAGCTTTTCTGCCTGCTTTTCGAGGGCCACACGTGCCTCAGCCAACTTACGTGCCTCAAAGGTCTTGATGGCCTTCTCGATGTCTTTCTGGTGTTGCTTCAGTTCTTCAAGGGTCATTTTTTCTAGGCTCATAGCCTGTTTCTCACTTCAGATTTGGTTGCCAATGCGACTGATCCTTCAGCACTATCCTATTTCAAAAGTACTCAGCAAGCCCATTACAACAAGAAGTGATGAAGCTTTCAGACCACAATCAAATGACCTCACTTCCATCGAACTGTTCAACACCAGAAAGATCGCCCATGAGCTTCAGCCGCATACCGGCACGCGTTCAAGCTGTCCGTTGAGCACGAGGCGCATGGGAACCCTAAGTTTGGGAGGGATACTCTACCACCCGTTTCCATACCAACCTGATCCATCAATATTCTACATCCTATTCTCCTATTTATACAATCTCATCCGGCAATCCACGCGAAACAGAGAAAAACACCGCATACCCATAAAAGCTCCAGAAAATGTGATATACTTACAGTATGAGTTCTTACAACACGGAGGAGCCACTATGCACATGAATGAGATTTTGCCTCCAAGATTGAGTACAATGCACTCAGACAACATTCGGACATGTCGGAAAGCGCCAACCATCACGGCATCAAGTCGAGACAATGCGGGGCTACAATGATAGAAGTTTGGCATTCACGCCCTTTGGACGTTCATCGTTGGTCCGACCATCCAGAGATTAACGGACTGGTAGGTAAGGTGTTCGACTCGCTTACCGATGAACAGAAGAAGAATATCAGGGGAAGAAGTAACAACAAGGGAAGAGCCTCAGGGAAGGCTCATCTGAAGGTACTTTTGCTTGACCTTTATGTTGGATGGAAGACCAATCCTGACATGTGCATAGGGGTGGCGCGGGGCAAGGATGCCTACAAGGTCAATAGCCGATACAATGCGCTACATATATCTTCTCGACTGCCAAAGGTCATTGATGCTCTGGAAGAAGTTGGCCTGCTGGAATGTGAGAAGGGCATTAACTTTAGAGACGGCAAGCCCGGAAAAAATCGCACTTCCCGCATCAAGGCCACACCTCAGCTAGAGAGGATGTTTGAAGACATTTACTTTGAGCCTTTTGAGATCGACCTGCACCACAACGAGGAATGCATCATTCTATCCGAGAAAGATGTGTCTACGGATGGGACCAAGCGCACACAGTATCTGGAGTACGATGATACTGCTGAAACGGTCAGGATGAGAGAACTCTTACGGCAGTACAATGATCTGCTGGAAGAGACCTATATTGACATTCCCACCTTAAGTGAGCCTTGGGTAGTACGCGAGAAGAAGAACGGCGACATCCAGTTTGTGCCAGTGGACCAAACCGGGAAGTTCGTTCGGCGCATATTTAGCCGAGGATCATTTGATTTGAACGGTAGGTTCTACGGCGGGTGGTGGCAGAACATTGAAAAAGACCGTCGTCGTGAGATCACCATCAATAATGTACGGACGGTTGAAGTCGATTACAGAGGAGTACACCTTGCAATCCTAACTGCCCAAAAAGGTGAGGGGCTAACCGAGGATGATCCCTATCGACTCGATGAAATTATTATCCCCGGTTTCTCAGAGGAGGAACAGCGGCCCATTACCAAACAACTTGCACTCACCAGTATCAATGCAAAGGATGATAAATCAGCCTTCAAGGCCTTTCGGGCTGCTCAACCTGCGGGAAGCCGCGAGAAGAGTCTCAAAGACCGCCAGCTATCGTTGTTTCTCGACGCACTTGTAGAGAAGAACCCTTACTTGAAGGGAAGTCTATGTAATGATCAAGGTATCCACTTGATGAACATTGACAGTCGGATCACTGAGAAGATCATTTCAGCCTTCTTGAAGGAAAAGAAGCCGATTCTCACAGTACATGACAGCTACATCGTTTGTGAATTCGATGTACCATTTCTGATCCAAACGATGATCAAAGCTAGCAAGGAAGTTCTTGGCCAAGATATCTTCTTCACACAGTCCGGAAAGACAGTTTATGAATTAATTAAAGACCTGAGTCCGGAACAAATAAAATATGACCCAAATTTAGAACACCCAATCCTAAATGGAACTGGTCTCAAGGAGAAAGATGCACCGCTCAGGTACATAGACTACAAGAAGATGGGTGCGGGTGACCTCGTTAACCTATCATCAACCATATACCAACCCACAGAAACAACACCACAGTACAGAGATCGACTGATAAGGTTCATTAATTATCGAATGAAGAGATTTAATCAGACTAATTGGTTAAAAAACATAAATCATCACAAGAACAAGTAATAGACACAGATACTGACAAGTAAGTGGAAATCAATCGCACACTTACCATGAAGTAGATATTCTCAACTTACACAAAAAAATACAAATAACAAGAACTATCACTACAAGACTCACCAAACCAATATAAGAGTATGGGAGTATGGGAGTATGGGAGTATGGGAGTATGGGAGTATGGGAGTATGGGAGTATGGGCACTTACGAAGTCAAGACAAGATCAAACATACAACCAAACACCAATGGAAATGAAAGAAAACAAGTATGAACCAACCAACTAGAAACACCTAACAAACAAGAAGAAGAACATTAGGACACCTACCATTACTCGGTAGAGTTGAGATGTACAGTGTTGATGGTTGATCTCAAATGATACATGGACCCATAACGCTGGCGTTAAACCTACCATGTACGAGAGCTGGATTATCACCGCATTCCTTCACATTCAATGAATCTTGCACCTCGGTAGATATCTTCGCCTCTTTGAAAGTGGACAAAGTCAATCAGCCTGCGGACTGATCAAGACTCTGCCAGACCCGATGGATGGAAACTATCGCCGAAGGAATTGCGTCAGCGGCTTTGTCGAGGGTCTGATCGAGTTCTTCCTGAGGTATGCCCATCACCGAGTCACCATGGTCATCCACCAGATGCAGCATGATCGGCATCATGAGTTCGCCATGTTGACCACTCTCTCTGAGTCTGAGCCATTGCTTGGGCCTGAGAGACACCGCTTGCATGAACCCTTCGCACCAGTCCATCGCAATGACATGACCCTCCCTGCCCTGCCAGAAGATCGGTTCGACCATGGGCGGTTCAGAACTCAGTCCGCGGGAGATGTCCTGATACCGCATGATGATGGCCTCGATGACCTCATCGGGAACGTCTTGAACGGGGTCGCCCAGCGCCACCATCACCCATTCATCGGCCGGGATCAGCACAGGCGAACAGGCGATGCCGTGAAGGAACCCATCGAGGTCAGAGATCATCATGCAGTTCCCTGGCGCATCGTCTGAGGTCAGGTAGGCGTCAAGGTCGTCCAGACTGAGCATGTTGAGGCAGGCTTTCGGTGTTCAAATCGGTTCCGTCCAACCTGCCCGACCTACCCACGGATGATCAACGGGACGGGCGAAGTGTTCCAAATGCCGTGGTACACCCTCTTGCTAACCCATTGATCGCATCACGGCCCTTTCGCCAAACCTTCCTTCTACTGAATCCCTTATCAGGTCCTTAGCGCCGTCAAAAAAACGCTCTCCAAAAAGCCTATGTCGCGCAGCGCGTTGTCGCCACGGATGAAATCTTCCTTTCCTAGAAGGAGTCTTTTGAAGACTATCTTCGTTTTACCTCCCAAAGTGCCCTTTTGATCGCTTTGGTCCGATCGAATGGAAAGGTCCGACCAGAATGATCTACATACGGATTCTAACTCTTGCGACGGTCGAAGATCACGACCAAGGACCTCCTTGCCAGTGATGATGTGAATTCCAAACTTGTCGCCCTCCAATTATCTTCATATTTCGCTCGTTCCTGCCATAGAATGTCCTAAAAATCACATGCACCCATTGCAATTCATGTTCGGTTGTGCTATAAAATAGTTGTCTCGAATCCAGTCCTGCCCAAGGACTGGTCAGCACAAACAATTCATTTGAGACAGCCGCCTTGGTCATTGGACTTTGGGGTTGTTCGTCGTTTGTGCAACAGGCGCGTTTCTCCAACTCTTTCAGTGCTTAGGTGGCATGGATCGTGTGGCCAGACTTGGTCACACAGACTGAACCTAGGAATGGAGAACACATGAACTAATGCATGACGAAATGATCGAGGCCAAGCCTCATTCGGAAAAGATGACCGCTCGGACAAGCGTTGGTCTGAAACACGGAGAGCGCAGACTTTTTTCCATATCTGAAGCAGCGGCACACATACACCCTGACATAAAGGAGGCAACCGTAAGGCGTCTCATTCGCAACCATGAAATTCGGGCTGTGAAGATTAGTAGAAGCTACTACGTGCCAGTAGATGAATTAGAGAGGTACTTAACATGCCTAGAAAAAGGAAACCCGCAAGACTCTATCAAAGACGAGACGACGGCTCATGGATCATACTTGATGGCGGAAAACAAATCCGGACCGGATATGGTGAGGGCTTTTCTAGAGAAGCAGAAGAAGCATTGAGTCTCTACATCTTGACGAAGTCCGTCCAACAAACTCGCAACTCGGACCCCAGTCAAATTACTGTCGGTGAAGTCTTGGCATTTTACGGAGAGCATAGGTGCCAACGAGTAAAGGACCCTCAGCGACTGCTCTATTCCATTCAGGCGCTCGCCCCCTTTTGGGCAGACTGTAGAGTTTCTGAAGTTACGCATGAGAAGTGTCTCGGGTACCCCAAGTGGCGAAAAATGGCACAATCAACTATGCGTCGCGAAATGGGTACACTAAACGCGGCACTCAATTTCGCCGTCGCTAGAAACAAAATATCGTACGCACCTCCGGTCTCCCTTCCTCAAAAGGGGATGCCAAAGGATAGGTGGCTCACTCAAGATGAGGCCGCGTTACTTCTGGCGAATTCTTCACCACATGTGGCAAAGTTCATTAAAATTGGTCTGGCAACAGGTCGACGCAAAGGGGCAATCCTTAGACTCAAATGGGTACCCTCGTCAAACTGCGGATGGGTTGATCTTGACCACGGTGTGATTCACTTCTTGGGAAGGGCAGAGGAAGAATCCAAGAAGAAGAAGGGTATCGTAAAAATCCCTGACCCACTTCTTGAGGACATGCGCTGTTGGGAAAGGGAACCTGATCATGTGATCAATTTCAAAGGTGAGCCAATCGGGGATATAAAAACAGCCTTTGGAGGTGCTGTGAGGCGTGCCAACCTGACCGATGTTACACCGCATACACTCAAGCATACGGCAGTCACTTGGGCTTTTAAGGGAGGAATGAGACTTGAGGAGGCGTCGGAGTTTTTTGCCACCTCACGAGACACACTTGAAAATGTGTACCGCTCTTACGGTCCAGATGCTCAAAAAGAGGCTGTGGAGGTCATGAACTCGTACATGGGGAAGCTATGCGCCGACGTATAGAATCAACCGATAGACGAAATCGCGTTTTTCCAATCGTTGCGGATATCGTTGCGGCCATCAAGTCGATCAGAGTCGAATTTGATCCAACCCATTGAAATTATTGGTCGGAGTGAGAGGATTCGAACCTCCGACCCCTGCCTCCCGAAGACAGTGCTCTACCAGGCTGAGCTACACTCCGACCGTGCCCGGCGGCATAGCCAAGGGGCGGGGGCTTTGCAAGGGGCCTCTTGGCCTATTCCCCGGCCTTCCGGTCGGGCTGTGACCCGCTTGACGCCCGCGGCAGGAGCGTCGCCACCCGTGGCACCGAAGGTGCCGCCACCCGCGAGCGCGTGCGCAGCACAGGCGTCGTCGTCGAGGTGCCGCCGCGATCCTCGCGGAAGACGATGTAGATGCCCGATGCGACGATCACCGCGGTGCCGACCACGGTCGCAAGCTCCAATCCCTCGCCGAAGAAGACGGCACCATAGACCGTGGCCCAGATGATCTGCGAATACTGCATCGGCGCGACCGTCGCCGCCGTGGCCAGCCGGTAGGCGTAGATCAGAAGCGTCGTTCCGATCAGCGCGAAGGCGGCGATCACCGCCAGCGCCAGCAGGTCGCGCCCCGGCATCGGCTGGTAGACAAAGGGCATCGCCGCTCCCATCAGCACGACATTGGCCATCATCGGGTAAAGGATCAGCACCACCGAGCGTTCATGCTGCCCGATCTTGCGCATGACCACGGCGCCGAAAGCCCCGGTCACCGCCGCCACAAGGGCGGCAAGGTGCCCGAGCGTCAGGTCCGTCGCACCCGGCCGCAGAACGATCAGCACCCCGCAAAGTCCGACCAGCACCGCCAGCGCGCGCCGGATCCCCACCCGCTCGCCCAGCATCGGAATGGCAAGCAGCGTGATCAGAAGCGGCGCGGCGAAGAGGATCGCGTAGACCTGCGCCAGCGGCAGCACGCTGAAGGCGTAGAAAGCCGTTGCCGCGGTGATCACGGTCGCCCCGGTCCTGAGCGCCGTCCACAATGGGTAGACCGGGCGCAGGCTCGCCTCCCTGGCGTCGCGCATCATCAGGAAGGTGACCATCGGGAACCCGAAAAGCACACTGAAGAACACGATCTGAAAGGGAGAGTAGCTGCCGCCCAGATACTTGATCAGCACGTCATGGGTCGCGAAGACGCCGAAGGCCGACAGGGCCAGCGCCACGCCGCGCAATTGGGTTGCTTTCTCGGAGGGCATGAGACCTCGGGAGTCTGGACAGGGGGCAGCGTTACCAGCCCTGCGCCACGGCGCAAGGTGCCTGCCTTGTCATTTGCGCAAGGCTGGCAGTCCCACGCCGGTTGCCTCGAAGCCGCCATCGACGGCAAGCACCTGCCCGGTGATATAGCTGGCGCGGTCGGAACAGAGGAAGGCGATGGCCTCGGCGATCTCGCGTTCGCTGCCGTAGCGGTTCAGCGGGATGGCGTCATGATATGCGTCGATGATGTCCTGTGTGTGGACCGCCATGGCAAGTTTCGTCCGCACCGGTCCGGGGCAGACGCAATTGGCGCGGATGCCATGCTCGCCGAGTTCGACAGCCTGTTGCTGGGTGAGCTGGATCACCCCCGCCTTCGAGGTCCCGTAGGCCACCCGCAGGGTCGAAGCGCGCAACCCCGAGATCGAGGCGATGTTGACGATGGCGCCCCGGGCTGCCCTGAGCGCGGGCGTGAACGCCTGCGTCATCAGGAACACACCGTCCAGGTTCGTCTCCATCACCTTGCGCCAGCGCGCGAAATCGGTGGTTTCGATCGGCCCGAAATCGGCCACGCCCGCGTTGTTCACGAGCGCGTCGAGGCCGGCGTCAAGGCCGGCCACCGTCACGGTCCGCGCGACATCCTCGGCGCTCGAAACATCCGCCAGGACGGGGTGCGCGCCTGCCAGGTCGGCGGCGGCCGCCTCCAGTGCGGGCGCGTCCCGATCGACCATGACCACGCGCCACCCCTCTTCGAGGAACAGCTGCGTCGTGGCCAGCCCGATGCCGCGCGCCGCCCCGGTGACGAGCGCCGTCTTCATGTCAGACGCTCGCGGCCAGCTTGGCGACGATCGCGTCGCCCATCTGAGAGGTGCTGACCGGCTGCACGCCTTCTTCGCCCAGCAGGTCCGCGGTGCGCACCCCATCGGCCAGAACAGCGTTCACGGCGGCCTCCAGCCGCTCGGCCTCGGCCCCGAGGTCGAAGGAATAGCGCAGCGCCATGGCGAAGCTCAGGATGCAGGCGATCGGGTTTGCCTTGCCCTGACCGGCGATGTCGGGGGCCGAGCCGTGGACGGGCTCGTACAGCGCCTTGGGCCGGCCATTGGCCATCGGCGCGCCGAGGCTCGCGGAGGGCAGCATGCCCAGCGACCCCGTCAGCATCGCGGCGAGGTCCGACAGAAGGTCGCCGAACAGGTTGTCGGTCACGATCACGTCGAACTGCTTGGGCCAGCGCGTCAGCTGCATCGCGCCCGCATCGGCGTACATGTGGCTGAGCTCGACATCCGGATATTCCGCGTCATGGATCTCCTGCACGACCTCGCGCCACAGGATGCCCGATTCCATCACGTTGGCCTTCTCCATCGAGCAGACCTTGTTGTTTCGCTTGCGTGCCATCTCGAAGGCCGAGCGCGCCACGCGGGCGATCTCGCTCTCGGTGTAGCGCTGGGTGTTGATGCCCACCCGTTCATTGCCTTCCCGGATGATCCCGCGCGGCTCGCCGAAGTAGACGCCCGACGTAAGCTCGCGGATGATCATGATGTCGAGCCCCGCGACCACGTCCTTCTTCAGCGACGAGAAGTCGGCCAATGCATCGAAGCACTGGGCCGGGCGCAGGTTGGCGTACAGGTCCATCTCCTTGCGAAGCCTCAGAAGCCCGCGCTCGGGCTTCACCGAGAAGTCGAGCACGTCGTATTTCGGCCCGCCCACGGCACCCAGGAGGACGGCGTCGACCTCTTGTGCCTTGGCCATCGTCTCGTCCGTCAGGGGCGTGCCATGGGCGTCGTAGGCGGCCCCGCCGACAAGGTCCTCGGACACATCGAAGGCGATGCCCTGCGTGCCGAACCAGTCGATGACCTTCCGCACCTCGGCCATGACTTCGGGGCCGATCCCGTCGCCGGGAAGAATGAGCAAGGAGCGCGTGGTCATGTCTGTTGTCCCTCTGATGACGTTTCGCGCTTCGCCTATCCCGCGGCCCGCGAAGCGTCAAGAAAGCAGGGGCGAAAGGCCTCGTTCCAGGGCCTGCCAGACGGCGGCGATGCGGGGCTGGTGGCGCAGGTCGGGATGGGCCGTCAGCCAGACGGGCAGCACGGGCAGGGGCACCTCTGGCAGGATACGGACCACGCCCGGCGTGCGATCGGCGACAGCGGCCTGCCCCACGCCAATGCCGCACCCCGCGATGACGAAATTCCAATAGGCCACCTGGTCGTCGGTGCAGGTCGCGAACCAGTCGCGCGTCACTTCAATGCCAAGTTCGCGCATCCCGCGCATCAAACGCTCGTCCCTGTCGTAGCCGACCATGCGGTGCGCGTGAAGCTCTTCGACTGTCTCCGGGGCGCCGTGCCGCGCGACGTAACGCTCCGCCGCATAGAGGCCGAGCGGCAAGTCCCCGAGGTGCCGCGTGATCATGTCGAGCTGCGTCGGGCGGTACATCCGCAACGCAAGGTCGGCCTCGTGAAACAACAGGTTCTCGGTGGTGTCACTGGCGACGACATCAACGTCGATGCCCGGATGGCTTTGGCCGAGATCGGCGAGGATCTCCGGCAAGAGATGCGTTGCGACGAAGACCGAAGCGGTGAGCCTCACGCGCCCCTCCGCGGTCGGCAACCGTCCTGTCGCCTGCAGCGAGAGCTTCTGCACCGCCTGTCGCATCTCGCGGGCCATGGGCAGGATCGTCTCGCAAAAAGCCGTTGGCCTCAGCCCACGCGCATGCCGATGAAACAGGGGCGCCCCCAGAAGGGCCTCGGTGCTTCGCAGATGGCGACCGACGGTCGGCTGGCTCTGTCCCAGCACGCGCGCCGCCCCCGACAGGGACCCTTCTTCGGCCACGGCAAGCAACGTGCGCAGAAGGGACCAGTCCAGATCTCGGGCAATATCCATTCAATATTGAATATCACGTCTCCGATTTTCGACAATGTAATTTCGTTTGTGAATGCCTCATTCCAACGTCATCCATGATGAAAGGAAATCGAGATGTCCCGAACCGCCCTCGTCCTCGGCGCAAATGGCCGCTTTGGCCGCACCGCTGCGAATGCTCTCGGGTCCGCCGGATGGCGGGTCCGCAGGTTCGACCGCTCAAGCGGCGACCTGGCCGCCGCGGCACGGGACGCCGATGTCATCGTGAATGGCTGGAACCTGCCCTATGCCCGTTGGGCCACCGAGGTGCCGCGCCTCACCGCGGCGGTCATCGAGGCCGCCCGTGGCGCGGGGGCGGCGGTGCTGCTTCCGGGCAACCTCTACGTCTACGGCGAGGACCTGCCGCCTGTGCTGTCCGCGCGGACGCCGCACCGCGCGGCGCACCCGCTCGGCCGCATTCGGCGAGAGTTGGAGGCTGCCTATCGCGGGTCGGGGGTGAAGACCGTGGTTCTGCGCGCAGGCGACTTCCTGGATACCGAGGCGTCGGGCAATTGGTTCGACCGCATCCTCTGCGCCCGGATCGCGAAGGGGAAGTTCACCTATCCCGGCCCGATGGATGTCGAGCATGCCTGGGCCTTCCTGCCCGATCTCGGGGCGGCGCTGGTGCGCCTGCTCGACCGGGTGGAGGCGCTGCCCGACTTCTCCGACATGCCCTTCGACGGGCATACGCTGACAGGACAAGACCTGGCCCGTGCCCTGGAGCGCGCCACGGCGCATCCGATCCGCGCGCGGACGATGTCCTGGCTGCCGATCCACCTTGCCCGACCGTTCTGGTCCGAGGCGAAGCACCTCGTCGAGATGCACTACCTCTGGAACCGGCCGCACCGCGTCGATGGCGCTGCGCTGGAAGCCGTCATCGGGCCCCTGCAGCGGACCGACCTCGATACCGCGCTGCGCCGGGCCTGTGCGCCGCTTCTTCAGAAGGTCAGATCGACCCAGACCAACCGGTGATCCGAAGCGGCGGTCACCACGGACAGGGGCGGGTCGGCTGCATCGTCGGGCGGCCATAGCACGCCGGAGCCCGTCACCTGGAGCCGCGCGCCGGGAAGGATGTAATCGACCCTCAGGTCGCCCGGAACCGGATCCGGCCAGTCCGCGGTCTCGGTCCCGCCGCCGGGTCGGCGCGGCACGGGATCCTGCAGGCGTGGGTGACCCAGCAGCCCCCGCAGCGCATCCCGCCGTCCCTCGCCGTTGTCGGGGTCCACGTTCAACGTGCCCATCAGGACAAACCGCCCGGCAGCGAAGGGCGCAAGGCCTCCGGGCGCCCATCCGTCGAGGTAGAGCTGCCAGAAGCGGAGCTCGTCATGATTGCGCCATCCGTTGCGGTCCTCGGGGCCGTCGAAGACAGGCGCGCCGGCATGGACCGCGAGAAGGTGGAGAGGGCCGTCGGGCAGGGTGATTTCGACATCCCAGGCCGCGACACTCGCCAGCCGCAGCAATGGCAGGGCCTCGGGCGGAAGGACCGCCGTCGCGGCGTTGCCCGGCAGGTCGGACCACAAGAGGTCCGAGAAATCCCGCACCTCGCCGATCGGGTGGCGCGACAGGAGCGCCATGCCGGCCTGTCCGCTGAAAAAGCCGTAGCCATGGGCGTCACGCGCGCGCCAGCTGCGCCCGTCGCCGTCAAGGTCCAGACCGGTCGGTCGCCCGGTGTTCGGTCGCAGGACCAACTGGTGAGGGTAGTCGGCCCCTGAAACCCTCAGCCGGTCGGCGAGTGCGGCGACCGCTAGGCCGCCGGCATCGAAGTCGACACCCTGCAGCACGAGGATATCGGCCCGCGCGGCCATGATGACCTCTGCCGTCGCCGCGACCTGAGGGTCGTCGCCGCCCAGGATGTCGCGCAGCAGAAGACCTGGTCCCTGGCGCGAAAGCTCGGTGTGATACGTGGCCAGCCGGAGGGTGTCAGCGGCAGCAGGCGCCGCCCAGGCGGCACAACAGAGACCGGCGAGGATCAGACGGGTTGCGCGGCGTCCTGGTCCAGCGCCGCGATCAGGCGTGCCCGGCGTTCGCGGATCATGTCGGCGATCCGCGCCATGGCCAGCCCGCGCATGAACATGCTCAGCGGCAGGAACATCCAAAGCGCGATCCCCCAGACCATCGAGTGCGGCGAATAGAGCATGGAGATGCCGATGTGGTTGGCGACCGTCATGCCCATGACCGGAAGGACGAATGTCACCGAAAACCCTAAGATAATGTTAACGCGCGCATCGCGGATCAGACGGGTGACGATATCGCTTCCCGTGGTGGGATCGAAGGTGGGCAGGTTGATCCAGACGTTGAAGGCCTGCGTCCGGTTCGGCCAGTGCTGCAGGCGCAGGAGCAACGCGAAGACCACGAGGGCCGTCAGCGCGATGAACATGGCAAGTCCCGCCATCACCTTCACCTGCAGGGCCGAGATCGTGGACGCCTCGCCCGGCAGGCTTTGCAGGACGACCGACAGCGGGCTCCAGGGGAATTCCAGGGCATGCCCGATCAGCAGGCCCAGCGCGTTCAACACGAGGAGAAGGCTGGATTTCGGGCCGGCGCCGCCCGCGACCACACTCAGCACGAACAGCATGATCAGCAGCGAAAGGATTCGGACGCGGTTGAAGGGCGGTGCGTCTCGAAACTCGATCAGGGCCGGGTAGGTCGCGCCGTATTCGATCGCGGTGAAAAGGCCGAGTGCCAGCGCCACGACCATGGCCATCTGCGCCACTTCCGGAGTGGTTCCCGGAAGGATCAGCGACGGAGTCGCCACCACGACGACCACGACGGCCGCCCGCACCAAAGCACCCAAGAGCCTTGACAGCACTGCCTCTTACCTCGTTGCGGTACGGGGCGATGCCCGGACCATTATTGCCTCTAACTGCATAAAATCACGCAGAAAGAGCATTCTTTTGACGGTAAGGTGCCCAAAGCTGGACCACGGCGCAAGAATTCCGACGCCGTTTTGCCACATTTACGCCCCAATCCGGGGCTGGGTGTCGCCGCTTTGCATCACCGCGCGCCTGCGCGCTGCGGCGGAAGGCAAGGGTCAGACCCAGGGACGGGCCTGCGAGGCCTGGGTCTCGAAGCTGTCGATGGCCGCCGATTTCTCGAGCGTCAGGCCGATGTCGTCGAGGCCGTTCAGCAGGCAATGCTTGCGGAACGGATCGACCTCGAAGCGGATCTCGCCGCCGTCGGGCCCGGTGATGGTCTGGCTTTCCAGGTCGACCGTGATCGTCGCGTTCGCACCACGGCGGGCGTCGTCCATCAGCTTGTCCACGTCCTCCTGCGGAAGGACGATGGGCAGGATGCCGTTCTTGAAGCAGTTGTTGAAGAAGATGTCGGCGAAGCTGGTCGAGATCACGCAGCGGATACCGAAATCAAGAAGCGCCCAGGGCGCGTGCTCGCGCGACGACCCGCAGCCGAAATTGTCGCCCGCGACAAGGATCTGCGCGTTGCGATAGGCCGGCTGGTTCAGCACGAAATCCGCGATCTCGTTGCCGTCCGCGTCATAGCGCATCTCGTCGAACAGGTTCTTGCCGAGACCCGAGCGCTTGATCGTCTTCAGGAACTGCTTGGGGATGATCATGTCGGTGTCGATGTTGACCAGCGGCATCGGCGCCGCGATCCCGGTCAGCGTGGTGAACTTGTCCATGGGTCATCTCCTCGGTCGAACGAGGGTGCTTTAACGCCCCCGACCCGCCCCGGCAAGGTGGCGCAAGGCTACTCGGGCACCGCGAATGTCATGTTGGCCCAGAGCGTGCGCCACTCGGGGCCGGCCTCCTCCACCGGGTCCACGGCTTCCAGCGTCACGGCGTCGATCATGTAGCGGTGCCCGGGCGTGACGGGCAGCCGCGCGATTCCATCGGTGTCTGTGCGGTGCAGCGTCACCGTGACCGTGCCATCCGGCGCCTCGTCGAACATCTCGACCTGCTCATCGGCACGCACGGCGTCGCCCAGCCAGAGCTGCACGGGAAGACCCTCCGACAGGTCATCCGTGTAGGGGTTCGCAAGCGCCACGAACTCGGTCCGAAGGCCCATGCGCGCATCGGCGCCCGCACCGCCGCCCACGGCGATCAGCGCCTTGGCGTAGCGGAAATATTCCTCGCGCACCCCTTCCTGGTCGAGGCCGCGGGCCGCCTGCATCGCGGTCACGTCACCCAGGTCCTTGTGTTCGGCGAAGCCCAGGAACCGCTCCCACTCGGACCAGGTCAGGTCGCGCGCCGTCGTCTCGTGGACCACGACGGCCAGCCCCTCGGGCATCTCGGCCATCGATAGCGCCGGAATATCGCCCAACCGCCCCTCGACGGGCCGGACGCCATCGGCCGTGACCACGTCGAACCGGGTGAAATTGCGCGGGAGGTAGGATTGCGTGCTGCCGCGAAACCCCTCTCCGACGCGCAGATCGGCCGCGATGGTGGTGCCGGGGGCGACCGCAAAGGCGGCCGGGTCAATCCAGAACTCGTGGGCCGCCCCCTTGCCCCCGGCGGCAATCGCAGCAAGTGTCAGCGCTACATGCAAAACCTTCATGGATCGGCCCCTTCTCATGACCCGGTTTATCCTGTTCCGTGCGTTTGCGCTGTCAATGGCGCTTCTGCTCACGATCTCGGCAACCGCCCGCGCCCACGAGATCCGGCCGACCATCGCGGATGTCGAGGTGGGGGCCGAGCAGGTCACCCTGACCCTTCGCATCACGCTGGAAACCCTGCTGGCGGGCATCGACCTCGACACGGTCGAAAACACGAATGACGCGCCCGAGGCCTTTCTTTACGACCGCTTCCGGGCGATGGAGCCTGACGCGCTCGAGGCCGCCCTCCGCGCCGACTGGACCCGCATCGCGCGGGGGTTCCTGATCGAGGTCGCAGGCGAACGCCTGACGCCCGAGATCACCGCGATCGCCATTCCCGCCGTCGGTGATCTGGACCTGCCGCGCGACAGCATCCTGACCATCTCGGCCGCCCTTCCGGAGGGCGATGCGCCGGTTCGGCTGGGCCTTGCGCCGGGTTACGGCACCTTCGTGCCCCGCCAGGTCGGCGGAGGCGAGGACGCCTACGAGGGGTTCCTGGGCACAGGCGAACTGACGCCGCCACTGCCGCGGGCCGAGATCCTGACCGAGGGCGGGCTGGCCGTTTTCCTGCGCTACATCGGGGCGGGGTTCGAGCACATCATCCCGCTGGGGCTCGACCATATCCTCTTCGTGCTCGGCCTTTATTTCTTCGCCACCCGGATGGGTCCGCTTCTGTGGCAGGTATCGGCCTTCACGCTGGCGCACACCATCACGCTTGCCCTTGCCGCAACCGGCGTGGTCAGCGTCCCGGCCAGCATCGTGGAACCGCTGATCGCGGCCACCATCGTCTATGTCGGGGTCGAGAACACGCTCGGCTGGGGCAATGTCCGGGGGCGAACCCTGCTCGTCTTCTGCTTCGGCCTGCTGCACGGTCTCGGCTTCGCCAGTGTCCTCGGTGACTACGGCATCGCCTCGGGCCGCTTCGTCCAGGCGCTCGTGGGCTTCAACATCGGGGTGGAGTTCGGCCAGCTTGCCGTCATCGCCATGGCCTTCGCGCTGACGGGGTGGTTCCTTCACCGCGGCTGGTACCGAAAGGCCATCGCGATCCCGGCCTCTCTGGCCATCGCCGCCGTGGGCGCGTACTGGGTGGTGGAACGCACCCTCCTCTGACGGCCCCCTGATGCTCCGCTTCCTGGCCGAGAACCGGCGCTGGCTCGCCACGGGCCTGCTGCTCGCCTTCGGCTCGTCCTTCGGACAGACCTGGTTCATCTCGCTCTTCGCGGGCGAGATCCGGGCCGAGTACGGCCTGTCGGACGGCGACTGGGGGCTGATCTACACGCTCGCCACCCTCGCCTCGGCCGCGCTGCTGCTGGGGCGCGGAGGGCTGGCGGACACCGTCCGCCTCTCCCGGCTTGCGCCGATGATCGCGGGCGCCTTCGCTGGCGCTGCGCTCCTCATGGCGCTGGGTCAGTCGGTCTGGACCCTCGGAATCGCGGTCTTCCTCCTGCGCTTCTGCGGGCAGGGGATGTTCAGCCACATCAAGATGACGGCGATGGCGCGCTGGTTCGTGGCCACGCGCGGCCGCGCGATGGCACTGACCAACCTCGGCCATCCGCTGGGCGAGGTGCTGCTGCCGCTGCCCGCCGTCCTGATGCTGGCAGCATTGGGCTGGCGCGCGTCCTGGGGCGTGGTTGCCGCCGTCATCCTGCTCATTGTCCTGCCGCTCCTGGTCTGGCTTCTGGCCCAGGATCGCGCGCCCCAGGGCAGTGCAGAGGCCGCCGGCGCGCCGGGCCTCGGCGGGCGCCACTGGCAACGGGCCGAGGTGCTGCGCCACTGGCTTTTCTGGGCGCTGGTGCCGCTTCTGCTGACGCCGGGCTTCATCGGGACGGTGATCTTCTTTCACCAGGTCCATGTCTCCGAGGTGAAGGGATGGACGCTCACCGCCATGGCGCCCGGATACCTCGCCTATGCGACGGCCACCGTGACCACCGCCTTCGCCGCCGGATGGGCCTGCGACCGCTTCGGGCCACAGCGCCTGCTGCCGGTGATGGTGCTGCCCATGGCGCTGGGGATCTTCCTGATCGGCACGGCGGATGCGCCCCTGGGGTGGATCGTGGCGCTGGGTATCACCGGGGTGACGCAAGGCATGGCGGGCACGACATGGGGAACGCTCCTGCCGTCGGTCTACGGCACGAAGCACCTGGGCTCGGTGCGGGCGATGGCGACGGCGCTGATGGTCGTCTCGACCGCCATCGGACCGGGGATCACCGGCATTCTGATCGACTGGGGGGTCAGTTTCCCGGACCAGGGGGGAACCATGGCACTCTGGTGCGCGGCTCTCAGTCTCGCGATGGTGCCGGTGGTGCGGAGGCTGGCGGCCGAACCCTGAGGGGCCCGGCCACCGGCGAGGATCACATCAGTTCGCGGACATCCGTCAGGCGGCCCGTCACCGCCGCCGCGGCCGCCATCGCGGGCGACATCAGGTGCGTGCGACCGCCGCGGCCCTGGCGGCCCTCGAAGTTGCGGTTCGAGGTGGCCGCGCAGCGTTCGCCCGGCTGAAGCTGGTCGGGGTTCATCGCAAGGCACATGGAACAGCCCGCAAGCCGCCATTCGAAACCGGCTTCCTTGAAGATATCGGCCAGCCCCTCTTCCTCGGCCTGCGCGCGGACGAGGCCCGAACCCGGCACGACCATCGCACGTTTCACGGCGATCTTCTTGCCCTTCAGGATCTCGGCGGCGGCACGCAGGTCCTCGATCCGGCCATTGGTGCAGGAGCCGATGAAGACCGTGTCGATCTCGATGTCTTTCAGGGGCGTCCCCGCCGTCAGACCCATGTAGTCGAGCGACCGCTTCGCGGCATCGACCTTGCCGCCCTTGAAATCCTCGGGCGCGGGCACGGCGGCGGTGATCGGCAGCACGTCCTCGGGCGAGGTACCCCAGGTCACCACGGGGGCGATATCCTCGCCGCGGATGGTGACGACCTTGTCCCAGTGTGCGTCATCGTCGGAATAGAGCGTCTTCCACCACGCGAGCGCCGCTTCCCACTGCGCGCCCTTCGGCGCATGGGGGCGGCCCTGCACATAGGCGAAGGTCTTTTCGTCCGGCGCGATCAGGCCCGCGCGCGCGCCGCCCTCGATCGCCATGTTGCAGACGGTCATCCGCCCTTCCATGGACAGGTCGCGGATCGCCTCGCCGCAATACTCGATCACGTAGCCCGTACCGCCCGCGGTCCCGGTGTGGCCGATCACCGACAGCGTGATGTCCTTGGCCGTCACACCCGGCGCAAGCTTGCCGGTGATCTCGACCTTCATGTTCTTCGATTTCTTCTGGATCAGCGTCTGGGTGGCCAGCACATGCTCCACCTCCGACGTGCCGATGCCATGCGCCAGCGCACCGAAGGCACCATGCGTCGCGGTGTGGCTGTCGCCGCAGACGACGGTCATTCCGGGCAACGTCCAGCCCTGCTCGGGGCCGACGATGTGAACGATCCCCTGCCGCACGTCGGTCACGGGGTAATAATGGATCCCGAAATCCTTGGCGTTCTGGTCGAGGGCGGCCACCTGGATGCGGCTTTCCTCGGGCATCTGGTCGGGGTTTTCCCGGCCCGCCGTGGTGGGCACGTTATGATCCGGCACCGCGATGGTCTTGTCGGGCGCGCGGACGGTACGGCCCGTCATGCGCAGCCCCTCGAAGGCCTGCGGGCTGGTGACCTCGTGCACCAGGTGGCGATCGATGTAGAGCAGGCTCGTGCCGTCCTCGGCCTCGTGCACCAGGTGGGCATCCCAGATCTTGTCGTAGAGTGTCTTGCCGGTCATCGTCTCAGGTCCTTGATGTCGGATATTCGGTTCGGCTCGGGCGGGATTGCGCCGTCAGAGCCCGCCCAGCCGCGACCGGCGCGCGCCGAAGAAGCGCCACGGCAGGCGCGCCCGATCCCCGATGTCGAATATCCCGGTCATGTCACCGGGCCAGATACATCGCGTCGCGCGGGATTCCAAGCCTCGCGCTTGCGGTGCTCCGCAGATCGTCTAGGATTCCCCGCATCATCAAATAGGGCCCGAGATGGAGCCGGATACCCCAGCCGAGGGGACCGAGGCCGCACCCGGCATCGGCGTCGACACCCTGACAGAGATCGGCCGCGACGTGGCCGGTCAGGCCAGCACCCTGCTCGAGACGCTGCTCAGGCCCTGGAACGCCTACCAGGTCGCAATCGCCCTGGGACTTCTGGCGCTCGCCTGGCTTCTGCGCCGCATCTTCGCGGACCGCATCCGCCGCTGGATGGCCACGCGCGAGGGCTGGCCCACCTGGCGGATGCGCATTCTCGTCGTCATGCACCGTCGGCTGATGGGCATCTTCTTCGTGACCCTGATCTGGACCGTCGTCTGGATCATGCGCGAGGTGACATGGCCGAGCCGGTCCTACCTTCTGACCATCTTCGCCGAACTGGCGACGGCCTGGCTCTTCGTGGCGCTGAGCACGCGGCTCATCCGCTCGCCCGTGCTTCGGACCCTCGTGCGTTACGGCGCCTGGGCCTATGTGACGCTCGCCATCCTGAACCTGCGCGACGAGGCGGCGTCGCTGCTCGACGGGATCGGCTTCAACCTTGGCGACATGCGGCTGTCGCTGCTCTTGCTGGTGCAGGCCGTGATCGTGGTGACGGCGCTGGTGATGGCCGCGCGCCTCGTGACACGCACGACGGCGGCCCGGATCGAGCGCAACGAGGACATCTCGCCCTCGATGCGGGTGCTGATCGTCAAGCTGATGCAGGCCGCGCTTTACGGCGCGGCGATCTTCATCGGACTGCGCGCCACGGGCATCGACCTGACGGGGCTTGCCGTCCTCTCCGGGGCGATCGGTGTCGGCCTCGGCTTCGGCCTGCAGAAGGTGGTGTCGAACCTGGTGTCGGGGGTCATCATCCTGCTCGACAAGTCGATCAAGCCGGGCGACGTCATCAGCCTTGGCGACACCTTCGGATGGATCAACACGCTTGGGGCACGCTACGCGAGCGTCGTGACGCGGGACGGCAAGGAATACCTGATCCCGAACGAGGACCTGATCACCGGGCAGGTGGTGAACTGGTCCCATTCCAACGAGTTCGTGCGCCTCGATATCTACTTCGGCACCGCCTACGACAATGACCCGCACGAGGTGCGGCGCATCGCGATCGAGGCGGCCTCGGGCGTGAAGCGCGTGCTGACGGACCGGCCGCCGGTCTGTCATATCGTGGGTTTCGGCGACTCGAGCGTGGATTACATCCTGCGCTTCTGGATCACGGACCCGACGGGCGGGCTGACGAACATCCGCGGCAATGTCTACCTGGCGCTCTGGGACGCGTTCAAGGAGCACGGCATCTCGATCCCCTTCCCGCAGCGCGAGGTGCGGGTGCTGGAGGGCTCGAGCCTGCGCACCGCGCCGCTGGACTGATCCAAAGGAGCGGCTGCGCCGCGTTTCCTTGAGGTCGCTTCGCTCCGTGAGTTTTTATTTGCGCTTCGCGCGGGGGGCTCCGCCCCCGTCCCTTCGGGACTCCCCCGCCATATTTGAAGGATGAAGATGCGATCAGAGGGATTTCGTGGTGCTCAACATCTTCGGATCGAGGACCAGCTCGATGAGGTGAAGGCCGCCCCTGTCGGCGGCATCCAGCGCGGGGGCGAGCTGATCCATCGTGGTGATGCGGTGGCCGGTGCCGCCGTAGCTGGCGGCAAGCTGCACGTAATCGGGGTTGAAGAGCTCGGTGCCCGAGACGCGGCCGGGGTAGTGGTTTTCCTGGTGCATCCGGATCGTGCCGTAGCGCCCGTTGTTGGCGATGATCACCGTGATGTCGGCCCCGTACTGGCGGGCGGTCGACAGCTCCTGCAGGGTCATCTGCAGGCAGCCGTCGCCTGCAAAGCAGATCACCGGGCGGCCGGGGTGTTCGAGCTTGGCCGCGATCGCGGCCGGCAACCCGTAGCCCATGGAGCCCGAGGTGGGGGCCACTTGCGTCCTGTAGCCGCGATAGCGCGCGTAGCGGTGCAGGAAGGCCGCGTAATTGCCCGCCCCGTTGGTGTAGAGCGCGCGGCCCTCGTAACGGTCCGAGACCAGGCGCACGACCTCTTCCATCTTCACCGCGCCGGGGGTTTCCTGCGGCACCTGCCACGCCTCGTACTCGGCGCGCGCCTCGCGCGTCCAGTCCGGGGTCCTGATCCGGCCATTCGCCCCGCGCAACGCCGCGAGCACGGCGGGCGCGGGCGCGGCGAGGCTGGCGGTGGGCTGGTAGACCGCGCCGATCTCGTCGGGGTCGGGGTGGACGTGCAGGATCGTCTTTCCCGGCTGGGCCGGGTCGAGCAGGGTGTAGCCGTTCGTCGCCGTCTCGCCCATCCGCGCGCCGAGGATCAGAAGCGCATCGGCCGCGCGCAGGCGCGCGCCCAGCTTCGGGTTCATGCCGACGCCCAGATCGCCGATGTAGTTCGGGTGGCCGTTGTCGACATAATCCTGCCGCCGGAAGGTGACGGCGACGGGAAGGCCTGTCGCCTCGGCCAGCGCCTGCAGGTCCGCCTGTGCCCGCGGGCTCCAGCCCGGCCCGCCCGCGACGATCATCGGGCGTTCATGGGCGAGGAGCCGGTCGAGCAGCGCATGGGCCGTTGCCGGGTCGACCGGCTGTTGCGGCAGGCTCGCGGGCCCGAGGTCGGGGATATCGGCCTCGGCCGAAAGCACGTCTTCGGGCAGGGCCAGCACCACGGGGCCGGGACGGCCCGACTGCGCGACATGGAAGGCGCGGGCGATGTATTCGGGCAGCCGGGCGGTGGTTTCCACCTCTGCCACCCATTTCACCAGCGGCGAGAAGAAGCGGCGGTAATCGACCTCCTGGAAGGCGCCGCGATCGCGGTCCCTCAGCGCGACCTGGCCCACGAAGACAACCATGGGCGTGCTGTCCTGCATCGCCACGTGCAGCCCCGAGGCGGCATTGGTCGCCCCCGGTCCGCGGGTGACGAAGAGAACACCGGGCTTGCCCGTCAGCTTGCCATGCGCCTCGGCCATCATGGCCGCGCCCCCTTCCTGGCGGCAGACGACATTCTGGATCTCGTGGTCGTAAAGCCCGTCGAGGGCGGCGAGAAAACTTTCGCCGGGCACCGAGAACACGCGCCGGACGCCGTTGATCGCCAGCTGGTCGGCGAGGATTTTTCCCCCGTGCCGGGTCGATTGGCGTTTGGACATGGTCCCCTCCCGCTATAGATGCCCTCGGAACGGTTTTGATCGGAGGGTGCACGGAATGTCCAGCTTGACGCTGCTCGGGATCTGCGGATCGCTCAGGAAAGGCTCGTGGAACCGCAAGCTGATGCTCGAGGCCGCGCGCCTCTTCGACCCGGCCGAGTTCGTCGATGCCGACTTGCGCCTGCCGCTCTATGACGGCGACCTCGAGCACGAGCACGGCATCCCGGCCGAGGTGCAGCGCCTTGCCGACCAGATCAAGTCCGCCGACGCCGTGGTCATCGCGGGGCCCGAGTACAACAAGGCGATGTCGGGCGTGCTGAAGAACGCGCTCGACTGGGTCAGCCGCACAAGGGGCGGTCCCTGGCGCGACAAGCCGGTGGCGATCCTCTCGGCGGCGGGGGGGCGTTCGGGCGGCGAGCGGACGCAGATGACCCTGCGCCACGCGATGACCCCGTTCCGGGCGCGCGTGTTGCCGGGGCCCGAGGTGATGGTCGCGGCGCCGGACAAGGAGTTCGACGCCCATGGCCGGCTGACCAACGAGCGGTACCAGCATCACCTGACAGAGCTGATGGAGGAGTTGCGCCGCGCGGCCTCCTAGAGGCTCGCCTCGGGGCGGAAGGCTTCGGGGATGCGGTCGGTGCCCTCTAGGACCAGGTCGGCCATCATGGTCGCGATGCCCGGTGCCATGCCGAAGCCGATCTTGAAGCCGCCATTGGCGATGAACGCGCCGGGGCGCAGCGGATGCGCCCCCAGCATCGGCGCGCGCGAGCGGCTGCGCGGGCGCAAGCCCGCCCAACGCTCGATCACCGGCGCGTCGCGCAGGGCCGGGCAAAGGCGGCGGGCGGTGTCGACCAGCGTGTCGAGCTGGGAATCGGTCGAAGTGGGATCGGCGTAGTCGCGCTCGGTGGTGGAGCCGATGGCCGTGGTCCCGTCCGCGTGCGGCACGATATGCAGCGCCTCGGCGAAGAGCTGCGGCGCGTCGCGCAGATCGGCCCGCAGCAGCGCGGCCTGGCCCTTCACGCCCATGCCCACCAGCCGCCCGCGGGCTTGCGTCAGCTCCTCGAGACCGGCGGCGCCGGTTGCCCAGACCTCGACCGCCGGGCCGTGCGACGGCTCCGCGGCGATCCGCCCGCCCC
>WVSO01000031.1 GCA_015689745.1 Rhodobacterales bacterium HKCCSP123 | reverse complement strand
GGGGCCGCGGCGCTGGTGCTGGCCGACCGCGACCCGGTTCCGGGCGACTGGCCCTGCCCGGTCGAAACCGTGGCGGCCGATCTCGCCACGCCCGAGGGACCCGTGGCGGTGACCGGGGCCGCGCTGGCGCGGTTCGGGCGGATCGACGGGCTGGTCAATGCCGCGGGCCTGACCACCCGCGGCAGCTTCGGCGACGCCGATGTCGCGCTCTGGAACCGGATGTTCTCGGTCAACGCCCGCGCGCCCTTCTTCCTGATGGCGGGCGCGATCGCGGACATGAGGGCGCGGGCCGCGCCGGGCAGCATCGTCAACATCCAGTCGATGAACGCCCATTGCGGGGCGCCCGACCTCACCGTCTATTCCGCGACCAAGGCCGCGCTGCAGGTGCTGACCGCGAACGCGGCCAACGCCCATCTGCGCGACCGCATCCGGGTGAACGGGATCAACCTCGGCTGGGTCGATACCGAAACCGAGCGGCACCTGCACGAGGTGACGCTGGGCAAGGGGCCGGGATGGATGGACGCGCAGGCCGCCGGGCGGCCCATCGGCCGCTTCGTCTCGGCCGAGGATGCGGCGCGGCAGGCGGTCTGGCTTCTGTCGGACGCCTCGGCCCCGATGACGGGCGTGTCGCTGGACCTGGAACAGGCAGTGACGGGGGCGCCATGCTAGCGCGGGGGCGCAGTCGAGGCGCGCAGCACGATCTCGACCGGGATCGGCGGCTCGGGGCCGGGCCGCGCCCCGCCGGACAGCCGGGCGAGCAGCACCTCCGACGCGCGCCGGCCAAGGCGCTGGCGATCCTGCCGGATCGTGGTCAGAGCGGGCACGTAATATTCCGACATCTCGATGTCGTCGAAGCCCACGACCGAGATGTCGCGCGGCACGTCAAGCCCCCCGGCCCTCAGCCCCGCGATCAGTCCGAAGGCCACCATGTCGGCCGAGCAGAAGACCGCCGTGGGCCGCTCGGACATGGCCAGGATGCGCGCCGCCGCCTCGTGCCCGGACTCGAGCGAGAAATCGCCGCGGATGATCCACTCCTCCCGCGCGGGCAGGCCGAGGCGCGCGCGTTCGTCCAGCATCCCCGCGCGCCGCGCCGCCGTCAGCACGTTGCCCTCAGGCCCGGTGACATGGGCGATCCTGCGATGGCCGAGCCCGTGCAGGTGCCGGATCGCGAGCCGCGCGCCCTGCACGTTGTCGGCCGCGATCACCGGGAACTCGGCCCCTTCCACCCATTCGCAGAGGAACACGATCCGGTCGCCCACCCCCTGCGCCGCGCACTGCGCCAGCGCGCTCCGGGGCAACCCTCCGTCGAGCGAGATCGCGCCATCGATGCGCCCGTCGAGGAAATAGCCCGCCAGCGCCCCGTCGCTGAGCGGATCGGTCTCGGTATCGGTGATCAGGACGGCATAGTCGGACCCCGCGAACCCCTCGGAGATGCCTGCGAGAATGCCGGAGTAGAAGGGTTTTCCAAGGTTCGGCACCAGCACCAGCACCGCGCCCGCGCGCTGCATCCGAAGGTTGCGCGCCGCCTGGTTGACCCGGTAGCCGGTCGCCCGGACCGCGTCCATCACCGCCTCGCGCGTCGTCTCCGAAACCTTGCCCGGCGCCGACAGCGCCCGGCTGACCGTCGCCGTCGAGACACGGGCGGCGCGGGCGACATCCTGGATGGTCGCGGTTTTCTGGGCCTGTTTCCGCATCGCCGGCCTGCACGCCTCCGACAATTTCCGCGCTTGACTCGAATCTGTACGGGTGAGGAGTATGTAATCGATTTCATCATGCGGGAAGAGGGTATTCCCGCCGATGTAAACGATTACAGACCCGCAAAGCACGGGCAATGGAGGGTGCGAGGTGTCGGAGATCTGCCGCAGCAGGCCGGGCCGGTGTCGGCGATGAGCGCAGGGGTCGCCTTCGACTTCACCGGCGCGCATGTGCTGGTGATCGGCGCCAGCCGCGGCGGCATCGGTGCGGCCATCGCCCGCGCCTTCGCCGATGCGGGCGCCGAGGTCGTCATCACCGGCGTCGAGGATGCCCCCGCCCCCGAAGATGCCGCGCGCTTCGCCTATGCCCGTCTCGACGTGACCGATACCGGGGCCGTCCGCAGCTTCGCCGCCGCCCATTCCAGGGTGCATGTCCTCGTCAACTGCGCCGCCATCACCCGGCGCGGCGAGGAGATGGCGCCGGAGTTCTTCGCCCATGTCCTCGACGTCAACCTGACCGGCAGCTTCCGCTGCGCCGAGGCGCTGCACCCGGCACTGAAGGCGGCGAAGGGAAGCGTGATCAACATCGCCTCGATGTACGCCCGGTTCGGCAGCCCGCGGAACCCGGCCTATGGCGCGTCCAAGGCGGGCGTGGAGCAACTGACCAAGTCGCTGGCCATCGCCTGGGCGGGCGACGGCATCCGCGTCAACGCCATCGCGCCGGGCTTCATCGTGACCGAGCAATCGGCCCGCGCGCGGCAGGACCCGGCCTTCACCGCCGCCGTCGAGGCGCGCACGCCCATGGGCCGCTGGGGCCAGCCCGGCGACATCGCGGGGGCGGCGCTTTTCCTCGCCTCGGACGCGGCGGGGTTCATGACGGGCACCTGCCTGCCCGTCGACGGGGGATACTCGGTTGTCTGACGGAGGGAGCGCATGACGGAGGTCGCAAGCATCGGCGCAGCCGTGATCGGCACCGGCTTCATCGGCACGGTGCATGTGCAGGCGCTGCGACGGCTCGGGGTGCAACTGCGCGGCGTGCTCGGCTCCTCGCCCGAGCGAGGGGCCGAGCGTGCAGCCGCCATCGGCGTGCCCCATGCCTATGCCAGCCTGGACGACCTGCTGGCCGATGACAGCGTTGACGTGGTCCATGTCACCTCGCCCAACCATGCGCATTACCCGCAGGTCAAGGCGATCCTCGCCGCGGGCAAGCACGTGATCTGCGAAAAGCCGCTGGCCATGACCAGCGCCCAATCCGCCGAGATGGTCGGGATCGCCCGCGCCTCCGGCAAGGTCGCGGCGGTCTGCTACAACATCCGTTTCTACCCGCTGAACCAGCAGGCCCGCGGCATGGTCGAGGCGGGAGAGATCGGGGATATCCGCTTCGTCTCGGGGCATTACCACCAGGATTGGCTGGCCAAGCCGACCGACTGGAACTGGCGGCTGCAATCCGGGATGGGCGGCGCGCTGCGCTCGGTGGGCGATATCGGGACACACTGGATCGACCTCACGAGCTTCATCACCGGGCTCAGGGCCGAGGCCGTGATGGCGGAGCTGGCGACATTCCTGCCCGAGCGTGCAAGGCCCGTCGGCCCGGTCGAGACCTTCTCGAGCGCGGCGGGCGCAACCGAAACCGTGCCGATCGACACCGACGACGCCGCGATGATCCTTCTGCGCTACCCCAACGGGGCGCGCGGGGTGATGAGCACGAGCCAGGTCAACATGGGGCGCAAGAATTCGCTGCAATGGGACATCGCGGGCGCGGGCGCGAGCCTCGCCTGGGACAGCGAGACGCCGGATCACCTTTTCGTCGGGCACCGCGACCGCGCCAACGAGACCTTGATGCGCGACTTCACGCTGATGAACGCCAGGGGCGTCGCCGCCGCAAGCCTGCCGCCCGGCCATGTCGAGGGTTTCGCCGACAGCTTCTTCAACTTCTTCCGGGCAGTCTATGCCGATGTCGCGGCGGGCGGGCGGCAGGACGGCAGCACATGGGCCAGCTTCGAGGACGGCCATTACGAGATGCAGCTGTGCGACGCGGTCCTGCGCTCGGCGCGCGAGGGGCGTTGGGTGCGGCTGGACGAGGTCTGAGGGGAGGACAGGGATGAAACTTGGATTGCTGACGGCCCCCTTCGAGGACACGCCCCTGCTGGAGGTGGCCGACTGGGCGGGCGCGAACGGGTTCTCCGCCTTCGAGGTCGCCTGCTGGCCCGCCTCGGGCGGCGAGAAGCGGCGCTATGCGGGCACCAGCCACATCGACGTGGAGGGACTGACGGCGGCCCGCGGGCAGGAGATCATCGGCGGCCTCGCCGAGCGGGGGATCGGGATCTCGGGACTGGGCTATTACCCCAACCCGCTCCACGCCGACGCCGACCACCGCGACGCGGTGATCGGGCATCTGAAGAAGGTCATCACGGCGGCGGGCGTCATGGGGGTGGGCGTGGTCAACACCTTCATCGGCGGCGACCGGAATTTGAACGTCGATCAGAACTGGGCCCGCGCGCAAGGCATCTTCGCGCCCATCGTCAAGCATGCGCAGGACGCGGGCGTCCGGCTCTGCTTCGAGAACTGCCCGATGATCTTCAGCTACGACGAGTGGCCGGGCGGTCACAACATCGCCTACAGCCCGCGCATCTGGCGGAGGATCTTCGAGGAATGGGGCGACGCGGTGGGGATGAACTTCGACCCCTCCCACCTTGTCCTGCAATTCATCGACATGCCCCGCTTCATCAAGGAATTCGGGCCGCACATGGCGCATGTGCACGCCAAGGACCTGATGATCGACCGCGACGGGCTTTACGAGCGCGGCATCCTGTCGGCCGGAATGGGCTGGCAGATCCCCCGCCTCTGCGGGCTCGGCGAGGTGGACTGGAGCGACTTCTTCAGCGGTCTCTACCGCGCGGGCTATGACGGGCCGGTCATCATCGAGCACGAGGACCGGCTGTTCGAAGGGACGGACGAGAAGGTCAAGCGGGGCTTCCTGCTGGCCCGCGACGTGCTGTCCCCGTTCATCAAGTAGAAGGGCGGCGCGCGCCCCGAGAACCTTTAGGAAACCTTACCAGGGAGGACTACCAGATGAAGAAAGTGTTAACGGGACTTGCCGCTCTTGCGGTTTCGGTCAGCTTCGCACCGGCCGCCTTCGCCGATGCCCACGGCGGCTACACGATCGGCGTGTCGAACACGGTGCAGGGCAATGGCTGGCGCGAGGAGATGATCTGCGCCATGCGGGCACAGGCGCTGGTCGAGGGCGATGTCACGGGCCTGATCGTGGCGCATCGCAACACCGACAGCGCGGGCCAGCTCGAGGACATCAACAACCTGATCGAGGCGGGCGTGGACGCCATCGTCCTCAACCCCTCCAACCCCGACGCGCTGAACTCGGCGCTCGAGGCGGCGATGGCGGCGGGCATCGTCGTGGTGGCCGTGGACGCGGGCGTCACGGCGGAGGGTGCCTACATCCTGTCCAACAACCAGGAGGAATACGCCTATCTCGGCGCGCGCTGGCTCTTCGAGCAGCTCGGCGGCGAGGGGGATGTCGTCTACATGCGCGGCATCGCGGGCGTCTCGGCCGATACCGACCGCGACAACGGCTTCCGCCGCGCGCTGGCGGAATTCCCCGGCATCGAGGTCGTGCACGAGGTCTTCACCGGCTGGCAGCAGGACCAGGGCAAGCAGCAGATGTTCGACTTCCTCGCCACCGGCATCCCCTTCGACGGGGTCTGGACCTCCGGCATCGACAACGTGATCGTCGATGCCTTCGTCGAAAGCGGTGCGCCGCTGGTGCCGATCGTGGGCGCCGACAACGCGGGCTTCGTCGGGCAGCTCTCCAGCGTGGAGGGGCTGCAGGGCGCGGCGGTGACCAACCCCGGATCGGTCGGCGGCGCGGGCATCGCGCTGGCCGTCGACATCCTGAACGGCGAGGCACCCGACAGCAACGTGGTGCTGGTCGATCCCGTCCTGTGGGAGAACACCACCGAGGAAGGCCGCGCGACGCTGGCCGCGGCGCAGAACCCGAACCTCGACCCGGAATGGCCGGTCTCGGTCTCGATCCCCGGCTGGACCGACTACACGATGGAGCAGATCATCGCCTGTGAAGGACCCGGCGAGGGCTGATCCCATCCGCTCCGGCCCCCGTCTCTCCCCGGGGGCCGGAGCATATCGACAGGCAGGCCCGAGACCCGAGCAAAGATGACAGACACGCCCCTTCTGGACGCCAGCGGCGTCGCGAAAAGCTTTGGCGCCGTGAAGGCGCTGACCGATGCGCGCCTGACCGTGGCGCGGGGCGAGGTCGTGGCGCTGATGGGGGCGAACGGGGCCGGAAAATCGACCTTCGTCAAGATCCTGACCGGCGCGCTCAGGCCCGACCGGGGCCGGGTGCTGATCCGGGGACAGGAGGCGCGCGTGGGCAGCCCGCGTGGCGCGCGGCGCTCCGGCCTCGTGCCGGTCTACCAGGAGCCGTCGCTGATCCCGGACCTTGACGTCATGGACAACCTGCGGCTGGGCGATACGCCCGTGGACCCTTTCCGCCACTGGGTCGAGGCGCTGGGGATCAAGGGCCTGCGCCTGACCGACCTGATCGGCGACCTGCCGCTGGCGACGCTGCGGATCCTCGACCTCGCCCGCGCGCTGGCCGCCGAACCGGACGTGCTGCTTCTGGACGAGATGACGGCGGCCCTGCCGACCGACCTTGTCGAGCGCGTGCTCGAGACCGTGCGCGCCAAGGCCGATGCGGGGCTGGGCGTGATCTACGTCTCGCACCGCTTCACCGAGATCTCGCGCCTCTGCGACCGCGCGACCGTGCTGCGCGACGGGCGCACGGTGGGCGAGTTGCCCATCGAGCCGGGCGTCGAGGACCGCGCGGTCGAGCTGATGCTGGGCGAGACCATCGACCTCGGCCAGCGCGACGCGGCCACGCTTCAGGCGGTGCGCCGCGGCACGCCGCGCCTGGCGGTCCGGGGGCTGGCCGCCGCGCCGAAGCTTCAGGATGTCTCCTTCGACCTGCATGCGGGCGAGGTGCTTGGCGTCGTGGCGCTCGAGGGACAGGGCCAGGACGAGCTTTTCGACGTGCTGGCGGGCTTCCGGAAACCCACCGGCGGCACGGTCTCGGTCGACGGGCAAGCGGCGAGCTTCGCCCATCCCGCCGATGCCATCGCCGCGGGCCTCTCCTACGTGCCGGGCAACCGCGCCGAGGCGCTGCTCGCGCAGCGGTCGGTGCGCGAGAACATCGCCCTGCCCTTCTCGGCCCGGATGCGCGACTGGGGCCCCTTGCGGCTGCGCCACGAACGGGCGCGGGTCGCCCATGCCATCGAGAAACTGCAGATCGACACCCGCGCCCAGGGCGAGGTGCAGCGCCTCTCGGGCGGCAACCAGCAGAAGGTGACCATCGGGCGCTGGCTCGCCACCGGGGTCGAGACGCTCCTGCTGTTCGACCCCACGCGGGGGATCGACGTGCGCACCAAGCGGCAGATCTACCCGCTGGTGCGCGAACTGGCCGAACAGGGGGCGGCGGTGCTGTTCTACACCTCGGAACTGGCCGAGGTGCCGCTGGCCTGCGACCGGGCCGTGGTGATCTTCGGCGGCCGCGTCGTCGACGTGATCGAGGCCGGCGCGGCGGACGAGGCGACGCTCATGCGCGCGGCCTACGGCCTGACCGCGCAGGAGGGCGCGGCGTGAGCGCTTTCCTTCGCAAACACGCCTGGGTGATCGGGCTGGCCGTGCTTCTGGCGGTGCTGCTCGGGATCACCAAGGCGATCCAGCCGGGCTTCGGCGCCTCGGGCCTCGAAAGCCTCGCCCGCGCGGCCCTGCCCTTCGCCTTCGCCACGGCGGGGATGGCCGTGGTGGTCATCGTCGGCGGCATCGACCTGAGCGTCGCCTCCATGATGGCGGTCTGCGCGGTGACGGCGGCGGTGCTGATGGAACGGATGGCCGGTGTGCCCGCGCTGATGATCGTGCTGGGCGTGGGGCTGGCCATGGGGCTGATCAACGGCGCGCTGATCGTGCTGACGCGGGTGCCCGACATCGTGGTCACGCTCGCCATGCTCTTCGTGTGGGAGGGGGTGGCGCTCCTGATCCTCGAAAGCCCGGGCGGGAACACCGCCGACTGGCTGGAGCGGGCGACGCGCGGCTTCGTGGGCATCGACCTGCTGCCCAAACCTTTCGTCATCATGGCGATCTGCATCGCGCTGGTCTGGGTGCCGATCCGGCGCTCGAAACTGGGCCTGTCGATCTACGCGGTCGGCTCGGACGAGATGGCGGCCTTCCGCTCGGGCGTGCCGGTGGGCTGGACCAAGGTCGCGGCCTACGGGATCTGCGGCCTCTTCTGCGCGATGGGCGGCCTGAGCCTTGCCGCGCTGACGGGGATCGGGGAACCGGTGCCGGGTCCCTACCTCATGGCCTCGGTCGCGGCCGTGGTGCTGGGCGGCGTGGTGCTGGGCGGCGGCAAGGGCGGGCTGCTCGGGCCGATCATCGCGGTCTTCATCCTGCGGATCATCCGCACCATCCTGACCCTCATGGCGGTCGATCCGAACGTGACCACCATCGTCGAGGGGGTCATCATGGTCGGCGTCGTCATGCTGGGAACGGCGCTGACGCTGAGGGGGCGACGATCATGAGCATGGCCGACACCGACACCCCGCTGGTCCGCTTCGGGCGCGTGTTGCGCGACAACCCGATGATCCCGCTCATCGCCTTCCTGCTCCTGCTGATCGCGGTGCTCGAGGTGATGCGGCCGGGCATCGTGATGCCCTTCAGGATCGGGCGGGACGGGCTGATCTCGAGCTTCTGGCTCGGCAACCTGATCAAGTTCGCCATCCCGCTGGCGATGCTGGCGGCCTGCCAGGTGCTGACCATGCTCACGGCGGGCATCGACCTGTCGGTGGGCGTGGTGGCGACGGTCTCGGCCTTCGTCTGCGCGACGCTCAGTTCGATCTGGGGCGTGCCCCAGGCGGTGATGATGGCGCTTGCCTGCGGGCTCGTGGTGGGGCTGGTCAACGGCTTCGGCGTCGGCATCGTGCGGGTGCATCCGCTGATCATGACGCTGGGCACGGGGTTGATCGCCACGGGCTGCCTGCAGGTCTACCAGCGCTACGTCATCAACGCCGGGTCCGAGATCCCCGCCTTCCTCGAATGGCTGGGCACCGGGCGGACGATGGGGATGCCGAACGGGCTGTTCCTGTTCCTGCCCTTCGCCGCCTTCATCCTCTGGCTGATGCGCTACACGGGCTTCGGCCGAAACCTCTTCGCGCTCGGGTCGAACGAGACCGCGGCGAAGCTTTCGGGCGTGAAGAGCTGGCAGGTGCTGATGGCGCTCTACGCGCTCTCGGGGCTGATCGCGGCGCTGACGGGGCTGCTCTATCTCGGCATGATCCGGGCGCCGTCCCTCAGCCTTGCCAACCCGCTTCTGCTGCCCTCGGTGGCGGCGGCGGTGATCGGGGGCACCTCGATCTTCGGGGGGCGCGGCAGCTTCGCCGGCGCGATCGTGGGGGCGCTGATCCTGCGGGTGCTCGACACGATGCTGACGCTTCTGCAGATGCCCGAGGGGGCGCGCACCGCGCTTTTCGGGCTGATCATCCTGGCGGTCACGGCCCTTTACGTCCGGATCACCGGCACACGCTGAAGGAGGGGGAGACGATGGCGAAATTCCGCATCGTTGGCATCAGTTTCGACCACATGCACATGGGCGATTTGCTGCGGCTGGTGCACGATCATCCCGAGGCCGAGATCGCGGGCCTCTACGATCCCGACCTCGGGAAGATGCAGGCCGTCGCGGGCAAGTTCGACGTGCCCGCCGAGCGCTACTTCACCGATTTCGACGCCTGCATGGCGGCGGGGCCCTACGACATGGCGATCCTTTGCGCGGCGACGGCGGATCACGCCGATTACGTCGAGCGGCTGGCGCCGCACGGGGTCCATGTCTTCGTCGAGAAGCCCTTCGCCGCCTCGGCGGCCGATGCGCGGCGGATGATGGCGGCGATGGCGGGGACCGGCAGGCAGATGGCGATCAACTGGCCGCTGCGCTGGGTCGAAAGCCATGTCACCGCCAAGCGCCTGATCGACGAGGGGCTTATCGGCGAGCTGCGCGAGGTGCATTTCCACGACGGCAACCGCGGGCCGCTCTACCACCTGGCCGACAAGGTCGAGGTCAGCCCGGAAGAGGTCGAGCGCCAGAAGCCCGGCAGCTGGTGGTACAAGCGCGCCACGGGGGGCGGGTCGCTCCTGGATTACATGGGCTATGGGGCCACGCTCGGCACCTGGTTCATGGGCGGCGAGGCGCCGCTCGAGGTGACCTGCACGGTCGACGAGACACCGGGGATCGAGGTCGACCAGCACGCCATCGCCGTCTGCCGCTACGCCCGCGGCCTGTCGAAGATGGAGACGCGCTGGGGCACCTTCACCGACCCCTGGACGCACCAGCCGCAACCCACCTGCGGCTTCACCTTCGTCGGCACGGACGGGACCATCGCCAGCCCCGACTACGCGCGCCATGTCACCGTCCAGACGCGGGCGCGCCCCGAACGGCACGAGATCCCGGTCGATCCCCTGCCCGAGGGGGAGCGGAACGCGATCGAGTATGTCCTCGGGTGCCTGTCGCGGGATGAACCCGTGGGCGGCCCGCTCGACCCCGCGCTCTGCCTGACGGCGCAGCGCATCGTGGACACCGCGGCGCTCTCGGCCGCTCGGAAACGCACGCTGGAGCTGGTCCCATGAGCGAGACGACGAAGGATGCGGGCGACAAGGACACCTATGCCCTGAAATCCGCCGATCTGCCCGAGATCGCGGCGCCCGACCTGCCCTATCGCCCGCCGATGCCGAAGGCTTACCGGCCGAGGATCGGGATGATCGGGACCGGCGGCATCTCGGGCAGTCACCTCGACGCCTACCGGGCTGCGGGATGGGAGGTGGCCGCGCTCTGGAACCGCACCCGCGCCAAGGCCGAGGCGAAAGCCGCCGAGTATTGCCCCGGCGCGCGGATCGAGGAGGACTGGCGCGCGATGCTGGGCGACCCCGACATCGACGTCATCGACGTGACGCTGCACCCCGAACACCGGGTCGAGATCATCCGCGCGGCGCTGATGGCGGGCAAGCATGTGCTGAGCCAGAAGCCCTTCGTCACCGACCTCGACCTGGGCGAGGACCTGGTGAAGCTGGCGGAGGACAAGGGCGTGAAGCTTGCCGTCAACCAGAACGGCCGCTGGGCGCCCCACAAGGCCTGGATGCGCGAGGCGGTGCGCAGCGGTCTGATCGGAGAGCCGATCTCGGCCCATGTCGCGATCCACTGGACCCACGGCTGGACCGCGGGCACCCCCTTCGACGAGATCGAGGATCTGGTGCTGTACGATTTCGGGGTGCACTGGTTCGACTTCGTGGCCTCGATCATGGGCGAGCGGGTGCAAAGCGTCTTCGCCAGCGCCGCCCGCGCGGCGGGCCAGGCCAACAAGGTGCCGCTGCTGGCGCAGGCGCTGGTGCGCTGCGAGGGCGGGCAGGCGAGCCTCGTCTTCGACGGCGGCGTGGCGCATGGCCCGCGCGACACGAGCTTCATCGGCGGGACGGCGGGCAGCCTCGTGTCGGACGGGCCGGACCTGGGCGCGCAACGGGTGGTGCTGACCACGCCCGCGGGCATCGCGCGCCCGGATCTGGAGGGGCAATGGTTCAACGACGGCTTCGCGGGCACCATGGGCGAGTTGCTCTCGGCCATCGAGGAGGGGCGCGAGCCCTCGAACGGGGCGCGGGAGAACCTGAGGTCCCTCGCGCTGGCCTTCGCCGCTGTCGAAAGCCGGATCACGGGCCGCGAGGTGACGGTCGGCGCGGCGCGGCGGCTGTTGTCCTGACGAGACGAGGGGGATTGCGCCGCCTTCGGCGTCGCCCCGGCGCGAAACGCGCGTTTCGCGGGCCCGGTGGAGCGGGTGCGCCCGGCTCTCCGCGGTCGGACGGGTGGCAGGGTCCGGATGCCTCCGGCGGCCATATTTGGGGGATGAAGATGCGAAGGGCGTTCATCACCTGTTAGGCTCGTCCTGCCATGGTGGCGCTGCGGGACAGGCAGCCATGCCGATGACCGCGGATGGAGATGCACATCCTCCCCGGTGAAGCCCCCGGGGACAGCCGGGGAGGATGTCGCGCACAGCTCCATCTCTCTCCCTCGAGCATGGCCGCCGGAGGCTCCCCGACCCCGCCACGGGCGCGGCGGGCGGCCATTGCGCGGGCCGTCCGTCAGGTCGTCTCGGTCACCTTCTTCAGGTGCCGCGGCATGTCGGGGTCGAGACCGCGGGCCACCGCCAGCCGCTCGATCATGGCGTAGAAGCTGACGATCAGCGACAGGGGGTCCGTCAGGGGGTGGCCCGTGCGGACCACGGGAAGCGCATGGGCCGCGCGGACGCGGTCGGTCGTGGCGAAGACCGCGGCCCCCTTTTCCGCCAGCGCGTCGGCCACCTCGGCGAGCGGCGTCTCGGCGGCGTCGCCCGCGGCGAAGGCGAGCACCGGGAAGCCGCGCTCGACGATGGAGACGGGCCCGTGCAGCACCTCGGCGGAGGAGTAGCTTTCGGCGTGGACGCGGGCGACCTCCTTGAACTTGAGCGCGGCCTCGTTCGAGATCGCCCAGGCCGGACCCCGGCCGAGGGTGTAGACCGACCCGGCCCCGAGCGCTGCGTCGAGCGCGGACCAGTCCACCGCGCGCGCAGCCTCGAGCGCGGCCGGCAGGTCGCGGATGGCCGCCAGAAGCGCCGCATCGGCCTTCACCTCGGCCAGCAGCCAGAGGCCGGCGAGCGCCGAGGTCACGAAGGTCTTGGTCGCCGCCACCGAGCGCTCGGGGCCGGCGCAGATGTCGATGACATGCTCGGCCTCGGCGGCGAGGCGCGAGCCTGCGTCATTCGTGAGCGCCACGGTCAGCGCGCCCCCCGCCCGCGCGCCGCGGGTCATGGCGACGATGTCGGGGCTTGCCCCCGATTGCGAGACCGACAGGCAGACCGCGCCGCCAAGGCGCAGCTTCGCCCCGTAGACCGAGGCGACCGATGGCCCGACCGAGGCGACGGGAAGGCCGAGCAGCAGTTCCGAGGCGTATTTGAGATAGGTGCAGGCGTGATCGGAGGACCCGCGGGCGACGGTCACGACCAGCGCGGGATCGGCCGCGCGCATCGCCCCGGCCGCGGCCGCCACCGGACCTGCCCCGAGGTCGAGCAGGCGGGCCACCGCCTCGGGGATCTCGGCGATCTCGCGGCGCATCTGCGTGTCGGTCATGCTGGTCCTCCCTCACCCCGAAGGCTGCGCCCAATGCGGGCGAATGTCCATGGCTTGCACCGCGCCCGGTGGCCCGTCATCCTGACGCAAAAGGCGGGAGGATCGCATGACACGGGTGCTGATCGTGGGACTGGGCAACATGGGGCAAAGCCATGCGCTGGCCCATCATGCCGCGGAGGGGGCGGAGATCGTGGGGCTGGTCAACCGCTCGCCGCGCGACCTGCCCGGGGCGCTCTCGGCCTATCCCCGGTTCGACAGGTTCGAGGAGGGGATGCGGACGCGCCCCGACCTCGTGGTGATCGCCACCTATTCCGACAGCCACGCCGACCTGGCGATCCGCGCGATGGAGGCGGGCGCCCATGTCTTCGTCGAAAAGCCGCTGGCCACGACCGTGGCCGATGCCGAGCGGGTGGTCGAGACGGCGGTGCGGCTGAAGCGCAAGCTCGTCGTGGGCTATATCCTGCGTCATCACCCCAGCTGGGTGCGGATGATCGCCGAGGCGCGGCGCCTGGGCGGGCCCTATGTCTTCCGGATGAACCTGAACCAGCAGTCGAGCGGCGCGGAGTGGGAGACGCACAAGGCGCTGATGCAGACGACCTCGCCCATCGTGGATTGCGGGGTGCATTACGTCGACGTGATGTGCCAGGTGACGGATGCGGCCCCGGTGCGGGTGCAGGGGATCGGCCTGCGCCTGTCGGACGAGATCGCGCCCGACATGTACAACTACGGTCAATTGCAGGTCGTTTTCGCCGACGGGTCGGTCGGCTGGTACGAGGCGGGCTGGGGGCCGATGATGTCGGAGACCGCGTTCTTCGTGAAGGATATCGTCAGCCCCAATGGCGCGGTCTCGATCACGGATGCGGACAAGTCCGGTTCCTCGGACATCGACGGGCACACGAAGGTGGGAGGGCTCAGGGTGCATCGCCCCTCCGGGGACGAGATGATCGACCTGCCCGACGAACCGGGCCACCAGGCGCTGTGCGACGCCGAGCAGGGCTTCGTGCTGCGTGCCATCGCCGAGGATATGGATCTCGGGCGGCACATTGCGGACGCGGTCCGGTCGCTGGCGATCTGCATCGCGGCCGACGAGAGCATCCGGTCGGGTCGGGTCGTGACCTTGTGACCGCGCGCGGGGCGCCCGCCCACGGGACGATCCGTGTCCCTTGCATTGCAGGACGGCCCGAGGGTTTCCCCACGGGCCGTCCCCGTCGCGTTTCCAGGGCGGGACGCGCGCGCCCCGCCTTCCTGTTCGGACCCGCTCAGAACAGGTCGTTCTCCATGACCTTGGTCCAGGCCGCCGCGAAGTCCTTCACGAACTTCTCAGGCGCGTCGTCCTGGGCGTAGACCTCGGCATAGGCGCGCAGGATGGAGTTCGAGCCGAACACCAGGTCCACGCGCGTCGCCGTCCACCTGGTCTCGCCCGACTTGCGATCGGTGATCTCGTAGAGGTTCGACCCCTTCGGCACCCACTTGTAGGCCATGTCGGTCAGGTTGACGAAGAAATCGGTCGACAGCGCGCCCGGCCGGTCGGTGAAGACGCCATGCGCCGCCCCGCCGTGGTTGGCTCCCATCGCCCGCATGCCGCCGACCAGCACCGTCATTTCCGGCCCGGTCAGGCCCAGAAGTTGCGCCCGGTCGAGCAACAGCTCCTCGGCCGCGACGGCGTAGTCCTTCTTCATCCAGTTGCGGAACCCGTCGGCCAGCGGCTCGAGCACCGAGAAGCTCTCGGCGTCGGTCTGCTCGGCCGTCGCATCGCCACGGCCCGGCGTGAAGGGCAGCGCGATGTCGAAGCCCGCGGCCTTGGCCGCCTGCTCGACACCCACGTTGCCGGCCAGCACGATCGTGTCGGCCACCGATGCGCCGTGCTTCGCCGCCAGCGGCTCCAGCACCGACAGCACCGAGGCGAGGCGCGCGGGCTCGTTGCCCTCCCAGTCCTTCTGGGGGGCAAGCCGGATGCGCGCGCCATTGGCGCCGCCCCGCAGGTCCGACTGGCGGAAGGTGCGGGCGCTGTCCCATGCCGTCGCCACCATGTCCGCAACCGAGAGACCCGAGGCCGCGATATCGGCCTTGAGCGCCGCCACGTCGTAGCCGGTGGAGCCTGCCGGAACCGGGTCCTGCCAGATCAGGTCTTCGGCAGGGGCATCCGGGCCGATGTAGCGGGTCCGGGGGCCGAGGTCGCGGTGGGTCAGCTTGAACCAGGCGCGCGCGAAGCAATCGTCGAAATAGGCCGGATCGGCCATGAATTTCTGACAAATCGCGTTATAGGCCGGGTCCATCTTCATCGCCATGTCGGCGTCCGTCATCATCGGCATGACGCGCTTGGTCGGATCGGTGGGATCGACCGGCATGTCCTCTTCCTTGATGTCGATCGGCCGCCACTGCCAGGCACCCGCGGGCGACTTCGTCAGTTCCCACTCGTAGCCGAACAAAAGCTTGAAATAGCCCATGTCCCACTTGGTCGGGTGGGTCGTCCATGCGCCCTCGATGCCGGAGGTCACGGCATTCGCCGCCTTGCCGCCCATGTGCGGGTTGAGCCAGCCGAAGCCCTGGTTCTCCAGCTCGCCGGCCTCGGGTTCCGGGCCGAGCGCGCCGGCGTCGCCGTTCCCGTGCGCCTTGCCGACGGTGTGGCCACCGCAGGTGAGTGCCGCGGTTTCCTCGTCGTTCATCGCCATCCGCGCGAAGGTCTCGCGCACCTGGCCCGCGGTCGCCAGCGGGTCGGGCTGGCCGTTCACCCCCTCGGGGTTAACGTAGATCAGGCCCATCTGCACGGCGGCAAGCGGGTTCTCCATCGTGCCGGGCTTCATCACGTCTTCGTAGCGCGTGTCGGAGGGCGCGAGCCACTCCATCTCGGCGCCCCAGTAGGTGTCCTTCTCGGGGTGCCAGATGTCCTCGCGCCCGAAGGAGAAGCCATAGGTCTTCAGACCCATCGACTCGTAGGCCATGTTGCCCGCGAGCAGGATCAGGTCGGCCCAGCTCAGCGCGTTGCCGTACTTCTTCTTGACCGGCCAGAGCAGGCGGCGCGCCTTGTCGAGGTTGCCGTTGTCAGGCCAGCTGTTGAGCGGTGCGAAGCGGATGTTGCCATGCCCGCCGCCGCCGCGGCCATCGGCCAGGCGGTAGGAGCCGGCGGAATGCCACGCCAGGCGGATCATGAGACCGCCGTAATGGCCCCAATCGGCCGGCCACCAGTCCTGGCTGTCGGTCATCAGCGCCTTGACGTCGGCCTTCACGGCCTCGAAATCGAGGCCCTTGACCGCCTCGCGATAGTCGAAATCCGCACCCAGCGGCGAGACCTTGGTGTCATGCTGGTGCAGGATGTCCAGCTTCAGCGTCTTGGGCCACCAGGAGGCCACGTCCTGCTCCGCCGTGGTGATCGCGCCGTGCATCACCGGGCATTTGCCCATGGCCTTGTCATCTCCGTCCATCATCGTCTCTCTCCCGTGCAAGCGGCTGTCAGTGTGAAAACAGTGTGAAAGGCGTTTCCCGCGGGAGGTCGGACAGCACCGATTCCCCGCACCTTGGAATCGTTCTAGCAAACCTGAAGGATCAGGATAAGTTGAATCTCCTGATTTCTCCGATAAGATCACCTTATGACAAACGTCACCCTCAAGCAGCTTCGCTATGTCGATGCGCTGGCCCGTCACGGCCATTTCGGCCGCGCGGCCGAGGCCTGCGCCGTGACCCAGCCCGCGCTTTCCATGCAGATCAGGGAGTTGGAAGCTTCTCTTGGCGCGCGGCTCTTCGAACGGGGTGCGCGACAGGTGCGGCTGACGGGCCTCGGCGAGGAGATCGCCGCCCGCGCCCGCGACATCCTGCGCGCCGTGGACGAGCTGGAAGACCTCGCCCGCACCCGCCGCGACGGGCCGGGCGGGCGGCTGCGGCTCGGCGTGATCCCGACCATCGCGCCCTATCTCCTGCCACGGATGATCGGGGACCTTGCCGCCCGCTACCCGGGCGTCGACCTGCAGGTGCGCGAGACCCAGACCGAGCGGCTCATCGCCGAGTTGCTGGAGGGACGGCTCGACACCGCCGTCGTGGCCCTGCCCGTCTCGGAACCCGCGCTTCAGGAAGTGGCGCTTTTCTCCGAAGGCTTCGTCCTCGTGCGCCCCGCGTCCGAGGCCGGGGCTCCCGTGCCCGCGCCCGAGGTCCTGCCGGACATGCAGCTCCTGCTGCTGGAAGAGGGGCATTGCTTCCGCGACCAGGCGCTTGCCGTCTGCGGCTTGCGCGCCGCCAGCCCGCGCGCGGGGCTGGACGGCTCGTCGCTCTCCACGCTGGTGCAGATGGTGGGGGCGGGCATCGGCGTCACGCTGATCCCAGAGATGGCGGTGGGCGTCGAGACGCGCGGCGCGCCGGTGGCGATCCAGCGGTTCGAAGCGGGACGCCCGGTGCGCACCGTCGGCATGATCTGGCGGCGATCGAGCCCGCTGGCCCCCGACCTGCTGGAGCTGGCCGAGGTGGTGCGCCAGTCCGCCGAGGCGATCTATGCGACCGCTCCGTACCGGGGCGGGTGACGGGTTTTCGATACCGCCTCGCCGTTCAGCCCCGGCCCTGTGCGAAACCGACGATCTCCTCCACCAGAACATCGAGCGTGTCGATCCCCCGCACCCCCGGCGCCAGCGCATCGGCGATCAGCGAGAACTCGGTGCAGGCGACCAGCTGCACCTCGGCCCCCTGCGCCAGCACCGCCTCGGACGCCCGCAACAGCGCGGCGCACGCCGCGGCGACCGGCCCCTCCGCCTTGATCCTGCGGATCGCCGCCAGCAGGGCCGCCCCGTCTGCGGGGTGGACCACCTCCAGCCCTTCGGCGGCCAGCGCCCGGTCGAACAGCCCCACCTTCGCCACCGCGGGCGAGGCCAGCAACCCGACCTTGCCCCCCTGCCCGGCCGCGTCCCGCGCCACGCGGGCCGAGGCCGCGACCATGTCGAGCACGGGGACCGAGACCGCGCCGCGGATCGCCGCAAGGTAGTGGTGCGCGGTGTTGCAGGGCATCGCCAGCGCCTCGGCCCCCGCCCCCTCCAGCCGCCGCGCCATGGCGGCCAGCACCGGGGCGGGGTCAGGCCCCGTGCCCTCGATCAGGTGCGCGATGCGGGAGGGCACCTGGCTGTTCTGATCCACGATCAGCGGCACATGGTCCGCGTCATCCCTCGCGGGCACCGCGGCGATGACGCGGCTCATCAACAGGACCGTCGCCTCCGGCCCCATGCCGCCGAGGATGCCGACCCTCCTCATCCCCGCGCAAGCGCCCCCTTGTAGGCGAACAGCCCCACCGCGCCCCCGGTATGGAGGAAGACCACCCGCTCGCCCGCCTTGAAGCGGCCGCTTCGGCACCCGTCGATCAGCCCGGCCGCGCCCTTGCCGGAATAGACCGGGTCAAGCAGGACGCCCTCCAGTTCCGCGAACATGCGGATCGCCTCGAGCGTATCCTCGCGCGGCAGGCCGTAGCCCGCGCCGACGTAGCTGGTGTCGGCCACCACGTCCTCGCGCCGGACCACGCCGGGGCAGCCCAGCTTGTCCGCCGTCCGACAGGCAAGGTCGTAGACCATCTGCTCCTGCCGCTCCTGCGGCGCGCGGGTGCCGATGCCCAGAACCGGGATGCCCGCGTTGAGCGCACACATGCCCGCCACAAGCCCGGCCTGCGTCCCCGAGGACCCCGTGGCATGCACCAGCCGGTCGATGACAAGCCCCCGCTCGTTGGCCTGCGCCAGAAGCTCCAGCGCACAATTGACGTAGCCAAGTGCACCCGTCGGGTTCGACCCGCCGCCGGGGATGACATAGACCTTGCGGCCCGTCGCGCGCTCGGCCTCGGCCGCGGCCTCCATCGCCGCCACCATGTCGGTGCCGCCGGGGTGCAGCTCGGTCGTGGCCCCGTGCAGGTGGTCGAGCAGCACGTTGCCGTTTTCCGTGTAATCGGGGTTCTGGTAACCGGTCCGGTCCTCGAGCAGGATGTGGCACCCCATCCCCAGCTTCGCCGCGAAGGCCGCCGTCTGGCGGGCGTGGTTCGACTGGGTGGCACCTTGCGTCATCACCATGTCGGCGCCCCCGGCGATCGCCTCGGCCATCAGGAATTCGAGCTTGCGGGTCTTGTTCCCGCCCGTCGACATGCCCGTGCAATCGTCCCGCTTGATCCAGATCTCGGGCCCGCCCAGCGCCTCGGTCAGCCGGTCCAGCCGCTCCAGCGGGGTCGGAAGATGGGCGAGGTGGACACGGGGAAAACGGGCGAGATGCATCGGGGCCTCCGGGGTGGGTCAGGGTCGGGCGAGTGATGCATGCTTTGCAACAATTGACAATCCATGCGCGGTGCGCTGCAACAATCCTTCGCGCGTGACTGGCCGTGATGGACCGACACGCTAGATAAGGAGGGTCGTCCGGGCAGAGGCGGACGACCGAGGGGAGGGACAACCATGACCGAGACTTTGGCCGCGCTCATCGCGGCTCAGGATGGGGGCGCGCCCGCGATCGGGGCGCCGGGCCGCGACTGGCTCGACTTCGCGGGGCTGGCGGCACAGGCCGCGCGCGTGACGGAGGCGCTCCATGCCGCGGGCGTCGGACGCGGCGACCGCGTCGCCATCGTGCTGCCCAACGGCCCGGAGATGGCCGTGGCCTTCGTCACCGTGGCCGGCGTGGCCACGACCTGCCCGCTCAATCCCGCCTACAAGGAAGACGAGTTCGCCTTCTACCTCGAGGACCTGAAGGCCAAGGCGATCATCCTCGCCGAGGGCGAGACCGGCCCGGCCCATGCCGCAGCCGCGCGGCTCGGCCTGTCGGTGATCCGGCTCGCCTTTGATGCCGCCGACCCGGCGGGCGTCTTCACGCTGACCTCCGAGGGACAGGCGGGCGAGGCCGACACCGCCGCCCCGGCCCCCGATGACGTGGCGCTGATCCTGCACACCTCGGGCACGACCTCGCGGCCCAAGATCGTCCCGCTCCTGCAGTCGAACGTGGCGGCCTCGGCCCGCAACATCGGCGCATCGCTGGCGCTGACGCCTGCCGACCGCTGCCTGAACGTGATGCCGCTCTTCCACATCCACGGGCTGATCGCCGCCGTTTCCTCGAGCCTCGCGGCAGGCGGCTCGGTCTGGTGTGCGCCGGGCTTCGACGCGATGAAGTTCTTCGGCTGGATGGAAGAGGCGCGCCCCTCCTGGTACACCGCCGTTCCGACCATGCACCAGACGATCCTCGCGCGCGCCTCGCGCAATGCGGAGACCATCAGGAACGTCCCCCTGCGCTTCCTGCGCTCCTCCTCCGCCTCGCTGCCCGGCCCGGTGATGGAGGCGCTCGCCGCCACCTTCAACGCCCCCGTGATCGAGGGCTACGGCATGACCGAGGCCACGCACCAGATGGCGTCCAATCCCCTTCCGCCCCGCGCGCAGAAGCCGGGCTCGGTCGGCGTTGAGGCCGGTCCGCTGGTGCGGATCGCCCATGAGATCGAGGACCGCCTGATGGAAGGCGGCGTGGGCGAGGTGGTGATCTCTGGGCCGAACGTGACGCCCGGTTACGAGGGCAACCCCGAGGCCAACGCCAAGAGCTTCTTCATGGCGGAGGGCAAACGCTGGTTCCGCACCGGCGACCAGGGGACCTTCGACGACGAGGGTTACCTGACACTGACGGGACGGCTGAAGGAGATCATCAACCGCGGTGGCGAGAAGGTCTCGCCGCTCGAGGTCGACGGCGTTCTCTCGGCGCATCCCGCAGTGGCGCAGGTCGTGACCTTCGCCATCCCGCACCCGAAGCTGGGCGAGGAAGTGGGGGCCGCCGTGGTGCTGAAGGAGGGGGCCGAGGCGACCGAGGCCGATATCCGCGGTTTCGCGGGCGAGCGGCTGGCGGGGTTCAAGGTGCCGCGCAAAGTGGTGATCCTCGACGAGATCCCGAAAGGGGCGACCGGCAAGCTGCAGCGCATCGGGCTGGCCGAGAAGCTGGGGTTGGTCGAGAGCGCGTGAGGGTCGGGATCGACGCCTTCGGCGCCGACCCGTGCGAGGGGGCTGTCTGCCCCCTCGCGCTCCCCCGAGCGTATTTTCGGAAAGATGAAGCGACGGGTCGAGCCTGCTGGTGCGGACGGCCCCTGAGGAACGCAACATGAAGATCTGCATTTTCGGTGCCGGCGCGATCGGCGGCTACATGGGCGCGAAACTGGCCGAGGCGGGGGCCGAGGTGAGCCTCGTGGCCCGCGGCCCGCATCTCGCCGCGATGAAGGCCAAGGGCCTGACGCTCATCGAGGAGGGCGAGACGAATACCTTCCCGGTCAAGGCCTCGGACGATCCGGCGGCGCTGGGGGTTCAGGATTACGTCATCGTCACGCTCAAGGCGCATTCGGTGCCGCCCGTCGTGGACAGGATGCAACCGCTGATCGGGCCGGAGACGACCATCGTCTCGGGCGTGAACGGTGTGCCCTGGTGGTATTTCCACAAGATCGGCGGCCCGCTCGAAGGGACGCGGCTGGCCTCGGTCGATCCGGGGGATGCGCAATGGAACGGGTTCGGCCCCGACCGGGTGCTGGGCTGCGTGGTCTACCCCGCGGCGGAAGTGATCGAGCCGGGCGTGGTCAAGCATATCGAGGGCAACCGCTTTTCGCTGGGAGAGCCCGACGGCTCGAAATCCGAGCGCGCGCAGCGCCTGTCCGAGGCGCTGGGCAAGGCCGGGCTGAAGGCCCCCGTCCGGCCCAAGCTGCGCGACGAGATCTGGGTGAAGCTCTGGGGGAACCTGTCGTTCAACCCGATCTCGGCGCTGACCCATGCCACGCTCGACGTGCTCTGCACCGACCCCGGAACACGGGCCGTGGCGCGCAACATGATGCTCGAGGCGCAGGAGATCGCCGAGAAGCTCGGCGTGAAATTCCCCATCGACGTCGACCGCCGGATCGAGGGCGGCGCGGCGGTGGGCGCGCACCGCACCTCGATGCTGCAGGATCTCGACGCAGGCCGCCCGATGGAGATCGACGCGCTTCTGGGGTCCGTGCAGGAGCTGGGCCGCGTGACCGGGACGGCGACGCCGACGATCGACACGGTGCTGGCGCTGGTGCAGCTGCGCGGGCGTGTCGCCGGGCTTTACGGCTGAGGCAGGGCGCGACAAGCCCGTTGCAACGGGCTTGCCAAGGCGCTTGCACGCGCCTTGCCCCCGCCCTCAGGCGGCGGGGCGCGTCCAGATGACCGGGAACCAGTCCTCGCGCAGGACCTGCCCCGCCACCATGTCATGCCCCGGAAAGGGCGGCGAGGTGCGTCCGGGGCGCTCGACGTAGCGTGCGTCATCGCCCAGAAGCCGCAACGAGAACGCCCGCCGCCGGGCCGCCGTCTCGTTGCCCCGCGCGCCGTGCAGGGACATGAAATGGAAGGCGACCGCGTCGCCCGGCTCCATCTCCCATTCCAGCACCTCCATCCCCTCGGCATCGGGGTCGGGGACCGGCATGTAGTCGTCCTCGTTCGGGTAGAAGCTCGTTTCGGCCAGCCAGCGCGTCGGCAGCACGGACCGCGGCCAGAGATGCGAGCCCGCCACGCAGCGCAGGCTGGCCGTGGTCACCGGGTCGAGCGGCGACCAGAAGCTGACGGTCTGCCGCCCCTCGACGAAGTAATAGGGTCCGTCCTGGTGCCAGGGCGTCGGCTTGGAGGTGCCGGGCTCCTTCACGAGCACGTGGTCGTGGAACAGCTGCACGCGCGTCGCGCCCATCAGGTCGGCGGCGACCTCGGCGGCCGGAGAGGCGTGGATCACCTGTTCGAACTCGGGGATGCGCTGCCAGTTGCAGTAATCGTCGAAAAACCGCCCGCCCTCGCCGGGCTTCAGGTTCTCGGCGGCATAGGGGCCGGGCTCCGCCATGTTGCGCGCGACGCCCGCGCGCAGGCTCTCGACGTGATCGGCGAAGAGCCCCTTGATCATCACCGCGCCGTCGCGGGCATAGGCGGCGATGTCGGCTTCGGTCACGAGCGGGTGGGGCATGGGCGCTCTCCTGTCGGTTCGGGTCCGGGTGCGCGGGCGTCAGCGCAGCCAGAGCCGCGCATAGGGCGGCAGGGGGATGCGCCCGTTCCCGTCGCCGACGGGGGCCTGCGACAGGGCATCCTCGAAGCGGGTCGCGCCATGGAGCGACGCCCAGTCCACCGGAAGGCTCTGCCACTGTTCCGAGAAGTTGAAGACGCAGATCAGCGGCCCCGTCGCGGCCCGCCGCGCGAAGGCGAAGAGCGCGCGGTGGCCGGTGTCGAGCACCTCGGTCGGGGTTGCGCCGTGGATCTCGGGCGTCGCCGCCCGCCGCGCCATGATCGCCTTGACCCCTGCCAGGAGCCGCGCGGGAACCGAGGCCGGGTCGCCCTGCGCGGTCTCGACCCGGGCCCAGTCCATCAGCGGGCGGTGAAGCCACCGGCTGTCATGGGCATGGGGGGCGTAATCGGTGTAGCCGTAATCGTTCAGCATCCCCAGCTCGTCGCCCATGTAGATGAGCGGGATCCCCCCGAAACTCGCGATCAGCGCATGGCCCATGAGGACCCTGTCGATGGCGCGATCGAGCGCCACGGGGTCGCCCGACTCCAGCGCCTTCTCCACCCCGGCCAGCGAGGCGCAGCTGCCGCTGATGCGCTTGTCGCCCGTCTCCGGGTCGTGCTGGAACAGCTCGCCGCGCGCGAAACTGCCGGGAAAGACGCCCTCGTAGAAATCCGACAGGAAAGCCCGGTGAAGCGGACCGGACAGGCCGACCGCGGCGGCATCCTCGTCGGTGACGGCCCAGCCGATATCGTCATGGCAGCGCAGGTAGTTGGCGTAGGTCGCGTTGGTCAGCGCGGGCGGAAAATGGGTGCCCAGCACATGCGTCATCATCCGCGTGTCGCGCGCGGCCAGCGCCGACCAGACCTGCACCATGAGCGAGTTGTGATAGGCAAGGTTGCCTTCCTTCCCGTCATGGATACCGCGCCCGAGATAGGGCAGCATCTCGGCCGGGCCGACGATGGCCTCCTCGAGGTGGATCACCGCAGGCGTCACGATCCGGCTGATCGCGCGCAGCGCCTGCAGGATCATGTGGCATTCCGGCTCCGACTGGCAGCGCGTGCCGAGCCGCTTCCACAGGAAGGCAACGGCGTCGAAGCGCAAGACCTCGACGCCCCTGTTGGCGAGGAACAGCATCACCTCGGCCATCTCGAGGAAGACGCGCGGGTTGGCCCAGTTCAGGTCCCACTGGTGTTCGTTGAACGAGGTCCAGACCCAGCGGCCCATGTCCTCGTAGAAGGTGAAGTTGCCGGGCGCATGGACCGGAAAGACCTCGTGGGCGGTTTCCTCGTATGCCTTGGGCAGCGTGTCATCCGGGAATGTCAGGTAGTAGTCGAGATACCCGGCCTCGCCCGCCCGCGCGCGCAGCGCCCAGTCATGCTCCTTGGCGGTGTGGTTCAGCACCATGTCGATGCAGACGCTCATCCCGCGGGCGCGGGCCGCCGCCACCGTTTCCTCGAACTCCGCCATCGTGCCAAGATGCGGCGCGATCTGCCGGTAATCCTGCACCGAGTAGCCGCCGTCGCTGTCGCCCTCGCGCGGCTTCAGGCAGGGCATGAAATGGATGTAGGTGACGCCCAGATCGGCAAGGTAATCAAGGCGCTGGCGCACGCCCTTCAGGTCGCCCGCGAACCTGTCGATGTAGAAGACGTAGCCGACCATGCCGGGCCGCTGGAACCAGTCGGGCTCCAGGTCGCGGGCCAGGTCGAGGCGCTTCAGCTCGGGTGCGCGCGCGTCCCAGGCGGCACGCATCGCGCGGGTCAGGTCGGCGCGGAAGGCGTCATAGTCGGGATGGCCGCCATAAAGCGCCTCCAGCATCGGCCAGAGGTCCTCGGCGCTGCGCCGGACGCGCATCTCGTAAAGCTCGGCGTCGCTGACAGCGGCGGGGGAAGGCGTGATGTCTTTCATGGTGCGCGACAGAACCCCGCCGGTGACGCCAATGCAAGAGGGCTTGACGCTGCTGCCCGGAGTGACAGCCTTGGCGCATTCCCGGCGGGGTGGCGCACCGAAGTCGGAGCCGTGACCCAAAGCGCTTTTATTTCCCGCCGGACAGGAGTAGTTAGCGCTAACACGTGCCAGTCACGAGGCAGGGACAATGACGTATCAGGACAGCCGCCCGGCCAAGGGCCTGCAGGATTCGATCCTGCGTCACCTGGGCTACACCATCGGCAAGGACGCCGGCCATGCAACGCTGCACGACTGGCGGATGGCACTCAGCTTCGCGGTGCGCGACCGCATCGTGGACAGCTGGTTCGCCTCGACCCGCGCCGCCTACGATGCTGGCGCGAAACGGGTTTATTACCTCTCGATGGAATTCCTGATCGGGCGGCTGCTGGGCGACGCGCTGGTCAACCTGCGCGCCGATGCCGAGGCGAAGGCCGCGATCGAGGGGCTCGGCCTGTCCTTCGAGGCGGTGCTCCATGACGAACCCGACGCGGCGCTCGGCAACGGCGGCCTGGGCCGGCTCGCGGCCTGCTTCCTCGAATCGCTCTCCACCCTCGCCTGCCCCGCGATGGGCTACGGCATCCGCTACGAACACGGGCTCTTCCGTCAGAGCTTCGAGGAAGGCCGGCAGGTCGAGGACCCGGAAACCTGGCTGCAACAGCGCCACGCCTGGGAATTCGAACGCCCCGAAACGCTCTACCGCATCGGCTTCGGCGGCCATGTGACCGAGGGCGCGGAGGGCCACATGACCTGGACCCCCGCCGAGGCCGTCCTGGCCGAGGCCTATGACACCCCCGTCGTCGGCTGGCAGGCGAGCTGGACGAACACCCTGCGCCTCTGGGGCGCGCGGGCGGTCGATCCGCTGGACCTGAAGCGGTTCAACCACGGCGATTACGTCGGCGCGGCCGCGCCCGAGATGCTGGCCCGCTCGATCAGCCGGGTCCTCTACCCCGACGACACGACCGAGGCGGGCAAGGAGCTGCGGCTGAAGCAGGAGTATTTCTTCACCGCCGCCAGCCTGCACGACATCCTGCGCCGCTTCGACAGCGAACATGACGACATCGCCGCCCTGCCCGACAAGGTGGCGATCCAGCTCAACGACACGCACCCGGCCATCGCCGGGCCCGAGCTGGTGCGGCTGCTCCATGACGAGCGCGGCCTGCCCTTCGAGACGGCGCTCGATCTCGCGCGGCGGACGCTCAACTACACCAACCACACGCTTCTGCCCGAGGCGCTGGAGAAGTGGCCGGTCCCGCTCATGTCGCGGCTTCTGCCGCGCCACATGATGCTGATCGAACGGATCGACGCGGATCATGCCGCGGCCTTCCCCGCGCGCAGGACCCATGCCGTCGCCGATGGCGAGGTGAACATGGGCGCGCTCAGCTTCATCATGGCCAACCGCGTGAACGGCGTTTCGGCGCTGCACACCGAACTGATGAAACAGACCGTGTTCGAGGATTTGCACGCGCTGCACCCGACCCGGATCGTGAACCAGACCAACGGCGTGACCCCCCGGCGCTGGCTGCATGCCTGCAACCCGCGGCTCTCGTCGATCATCACCGAGGCCATCGGCGACGGCTGGGTCGGTGACCTCGAGCGCCTGTCGGAGTTCGAGGCGCACCTCGGCGATGCCGGCATGCTCGACGCCGTGGCCGGAGCAAAGCGCGCCAACAAGGCCGACCTGTCGAACTGGGTGGCCGAAACGCATGGCACCGCCATCGACCCCGACGCGATGTTCGACATCCAGATCAAGCGCATCCACGAGTACAAGCGCCAGCACCTCAACATCCTCGAGGCGGTCGCCCTCTGGCAGGCGATCCGGGCCAATCCCAACGCGGGCTGGACGCCGCGGGTCAAGATCTTCGGCGGCAAGGCGGCACCCGGCTATGTCTTCGCCAAGAAGATCATCCACCTGATCAACGACGTGGCCGCCGTCCTGAACGCCGACCCGGTGACCAGCCCCTTCCTCAAGGTCGTCTTCCTGCCGAACTACAACGTGACGCTGGCCGAGCGGCTGATCCCGGCCTCGGACCTCAGCGAGCAGATCTCGACCGCGGGCAAGGAGGCCTCGGGCACCGGCAACATGAAATTCGCGCTGAACGGCGCGCTGACCGTCGGCACGCTCGACGGCGCGAACGTCGAGATTCGCGATCATGTGGGGGCCGAGAACTTCTTCCTCTTCGGCATGACCGCGGAAGAGGTCGTCGCCCGCCGTGAGGTTCCCGGCCACGCCGCCAAGGCGATCGCCGCCGACCCGCGGCTGGCCGCCGCCCTCGACGCGATCCATGACGGGGCCTTCTCGACCGGCGAGCCGGACCGCTACCACGACATCACCGGCAACCTGCGCGGACCCGACTACTTCCTCGTCTGCTCGGATTTCACCGATTACTGGCGCGCCCAGCGCGAGGTCGACGCGGTCTACCGCGATACGGGCCGGTGGACGCGGATGGCCGCGCTCAACACCGCGCGGTCGGGCTGGTTCTCGTCCGACCGGACGATCCGGGGCTACATGGCCGACATCTGGGGCGCGTCCCCGGTGGCGCGGCCGGGTTGACCTGTGACCGTGGTTCTGTAGCGTCGAACGCATGTCCCCAGGCCCCGACACAGCCTCCGCCGCCCACCCCCCGCCGGGGGAGGCAGCCCGCATTCTCGCCGGAACCCATGACGACCCTTTCGCCGTGCTCGGGCCGCATGGCAGCGGGTCGGCCCGTCACGTGACCGTGTTCGATCCCGGCGCGGCCGGCATGACGGCCCTCGCGGGCGACAGCGCCCATCCTCTCTCTCCCGTCGCCGGCGCGCCCGGCCTCTTCTCCGGTCCGGTGCCGGGCGATGGTCCTTACAGCCTGCGCGCCGCCGGCCCCGACGGCGCCCTGTGGGAGATGGAGGACCCCTACCGCTTCGGCCCGGTGCTGGGCGAGATCGACGAATACCTGATCGGCGAGGGCACGCATCACGCGCTCTGGCACGCGCTCGGGGCCCATGTGATGACGCATGAGCATGTCCACGGCACGCATTTCGCGGTCTGGGCGCCCAACGCCCGGCGCGTCTCGGTGGTGGGCGGGTTCAACGCCTGGGACGGGCGGCGCCATGTCATGCGCAAGCGGGGTGCCACGGGTGTGTGGGAGATCTTCCTGCCCGGCGTCGGCGAAGGCGCGGCCTACAAGTACGAGATCCTCGGCCCCGACGGGGTGGCCCAGCCGCTCAAGGCCGACCCGGTCGGCTTCGGCTCGGAACATCCGCCCGAAAACGCCTCGGTCGTGCGCGACATCACCGGCTACGGCTGGCGGGATGCGGGCTGGATGGAGTCGCGCGCGCAGGCGCAATCGCGCAGCGCGCCGATTTCCATCTACGAGGTCCACCTCGGCAGCTGGCGGCGCAAGGCCCATGGCCGCCGCATCTCCTACAAGGAAGCCGCGGAGGAGTTGGTGGCCTATGCCACCGAAATGGGCTTCACCCACCTCGAGCTTCTTCCGGTCAGCGAATACCCGTTCGACGGCTCATGGGGCTACCAGCCCGTGGGCCTCTACGCCCCCACCGTCCGCCACGGCCCCCCGCACGAGTTCCGCGACCTGATCGACGCGGCGCACCTGGCGGGGCTGGGCGTGATCCTCGACTGGGTGCCGGGCCATTTCCCGACCGATCCGCACGGGCTGGGCCGGTTCGACGGGACGGCGCTCTACGAGCACGCCGATCCGAAGGAAGGGTTCCACCGCGACTGGAACACGCTGATCTACAATTACGGGCGGCGCGAGGTGAAGAATTACCTCACCGCCAACGCCTTGTATTGGCTCGAGGAATACCACGTCGACGGGCTGCGCGTGGATGCCGTCGCCTCGATGCTCTACCGCGACTATTCCCGCGCCGAGGGCGAGTGGGTCCCCAACAAGGACGGCGGCAACGAGAATTACGAGGCGATCGATTTCCTCAAGGCGATGAACATCGCCGCCTATGGCGCGCATCCCGGCATCATGACGGTGGCCGAGGAAAGCACCTCATTCCCCAGGGTCTCGGCCCCGGTGGACGCGGGCGGGCTCGGCTTCGGGTTCAAGTGGAACATGGGCTGGATGAACGACACGCTCCGCTACATGGCCGAGGACCCGGTCAATCGGAAGTACCACCACGACAAGCTGACCTTCGGCCTTCACTACGCGTTTTCCGAGAATTTCGTCCTGCCGATCAGCCATGACGAGGTCGTCCACGGCAAGGGCAGCATGTACACCCGCATGCCCGGCGATCATGCCACGAAGCTCGCCAACCTGCGGGCCTATTACGGGTTCATGTGGGGCCATCCGGGCAAGAAACTGCTCTTCATGGGGCAGGAGTTCGGACAGCAGGCCGAGTGGAACCATGACGCCGAGATCGGCTGGCACCATCTCGACGATCCCGGCCACAAGGGCGTGCAGCGCCTGGTGCGGGACCTCAACACCTTCTATCGCGGCACGCCCGCGCTTCACGTCAAGGACGCGGAACCGGACGGGTTCCAGTGGCTCGAGGGCGGCGATGCGGATCACTCCGTCATCGCCTGGCTCAGGCGCGGCGGTCCCGGCGACAAGCCGGTCGTCATGCTGACGAACTTCACTCCCGTGGAACGCCCCGCCTATCGCATCGGCCTGCCCCATGCCGGGCCCTGGCGCGAGGCGCTCAACACCGATGCCGCGCTCTACGGCGGCGGCAATCGCGGCAACATGGGACGGATCGAGGCGCAGGCCGGCGAAAGCCACGGCCAGCCCGCCCATGCGCAGGTCTACCTGCCCCCGCTCTCGACACTGTTCCTGGTACCAGACGACTGACCCAAGCGCCGCGGGGAGGCGGCGCACCCAAGAGGGAGACAAAAAGACAATGGCCGGACCATCGCAAAGGCTCGTGTCCCGTTCCATGGCATTCGTGCTGGCGGGCGGGCGCGGAAGCCGCCTGATGCAGCTCACCGACAAGCGCGCCAAGCCCGCCGTCTATTTCGGCGGCAAGAGCCGGATCATCGATTTCGCGCTCTCCAACGCGCTGAACTCGGGCATCCGCAAGATGGCGATCGCCACGCAATACAAGGCGCATTCGCTCATCCGCCACTGCCAGCGCGGCTGGAACTTCTTCCGCGCCGAGCGCAACGAATACCTCGACATCCTGCCCGCCTCGCAGCGCGTGGACGAGGTGCACTGGTACCAGGGCACGGCCGATGCGGTGTTCCAGAACATCGACATCATCGACAGCTACGACGTGGATTACGTCGTGATCCTGGCGGGCGACCACATCTACAAGATGGATTACGAGGTCATGCTGCGCCAGCACCGGGACACCGATGCCGACGTCACCATCGGCTGCCTCACCGTCCCGCGGGCCGAGGCCAGCGCCTTCGGCGTCATGGCGATCGACGACAACGACCGCATCACCAGCTTCCTCGAAAAGCCGAAAGACCCGCCCGGCACGCCCGAGGACCCGAATGTCACGCTCGCCTCGATGGGCATCTACGTGTTCAAGTGGGCCTTCCTGCGCGACCTGCTGATCCGCGACGCGGAAGACCCCAACTCGGGCCGCGATTTCGGCGGCGACCTGATCCCGCAGATCGTCGCGGGCGGCAAGGCGATGGCCCACCGGTTCGAGGCGTCCTGCGTGCGCCACGCCGCGGACGCGCCCGCCTATTGGCGCGACGTCGGCACGGTCGACGCCTATTGGAAGGCGAACATCGACCTGACGAGCTTCACGCCGGAGCTCGACCTGTGGGACACCAACTGGCCGATCTGGACCTATTCGGAGTCGGTCCCGCCCGCCAAGTTCATCCATGACGAGGCCGACCGCCGCGGCAGCGCGATCTCCTCGATGGTGTCGGGCGGCTGCATCATCTCGGGCACGGAAGTGCGCGAGTCGCTCCTGTTCACCAACGTCCACACCAATTCCTATTCGCAGCTGGTGCGCGCCGTCGTCCTGCCGAATGTCGTGGTCGAACGTCACGCGCGGCTGAAGAACGTGGTCATCGACCGCGGCGTGGTGATCCCCCGCGGCCTCGTCGTGGGCGAGGACCCGGAGGAGGACGCCAGGTGGTTCCACGTCACCCCCGGCGGCGTGACCCTCATCACCGAGGAGATGATCGCCAAGTGGCAAGCCGCAAGATGAAGGTCCTCTCCGTCGCCTCGGAATGCGCGCCGCTGGTGAAAACCGGCGGGCTTGCCGACGTGGCGGGGGCCCTGCCGGGGGCGCTTGCGCCCCTCGGGGTGGAGATGCGGACGCTGCTGCCGGGCTACCCAAAGGTCATGGCGGCCGCGGGAAAGGCAAAAACGGTCTGGGAGGACGCCGACCTCTTCGGCGGCCCGGCGCGCGTGCTGGCGGCGAAGGCTCAGGGCCTCGACCTCCTGATCCTCGACGCCCCCCACCTCTACGACCGCGAGGGCGCGCCCTACAACGGACCGGGCGGCGCGGACTGGCCCGACAACCCGGAACGCTTCGCGGCGCTCTCCTGGGTCGCCGCCGAGATCGCGGGGGGCGCGCTGACGGGCTGGCAGCCCGACATCCTGCACGCCCATGACTGGCAAGCCGGCCTCGCGCCCTGGTACCTGCGCGAGCGGCATCCGGGCAGCGCCGCGCGCTCGATCCTGACGATCCACAACATCGCCTTCCAGGGGAAGGCGGAGGCGGGCAAACTGCCCAGCCTGCGGCTGCGCGCCTCGGGGCTCACGCAGGACGGGTTCGAGTTCTGGGGCGACATCAGCGCGCTCAAGGCGGGGCTCGTCGCCGCCGACCGCATCACCACGGTCAGCCCGACCTACGCGGGCGAGCTTCTGACGCCCGAGTTCGGCATGGGGATGGACGGGATCCTGCGCGCCCGCCAGCAGGACCTGTCGGGCATCCTGAACGGTGTCGATCTCGAGGCCTGGACACCGCCCTACAAGTCGCCCGCCGGCAAGCGCCGCTTCAAGGCGCGGCTCAGGCGCGCGATGGACCTGCCCGAGACCGATGGCCCGCTCTGCGTCGTCGTCTCGCGGCTGACACACCAGAAGGGGCTCGACCTGCTCCTCGCCGCGCTGCCCCGGCTGATCGACGAGGGCGGGCAGCTTGCCCTTCTGGGCTCGGGCGACCCGGCGCTCGAACGCGCCTTTCTCGACGCCGCCGGCCATCCCAACGTCGCCGTGCGCATCGGCTATGACGAGGCCCTCGCCCACCTGCTGATCGAAGGCGGCGACGCGATCCTGGTGCCGTCCCGGTTCGAGCCCTGCGGCCTGACGCAGCTTTACGGTCTGCGCCACGGGACGATCCCCCTGGTGTCCCACACCGGGGGGCTCGCCGATACGGTGATCGACGCCTCGCCCGCCGGTCTGCGCATGGGCGTGGCAACCGGCCTCCAGGTGCACCCTATTTCGGCAGACGCGCTTGCCCGCGCCTTCGACCGGCTGACGGCGCTTTACAGGCAACCCGATCTGTGGCTCAGGATGCAGAAAAACGCGATGCGCGCGCCCGTCGGCTGGGACCAATCGGCCGCCGAGTACAAGGCGCTCTATGACGGCCTGATCCGAAGCTGATGATGACAGATGTAACGATTTCCGCCGGCCGGGCCGCGCCGCTCGGTGCGGTCTTTGATGGTGAGGGCGTGAACTTCGCCGTCTTCTCGGCCCATGCGACGCGCATGGTGCTCTGCCTCTTCGCCCCCGACGGGCGCGAGACGCACCGCATCCCGCTGCCCGAGCGCGATGGCGACGTGTGGCACGGCTATATCGCGGGGCTGCGCCCCGGCCAGTGTTACGGCTACCGGGCGCATGGCCCTTACGCCCCGCACCAGGGGCACCGCTTCAACCCCAACAAGCTTCTGATCGACCCCTACGCCCGGCGCCTGACCGGGCACCCCCGGTGGAACGACGCGCTCTACGGCTATGACATCGCGCGCGATGACCTGAGCTTCTCGACCCTCGACAGCGCGCCCTGGATGCCGCGCTCGGTGGTGGTGGACCCCAGTTTCAGCTGGGGCAACGATCGCCCGCCCGAGACGCCCGCCGAGGACAGCGTGATCTACGAGGCGCATGTGAAGGGCCTGACCCGGCTGCATCCGCAGGCGAGCCCCAAGGGCAAGTTCCTCGGCGTCGCGTCCGACCCGATGCTCGAGCATTACACCCGGCTCGGCATCACCGCGGTGGAGCTTCTCCCCGTGCATGCCTTCGTCGATGACAAGTTCCTGCACGACAAGGGGCTGACCAATTACTGGGGCTACCAGTCCCTCGGCTTCTTCGCGCCCGACCCGCGCTACCTGACCGGCGGCGACATCTCCGAGTTTCAGCAGATGGTCGCGCGGCTGCATTCCGCGGGCATCGAGGTGATCCTCGACGTGGTCTACAACCACACCTGCGAGGGGACCGAGCTTGGCCCGACGCTCGCCTTCCGCGGCCTCGACAACGCGAGCTACTACCGCCTGGCAGAAGACCGGCGCTTCTACATCAACGACACCGGCACCGGGAACACGGTGAACGTCGATCACCCGATGGTCCTGCGCATGATCATGGATTCGCTCAGGTACTGGGTCGAGGTCATGCATGTCGACGGCTTCCGCTTCGACCTCTGCGCCACGCTCGGCCGCCGCGGGAACGAGGGGTTCAGCCCCGGCGCCGCCTTCTTCGACGCGGTGCGTCAGGACCCGGTCCTGACCCGCGTGAAACTGATCGCGGAACCCTGGGACATCGGGCCGGGCGGCTACCAGCTCGGCGCCTTCCCGCCGCCCTTCCTCGAATGGAACGACCGTTTCCGCGACGCCGTGCGCCAGTACTGGCGCGGCGATGCGGGACAGGTGCCGCGGCTTGCCGACCGGATCACCGGCTCGGCGCAGCAGTTCGACCATTCGGGGCGGCCCGCGACCTCATCGGTCAACCTCGTCACCGCCCATGACGGCTTCACCCTGACCGACGTGGTCAGCTACGACCGGCGCCACAACGAGGCCAACGGCGAAGGCAACCGCGACGGGCACGGGGCGAACTACTCGGACAACATGGGCGTCGAGGGGCCGACGGCCGACCCCGTCCTCCGCGTCGCCCGCGCGCGGCGCAAGCGCAACATGCTCGCCACGCTGCTACTCTCGCAGGGGGTGCCGATGCTGCTCGCGGGCGACGAGATCGGCAACACGCAATCCGGCAACAACAACGCCTATTGCCAGGACAACGAGATCGGCTGGATCGGCTGGGACGGCGCCGACGCCGCGCTGGCCGGTGCGGTGGCCGCGCTGATCGCCTTCCGCCGCGCGCATCCGATCCTGCGGCAGAAACGCTTCCTGCACGCCCGCGAGCGCGCCGTGGACGGCCTGCCCGACCTCTTCTGGTGGCGCGAGGACGGGGCCGAGATGACCGATGCCGACTGGCATGACGACCACCGCCGCCTCCTATGCGTGGAAAAGCGAACCGCCGCCGGAACGCCGCCCTACGCCGCGCTGGAAACCGCGATCTTCCTCGTCTTCAACGCAGGCGAAGCGGTCGAGATCACCCTGCCGCCCGCCCCGCGCGGCATGGGCTGGGTGACCCGCATCGACACCTCGGAAGACGGCGTCGCCGTGAACCGTCCCGCAAGTGGCACCATCCCCTGCCCGTCCGATTGCGTCCTCGCCCTTGTTCTGGAGGCACGGGCGTGAGCGATCCGGTCCGCCAGCTGTCAGAAGCCATGGGCATCCTGCCCCGCTACACCGACCAGACGGGCCTCGTGCGGGAGACGGACCGCGAGACGGCGGCGGCGCTGCTCGCCGCCATGGGCGCGGAGGCGGCGACCGAGGGGCAGGCCGCGGACCGGCTTGCGGCGCT
>WVSO01000030.1 GCA_015689745.1 Rhodobacterales bacterium HKCCSP123 | reverse complement strand
CCAGCGGCAGGGCGAAGGTGCCGCAGCCCGCGAAGAGGTCGGCGAGGCGGGTGGCCCCGGCAAGCGCCTCGGTCACGGCGGCAAGCAGCGCGGCCTCGCCTTCGGCGGTGGCCTGCAGGAAGGCGCCGGGGGGCGGGGTGACGCGGGCCTTGCCCATGGTGAGGGTCGGCGCGGCCTCGGCATAGACCGGCTCGTCGCCCCAGGTCAGCCGCGCGATGCGGTCGCGGAAGCGGGGCAGTGCAGCGCGCAAGGGACCGTCGAGCGATTTGCCCCCCGTGACGGCGCAGTCGATGCCGGTCTCGGTCAGGGTCAGCGCGAAGGACAGCGTGGCCGAGCGCGAGCCGCCCAGTTGCGTGATCTCGGCCAGCACCGGGAGCAGCGCGAAGAGCGGCGGGGCAAGCAGGTGGCATTCGGTCAGCGGCACGATCGTGTCGGAGCGGCGGGCATGGAAGCCCACAAGTGCGCCCTTCTTGGTGCGCCGCCCGGAGAGCGTGGCGCGGCGGCGCGCGCGCGCGGGCGAGGTCGCGGTGGGCCGGATCGGCGCGGTCAGGTCATGGGCGGCCAGCGCCGTGGCGATCACCCCGGCCTTCCACCCGGCGACGAAATGGTCGGAGGCATGCATCAGCGCGCAGCCGCCGCAGGTCTTGAAATGGGCGCAGGGTGGCCGCACCCGGTCGGGCGAGGGGGTGACGATCTTCGGCACCTCGATCCGGTCGCCGGTGATCTCGCCCGCCACCACCTCGCCCGGCAGGGTCAGCGGCACGAAGACCGGACCGGGCGCGATGCCGTCGCCGAGATGGCCGAGGCGCTCGATGGTGACGGTCGTCTCGGTCATGCCGTGGGAACCGCGGGGCTGAAGGCGTAGCCCTCGGGGCTGAGGATCGTGGCCTCGCGCAGCCCGTGGGGCTTGTCGCTTGCGGGCTCCAGAACGGTATGGCCCGTGGCCTCGGCCCGCGCGATGGCGGCGTCGGGGTCGATGCCGAAGAGGTAAAGCTGAACACCCCCGCCGCGCGGCGGGTTTTCGGGCAGGAGCGACGGCAACGGGTGACGGGCGAAGGTCCCGTCGGCGTGGAGCTGGATCATCAATTGGCCATGCCGGACGACGGCGAAATCGTCGGAGAGTCGGTGCACGGTCAAGCCGAAGACATCCGACAGGAATCCGGCCAGCCCGCGCACATCGCGGGTCAGCAGGTTGAGGCCGATGCCGGTCAGGCTGCGGCCGAAAGCGTCGGCTGTGACGGTCTCTAGGTCCATGCGGTGCTCATAGGTCCGGCGATGAAACGCCGCAAGCCGGGCGTAGGGTGGGCGATTGCGGCCACCGCAACGAATGGTGGGCAGGATTGCCCACCCTACTCGGCCGCGTCCTGCATGCCCAGAAAACCACCGGACTGGCGGTTCCAATAGCGGGCGTAAAGCCCGCCCGCGGCCAGGAGGCTGTCGTGGTCGCCGTCCTCGACGATACGGCCCCGGTCCAGAACGATGATCCGGTCCATCGACGAGAGCGTCGACAGCCGGTGCGCGATGGCGATCACGGTCTTGCCCTCCATCACCTGCGCGAGCGTGTCCTGGATCGCGGCCTCGACCTCTGAATCCAGCGCCGATGTCGCCTCGTCCAGCACCAGCACCGGCGCATCCTTGAGAAAGGCGCGGGCCAGCGCGATGCGCTGCCCCTGACCGCCCGAAAGCTTCACGCCCCGTTCACCGAGAAAAGCACCGTAGCCGGTGCGCCCGCGGTGATCCTGCAAACCTTCGATGAATTCATGCGCCTCGGCGCGGCGGGCGGCGGCGTAGACCTCCGCCTCGGTCGCGTCGGGGCGGCCGTAGAGGATGTTGTCATAGGCGGAGCGATTGAACATCGCCGTGTCCTGCGTGACCATCGCGATCTGGCGGCGGAGGCTGTCCTGTTTCAGGGTCCGCACGTCGACGCCGTCGAGCGTCACGCGCCCCGCCTCGGTGTCGTAGAGACGCAGGAGCAGCGCCACCAACGTCGATTTCCCCGCGCCCGAGGCCCCGACGATGCCCAGCTTCTGCCCCGGCTCGACCACCAGGTCGATGCCGTCCACGCCGCCCGCCTCACGCCCATAGGCGAAGGAGACGTTTTCGAAGGCGATGCGCCCGCGCGCCTCGGGCAGGTCCACCGCGCCCTCGGCATCGGTCAGCTGGTGGGGCGGGGTGAGCGTGCGCATCCCGTCCTCTACCTCGCCGATGTTGGAATAGACCGCCATCAGCGTGAAGCTGACCCAGCCGGTCATCTGCGCGATGCGCATGGCGACGGCCCCGGTCGCGGCGATCTCGCCCGCCGTCACGGCACCGATCTGCCACAGCGCCACGGCCATCAGCACCAGCGCCACGGGCAGCGCGCCCGCCGTCGCCATCAGCGCAAACCGGAACCCGGTGGAGAGGTAGCCGAAGGCCAGCGCCGCCTCGCGGTAGCCGCGCATCGCGCCAAGCGCGGTCTCGTCCTCGTACTCCGTGTGCCCGAAGAGCTTGACGGTCTTGATGTTGGTGATCGTGTCGACGATCTGCCCCGTCACGTTGGCGCGCGCCGCCGCGCGGGTCTTGGACCGCTGGCGGATGCGGGGCAGGAACCAGCGGATCATGAAGCCGTAGCCGACCGTCCAGACAAGCAGCATCAACCCGATGCGCCAGTCGATCGCCAGCAGCATGGCCACGGCCCCGATCATCGTGGCGACCGCGAAGGCACCCGCGTTGATGACCTCGGTCACCACGTTCACCAGCGCGGTGGCCGTCTGCATCTGCTTCTGCGCGATTCGCCCCGCGAAGTCGTTGTCGAAGAAACTGACCGCGTGGCCGAGCGACCAGCGGTGCAGGCGGCTCTGGATGAGGGGGGCGAGATTGGGGGGCAGGACGATGCCGTTGAAGGCCGCCGAGGCGCCGAAGAACAACGGCCGGAGGAGCAGGTAGAAGGCCGCGTAGAAGACGATGAGTCCCGCGTTCGCGGCGAAATATCCCTCGGGCCCGCTGGACAGGGTGGTATCGATGACCACACCGAGAAGCCAGGCCGCGCCGACCTCGAGCACGCCGGCAAGGCCGGAGAGCAGGGTCGCGACGAGGATCACCGGCCAGGCCCCGGACAGGCACCAGCGGACGAAGGGCCAGAGCGCGCGGGGCGGCGGGCCGTCGGCATGTGCGAAGCCGTCGATCAGCGCGGAGAGCCAGTGGAGCACGGGTTGCATGGCGCGGATCATTCGGCGGCCTCCGGTTCGGTCCCGATGAACCCGCCCGACTGCCGCGCCCAGAACCCGGCGTAGAGGCCACCACGCGCCAGAAGCTCGGCATGGGTGCCGTCCTCGGCGATGCGGCCGTCTTCCAGCACCACGATGCGGTCCATCTGGGCGATGGTCGACAGGCGGTGCGCGATGGCGATGACGGTCTTGCCCTCCATCACGCCGTAAAGCGTCTGCTGGATCTGGGCCTCGACCTCTGAATCGAGCGCGCTGGTCGCCTCGTCCAGCACGAGGATCGGCGCGTCCTTGAGGATGACACGGGCAAGCGTCACGCGCTGGCGCTGCCCGCCGGACAATTTCACGCCGCGTTCGCCGACATGGGCGTCAAAGCCGCGGCGGCCCTGCGGGTCCTCCAGCGTCAGGATGAACTCGTGCGCCTCGGCCCGGCGGGCGGCGGCGATCATCTGCGCCTCCGTCGCGTCGGGGCGACCGTAGAGGATGTTGTCCCGGACCGAGCGGTGGAGAAGCGACGAATCCTGCTGCACCATTCCGATGTGGCTGCGCAGGCTGTCCTGCTTGACCGCGCGGATATCCTGCCCGTCGATCAGGATGCGCCCGCCCTCGGTGTCGTAGAAGCGCAGGAGCAGCTTCACCAGCGTCGACTTGCCCGCGCCCGAGCGCCCGACAAGCCCGACCTTTTCACCCCGGCGGATCGTCAGGCTGACCCGGTCCAGGCCCCCTGCCCCGCGCCCGTAGTGGTGGCTGACGGCGTCGAAGGCGATCTCGCCCCGGTCGACGGTGAGCGGCCCGGCATCGGGCGCGTCGGTCAGCGTGACGGGGTCGGTGATGGTCTCCATCCCCTCGGCCACCACGCCGAGCGACCGGAACAGAGTCGAGACCGCCCACATGATCCAGCCGGTCATGGCGTTGAGGCGCAGTGTCAGCGCGGTGGCCGCGGCCACGACCCCCACGGTCGCCGCATCGCCGGCCCAGAGCCAGACCGCCCAGCCGACCACCGCGACGATCAGGAACCCGTTCAGAAGCGTCAGCACGACGTCCATGATCGTGAAGAGGCGCATCTCGCGGGCGAAGGTGACGCGTGTCTTTTCGATCGCCTCCTTCGCGTAGTCCAGTTCCCGCTCGTGATGCGCGAAAAGCTTGACCGAATGGATGTTCGAGTAGCTGTCCACGACGCGCCCCGTGGTCATGGACCGGGCATCGGCGCTGGCCTTCGAGGCGGGGCCGATCCGCCTCGTCGTCCAACGCAGCAGCAGGGCGTAGAGCGCGAACCAGACGATCAGCGGCAGGGCGAGGCGGGGGTCTGCCTCGGCCAGCAGGATGGCGGCACCGACCAGGTAGGCGACCGAGAAGGTGATCGCGTCGAAGACCTGGAACACGGCATCGCCCGCGCTCGTCGGCGTCTGCATGATGCGGTTTGCAATGCGGCCCGCGAAGTCGTTCTCGAACCAGCCGACGGACTGACGCAACACCTGCCGGTGCGCGCGCCAGCGGATGAGCGCGCCGAGCTGCGGCAGGATCCCGTTGTTCAGAAGCGCCACGTCGAGCCCCTGCAGAAGCGGTCGCAGGGTCAGGATGAAGGCGGCGGCAAGGATCAGCTCGACGCCATGCTCGGAAAGGACATCGGCCGGGGTGCCGGTCGACAGGAGATCGACGACCCGGCCCATGTACCAGATCAGCCCGACCTCCACGGCGGCCACGACGACCGACATCAGCGCCGTGACGGCATAGAGGGTCCTGAAGGGCCGGGAGTACGTCCACAGGAACGGCCACAGCCGGCGCGGCGGCGCGTCTGACTCCGGGTACGTCGTGTAGGGGTCGACCAGCGACTCAAAGAAGCGGAACATCAGGGGGCTTTCGGGTGCTGCCCCTGATATAGGCCGGGGCTCAGAGAAAGACCATGACGGCCGAGGCGGCAAGGCCCGTGGCCATGACCCGGGCGAAGAGCCTCCAGGCGGCAGGCGTGGTGAGCAGCAAGGCGAGGAGCGATCCGGCGAAGCTCCAGAAGAGGCAGACGAAGAGGTTGAGACCCGAGAAGGCGATGGCGAGGCGCTGCGCCTCTCCCACCGGGCCGAGGCCCGCGGCGTAGCCCGAGGCGGCGGCCAGCGCCACGGCCCAGACCTTTGGGTTCACCCATTGGAACAGCACGGCTTCGAGGAAGGTGAAGGGGCGCGCGCGGGCCTTTCCCTCGCCCCTGGCGGAGGATTGCCAGAGCGTCCAGGCCATCCATCCGATCCAGGCCGCGGCGGCAAGCTTGAGCGACGTGGCAAGCGCCGGTTGCGCAAGGAGCAAAGCGCCGATGCCAAGGCCGGTCAGCCCCGCGGTGATGCCGACGCCCGCGACCACGCCGAAGACATGGGGCAGCGTGGCACGAAAGCCGAAGCGCGCGCCCGAAGCGGTCAGCAGGATGACGTTCGGCCCGGGGCTGAAGAGTCCGAGGAAGACGAAGGGATAGAGCGGGTCCAAGGGGCCTCCGGGTCGTGGTGGCGCGACGGGAGGGTTTGGTGCCCGGATTGTCAAGCGGGCGGCGCGGGTGGCCGGGTGCGGGAGCCTCCGGCGGCCATATTTGGGGGATGAAGATGGGGGGCGGCGCGCGTTAACCTTAACGGGGGTCAAAGGCGGTGACCGGGGAGGGGCAGGTGGCAGGGGCGATGCGCTCAATCGTGGTCGGCGATGAGCTGCGCGCGGGTCAGCGTGAAGCCCGAGGCGATCCAGCGGGCCTCCATCTCCTTCAGGGCGGCGCCGAGGGCGGGGCCCTGAAGCGCCGGCATCAGGTCGGCGGGTTTCACCGGGAAGCTTGCGGCGGCACCTTTGGCGATCTGGGCCTCGGACGCGGGGTCAGGGGGTGTTTCGAAGAGGGCGGCGCGCAACAGGACAACGTCGCGTGCGGTCTCGGCCCCCTGGGCGTAGGCGAGGGCGGCGGGGGGGGTGGTGGTCGCCATCTCCCCGCGCAGGATGGCGAGCCGCGACGCCTCGGCCCGCGAGAGGCGGAGGCGGTCCGCGACGTCCTCGCCCCCGAGCGCCGCAAGGCGGCGGATCGGGTCGGGCGGCACGGATTCCAGCGCGACGAGGACCGGAAGGAGGCGCGCATCGGCGCCCGGCAAAGTGTGGGCCAGAACGCCGGACCGGGCCATGGCCGCGACGGCGGGGGCCGGGTCGGGGGCTGCGAGAAGCTTTTTCACCTCGGCCCCCACGCGTTCGCGGCTGAGCCGGTCAAGCCCGTCGACACCCGCCGCGCAAGCCGCCAGCCCCTCGGCATCGAGCCCGCCTTCGGGGTCGGCATACCAGGCGTGGAAGCGGAAGAAGCGCAGGATGCGCAGGTAATCCTCGTGGATGCGATCCTCGGGCGCGCCGATGAAGCGCAGCCGGCGCGCGGCGAGGTCGGCCAGCCCCTCTCCCGTGGGGTCGAGCACCAGCCCCTCGGCATCGGCGTAAAGCGCGTTCATGGTGAAGTCGCGGCGCGCGGCGTCTTCCTCCAGCCGATCGGTGAAGGCGATCGTCGCCCGCCTGCCATCGGTCGAGACATCGCGGCGCAGCGTCGTGATCTCGTAGGGGCGGTGATCGGCGACGAGTGTCACGGTGCCGTGGTCGACGCCTGTCGGCACCGCCTTGATGCCGGCCGCCTCGGCCAGGCCGATGACACGCTCGGGGCGGGCGTCGGTGGTGATGTCGATGTCGCTGACCGGCTCATCCAGCAGGGCGTTGCGCACGCAGCCGCCGACGAACCAAGCCCCGTGCCCGGCCCCGGTCAGCGCGGCCATCACGGCGCGCGTGCCGGGCAGGTCGAGCCAGTCGGCAGCGAGCTTCACGACGCCACCCGGTCGGCAAGCGACTTCAGCATCCGCGCGGTGGCGCCCCAGATGTAATAGGGGCCGTAGGGCACGACGTAATACTGCCGCCAGACCCCGCGCCAGCGGCGGCGCTCGATCCGGTAGCGGGTCGGGTCCATGAGAAGGGGGAGCGGCACGCGAAAGACCTCGGCCACCTCGCCCGCCTCGGGCACGGGGGTAAAGGCGCGGTCGATGCGGGCGATGATCGGCGTGACCATGTAGCCCGTGACGGTCTCGTGCGACGGCAGCTCGGCCAGGCGCCGGACGGTCGCGGGGTCGAGGCCGATCTCTTCCCGCGCCTCGCGCAGGGCGGCGGCGGTGGCATCGGCGTCGCTCACGTCGATCTTGCCGCCGGGAAAGGCGATCTGGCCCGGATGGTGCTTCAGGTGCGAGGCGCGTTTCGTCAGGATCACGCTGTCCTCGAGCACCCCGATCAGCACTGCGGCCGGCCGCAGCCTGCGCCCCTCGAGCAGGACGACATCGGGGTTGAGGTCGTAGTCGGACGAGGCTGCCGGCGGTGCCGCCAGCAGCGCATCGGTCAGCCTGTCGAGGTCAATCGGGCGTCCCATCGCCGTCTCCCTCGCCGGGGGCCTTCGTCGCCTCGAACCCCAGCGTCGCGGGGTCGAACTCGTAATGCGCGCCGCAGAACTGGCAATCGGCGGTGACGCGGCCGTCCTCGGTCGTCATGTGGCCGATGTCGCGCGCCGAGTAGATCGACAGCGAGGTGCGCACGCGCTCGGCCGAGCAGGTGCAGCCGAACTTGACCGGCAGGGCGTCGAAGACGCGCGGCCCTTCCTCGTGGAACAGGCGCAAGAGCAGGTCGGTGGGCGCGACGCGCGGGCCGATCAGCTCGAGCGCCTCGGCGGTGTCGAGCAGGATGTTGGCGCGGGACCAGTTCTCGCCCTCGTCCTCGTCCATCAGGTCGGTGGCGGCCATCAGCCCATCCTCGCCCGAGCCGCCCTCGCCCATCAGCGGCGAGGCCTTGGGCATGTGCTGCAGCATCACGCCGCCCGCACGCCAGGTGGTGCCTTGTCCCGGCTCGCGGCTTTGGCCGTAGCTGAGCTGGAAGCGCGTCGGCAGCTGTTCGGACTGGGCGAAATAGGCCTCGGCGCAGGCCGCGAGCGATCCGCCGGCCAGAGGCGTGATGCCCTGGTAGGGCGTGGTGCCCTGGCCCTGGTCGATCAGGATGGCGAAATAGCCGCGCCCGATCTGGGTGAAGGGATCGACCCGCGGCTCCAGCCGGTCGCTATCGTAGCTCGCCCAGGCCCGGATGCGGCCCGGGGCGTCCTCGCCTTCGGGCGCGTAGAAATCGGTTGCGATCAGGCGGATCGGCCCGTCGCCGCGCACCTGAAGGGACAGCTTCCAGCGCAGCTTGATCGTCTGCCCGATGAGCGCGGTCAGCAGGGCGGCCTCGGCCACCAGCGCCTCGACCTCGGGCGGGTAGTCGTGCTGGGCCAGAACCTGGTCGAGCGTCTGGTCGAGGCGCGCAACCCGGCCGCGGATGTCCGAGCGGTCGAGCTGGAAGGGCAACACGGTGTCGTCCCACGCGATCTTGGTGGTCAGGGTCATGTCTTGGCATATCCGGATGTGCGGTGTTGGGGTCTCATATAGGCGACGGCGCTGCAATCCCAAACCCGCATCTCCTTGCCGTCCGGGGCGGGATCGGAAAGGATACGCCCGAAGACAGTGTGGACGATTGCCAGATGAAGATCCTATTCGTGCATCAGAACTTTCCGGGCCAGTATCGAGAGATCTTCCAATGGCTGATCGCGCAGGGCGGGCACGAGATCGTGTTCCTCACCCAGCGCAGGGGCGTGGGGCAGGTGAAGGGCGCGCGCATCGTGGTGTACGCGTCGCATCACAAACCCGCAGAGACGGCCTATGCCGCCACGAAATACTGGGAAGAGTGCTGCGGCAACGGGCTTGGCGCGGCCTTTGCTGCCCAGAGGCTCGATGCCGAGGGGTTCAGGCCGGACATCATCGTCGGCCATGTCGGATGGGGCGAGTTGACCTTCTTGAAGCAGGTCTGGCACGACGTTCCGATCATCGGCTTCTTCGAGTATTACTTTCTCGCGGCCGGGGGGTCGGTCGGGTTCGATCCGGAGTTTCCGGCCTCGGACCACGCGCCGTTCCTGATGCACGCGCGTAACGCGGTGAACTTCGCCAACGTCCAGAGCGTCGATCTCGGCCAGTCTCCGACCCTGTTCCAGCGCGACACCTTCCCCGAAAGCTTTCATTCAGGGATCTACGTCAAGCACGACGGCATTCGTACCGACCGGCTGACGCCGGATGCCTCGGCCAGCGTGCCGCTTGAGCGTCTCGGGCGGAATGTCACGCGGGAAGACGAGATCTTCACCTACATGGCGCGGAACATGGAGCCGACCCGCGGCTTCCACAAGTTCATGCGCGCATTGCCCCATATCCTCGAGGCGCGGCCGAACGCCCGCGCGCTCATCATCGGCGGCAACGAGGTTTCCTATGGCAAGGCGAGCGCCACGACGGGCGGCTACCGTGCCGAGATGGAGCGCGAGGTGGGCGACCGGCTGGACTGGAGCCGGGTGCATTTCCTGGGCAGGGTGCCCTATGGCGCCTACCAGCAGATCATCCGGGTCAGCCGCTGCCATGTCTACCTGACGGTGCCCTTCGTCCTGTCGTGGTCCTGCATGGAGAGCATGTCGATGGGTGCCACGATCGTCGCCTCTGACACCGCCCCGGTGCGCGAGGTCATCACCCATGGCGAGACGGGGCTTCTCGTTGATTTCCACGATCACGAGGCGCTTGCCCGACAGGTGATCGAGGTCCTGGCACGGCCGGGCGACGTGGCCCACATGGGCCCCGCCGCGCGGCGGCACATCGTCGAGGCCTATGATTTCGAAACCGTCTGCCTGCCCGAGCATGTCCGGCAGATGAACGGCCTCGTGCCCAGGGCCAGCCGGATCAAGGTGCCGGGCGCGTAAGTTGCGCGGCGTCAGTCGGTCAGGCTTGCGCCCTGCCGCGCCAGTCCGAAGACCGAGCCGACAAGCCCGAGGATCGTCTGCACCGAGGTGACCGGGCTTTCGGTCACCAGCACGAGATCGCCGGGATGAATGCGGAAGTTGCGCGCGCTGAACAGGCCGTCGGCGCTGGTCAGATCGACGGTGAAGACGACGCGCGACTGGTCGGGTCCCCGGCTGTCGGTACGGACGTCGCTGGCGGGATACTCGCGCAGCACCAGCACGCCGCCCGGATCACCGCGGCGGCCATCGACACCGCCGATGATCGACACCGCGTCGAGCGCGCCGAGATGGTCTTGCGGGAAGCGGTGCTGGCTTTGCGAACCGGCCGCGCCGAGCGACAGGAAATACCGGCGGTCCTCTTCGACGATGACCTGGTCGCCGCCGTGCAAACGCGTGTCGAGACCGGGGTTCTCGAAGAGCCGTGCAACCGAGGTGCCGTAGATATCGCCCCCGCGGATCAGCCGGACCTGCGGGTTCACGAGGCCCGACTGCACCCCGCCGCCCTGTGCGATCAGGTTCAGCACCGTGTAGTTGCGGTCGGGCAGGGGATAGGCGCCCGGTGCCCCCACGCCGCCCACGAGGTCGACGGAATTCCTGCGCCCCTCGACAAGAGCCAGTTGCACCTGCGCCGAGGGCACGACCATGTCGATCTCGTCCTGCAGATGCTCACGCGCGAGCTGTTCGGTCAGGCCGGCGACGCGGATGTTGCCCGCGTAGGGGACGAAGACCGTGCCATCCGGTGCGACGGTCAGGGCCTCGATCTGTACGGCGCGGTAGCCGTTCGAAGACAGCAGGGAATTCTCGTTGCTGTCCCAGATCGTCAGCGCCAGCTCGTCACCCGCCGCGATGACCTGCGTACGAGCGCCGCCGCTCGCGGGGATCCAGCCAAGGCCACGCTCGCCGGTCAGCGGCCACTCGGCGACGACGGGAAGGAAATCGCGGGTGACAGGGTAGACGGCAAAGCCGGAGATCTCGGCATCGGCGGCTGCGATGATCTCGCGCTCGACCGGCGCGCCGCGCGGCAACTGGCTGCAGGCCGACAATCCGGCGACCATTGAAAGAAGGATCACGGCATTGCGCCATGTAGGAAGTACCATGGATCCCCCCGGATCGTACTCGTCCTGCACACGAAACCGACATTACCGGCGGGCCTTCCGGCGTCAACGCCTGCACGATGCATTTCGCGTGGCGATGCAATTTTGCACGGAGCGGCCCGACCCACCACGGGCGTGATCCGGGCGGGCCCGGGGCCGGCGCCGGGCAACTTGACCTTGAATCTCGGCCTTGAAGCGTAGAAGCGTCATCCGGAACATCTGGGGGGCGCTGGTGTCATGTCGTCACGTATTCTTCTGACCGGGGGGGCCGGCTACGTCGGGTCGCACACCTATGTCGCACTGGTCGACGCCGGGCACGAGGTCGTGATCCTCGACAATTTCTCGAACGCACGGCGGTCGGTGCCTGACAGGCTGGCGCAGATCACCGGGCGGCCGGTGCAGGTCATCGACGGCGACGTGCGCGACGCCGGGCTGTTGTCGCGGACCCTTGTCGACCAGGAGATCGAAGCCGTGGTCCATTTCGCCGCCCTCAAGGCCGTGGGCGAAAGCATGGCCCGGCCGCTCGACTATTTCGACGTGAACGTCGGCGGGCTCACCAATCTGTTGCGCGCGATGGAGACGGCGGGCTGCCGCCGCATCGTCTTCTCCTCCTCGGCGACGGTCTACGGCGTTCCGGACGAGACCCCGACGCCCGAGACCGCCGCGTTGCGCGCGATGAACCCCTATGGGCAGACCAAGATCATGAGCGAGCAGATGCTGGGCTGGCTGCGCCAGTCGAACCCCGACTGGGCCGTCGGCACGCTGCGCTACTTCAACCCGGCCGGCGCGCATGGCTCGGCTCTGATCGGAGAGGACCCGCGCGACATTCCCAACAACCTGATGCCCCTGGTCGCCAAGGTCGCGATGGGTGAGCTCGAGCGCATCTCGGTGTACGGGGACGATTACGACACGCCCGACGGCACCGGCGTGCGCGACTACATCCACGTCGAGGACCTTGCGCGCGGGCATGTCCTGTCGCTGCAATCGCTGCTCGACACCGGCGAAAGCCACCTCGTGAACCTCGGCACCGGGCGGGGTCATTCGGTGCTCGAGGTGATCGCGGCCTACAAGCGTGCCTGCAACCGCGACCTGCCCTACACCCTGGCCGACCGCCGACCCGGCGATGTGCCGGTCTATGTCGCCAGTGCCGACAAGGCGGCCGAGGTTCTGGGCTTCCGCACGGAAAGGGACATCGACGAGATGTGCGCCAGTTCCTGGGCCTGGGTGTCGAACCTCAAGGCACGGGCATGACCCGGCGCGCGCTCGTCACCGGGGCGGCTGGATTCATCGGTTATCACCTGTCGGTCCGGCTGTTGGCCGAGGGGTGGGAGGTTATCGGCCTCGACGCGTTGACCGATTATTACGACGTCCGGCTCAAGGAGCGGCGGCAAGCGATGCTGCTGCAATCGGCCGGCTTTCGGGCGGTCAATGCCCGGATCGAGACGCCGGGCCTGCTGCATGACCTGATGGACGAGGAGCGCCCCGACGCGGTGATCCATCTCGCGGCGCAAGCGGGCGTGCGCTACTCGATCGACCATCCCGAAAGCTATGTCGAGGCCAACCTCGTCGGCACCTTCCGCCTGCTCGAGGCGATGCGGGCCTTTCCGCCGGCGCACAGCCTTCTGGCCTCGACCTCAAGCGTCTACGGCGCCAACTCCGAGATGCCCTATGCCGAGACGCAGAAGGCCGACACGCAGATGTCCTTCTACGCGGCCACCAAGAAGGCGAACGAGGCGATGGCGCATTCCTATGCGCATCTCTACGACCTGCCGGTGACGATGTTCCGCTTCTTCACGGTCTACGGTCCATGGGGGCGGCCCGACATGGCGCTCTTCAAGTTCACCAGGGCGATCCTCGAGGGGAACCCGATCGACGTCTACAACCACGGCGACATGAGCCGGGACTTTACCTATGTCGATGACCTCGTGGACGGCATCGTCCGGCTGATCGATGTCGTGCCTCCGCGCCCCGGCACGGCAGCCGACGTGACGGCCGGCGACAGCCTCAGCCCCGTCGCCCCCTTCCGGATCGTGAACATCGGCAATTCCGAGCCTGTCCGCCTGCTCGACTTCATCGAGGCGATCGAGACTGCGACGGGCACCTCTTCCGAGAAGCGTTTCATGGAGATGCAGCCCGGCGACGTGCCCGCCACTTGGGCCGATGCCACCTTGTTGAAGTCGCTGACGGGCGACGCGCCGAAGACCCCCGTGTCAGAGGGCGTCGCCCGTTTCGTGGCCTGGTATCGCGACTATCACGGCGTTTGACCGACGCGTCGCGAAGCCGTGAATTCCTTGGAATTCCTGCAGAAAAAGCCCCACCGCTCACGGCAGCGCGACCGGTTCTGACGTCGGCGTGAGGGCGGTGCGCGGGTTCGGCGTGTATGTGCATATTTGCACTGAACTCGCATGAATTTCCGGTTTTCGTGAATTGAAACAGGGCAGCCCGAGGCGCATCTCCTGCTCATCGAAAGGCACACAGCCTGAATTCGACACGACAAGACGGGCCCTGGGCCCAACACGCAAACCGAAAGGAAAGCCAGATGAAGCGCTTCATGATCACCGCCGCACTCGTCGCTGCAACCGCCGCTCCCGCACTCGCCACCGAAGCGAGCTTCGTCATCGAGAAGCTCAACATGAGTGCCGACAGCGGGTCGGACGCCATCGCGGTGGGGCCCGACGGGCCGGTTCTCGGCACGAGCGTCTCGACCCGCGGCGACAGCTCGGTCGCGGTCGCGGTGCGCCACTTCAACGCGTCGGTCGACAGCCCCGCCGACCGCATCGATGCCGACACGGTGACCCTGTTCCCGGACACGCCGGCCCACGCCGCCGACATCTTCGAGCAACTCCGCCGTGCCGATGACTCCAACTGAACCGGGGGGCTCTCCCTCTCGCAGTCGGCTGACGGCCCCGCCCCATCCGGGCGGGGCCGTTTGCCATCAGGCGAGACCGGCGCGCAGGCAGTCGTGGATGTGAAGAAGGCCCACGGGCCGCGCGTCGTCATCGACCACGAAGAGCGCGGTGATCCGGTTGCCGGACATTACCGCCATCGCTTCGGCGGCCAGGTCCTCGGGGGCGATCACGCGGGGTGACTTCGTCGCCACCTCGCCCGCGGTCCGCTCCATCAGGCGGGTCATGTTGCGCCGCAGGTCTCCGTCCGAGATCACGCCGACAAGGCGCCCGTCCGACACGACACCGGCAATGCCGAAGCTCTTTTCGCTCATCACGATGAGCGTGTCGGACATGGGCGTGTCGGCCTCGACCAGGGGCAGAGCCGCGCCGCCATGCATCAGCTGGGCGACCTTGCTGAGTTGCGCGCCAAGCTTGCCGCCCGGGTGGAAGGTTCGGAACTGCTCGGGCAGGAAGCCGCGCCGCTCCATCGTGGCCACCGCGAGCGCATCGCCCAGCGCCAGCGTCAGCGTGGTCGAGGTGGTCGGCGCCATGCCGATGACGCAGGCCTCGGGCGCGGGCGGCAGGACGAGACGGAAATCGGCGGCCTGCATCAACGTGCTGTCGGGCCTGCCGGAGATCGCCACCATCGGGATTCCGAAACGCGCGACATGGGCGATGATGTCCTTCAACTCCGCCGTTTCACCGGAGTTGGAAATCAGGATCGTCAGGTCGCCGGGCATCACCATGCCCAGGTCGCCATGGCTCGCCTCGGCGGGATGGACGAAGGCAGAGGGCGTACCGGTCGAGGCGAAGGTCGAGCTGATCTTGCGCGCGATATGTCCCGACTTGCCGATCCCCGACAGGATCACGCGGCCCTTCGTGGCAAGGATCGCCTCGACGGCGGGGGCGAAATCCTCGGGGAGGGCATCGGCCATGGCGGTGACGGCCTGTCCCTCGGTCGTCAGGACGCGCGCGGCGGTGGCGCGGATCGCGGCTTTCTGGTCGTCGGTCATGGGCGTCCCTTAGCCCAAGGCGGTGGTCTTGGCGAGAGGGGGGATTTCCCGCCCCCTCGCCCTCTGGCACAAGGGAACGACGCCACGGGGGAGCCTCCCATGAACCGACGTTTCGGCAGCCAGCCCGACCCCAGCCTGCGCTACAGGCCGCGACCGGGGGTCTACGCCATCATCGAGGCGGGCGACGGCATCCTGGCCACCTTCCAGGAAGAGCCCCGGCCCGAGCTTCAACTGCCCGGCGGCGGCATCGATCCGGGCGAGCAGCCACTCGTCGCGCTGGCGCGCGAGGTGATGGAGGAAACCGGCTACATCATCCACTCGGCACGCCGCCTGGGGATGTTCCATCGGTACACCTACATGCCCGAGTACGATCTTCATGCCCAGAAGCTCTGCCATGTCTACCACGCCCGGCTCGGCCCGCGGCGCGGCGAGCCGACCGAGGCCGGACATTCCGCGGTGTTCCTTCCATGGGACGTGGCAGAGACGCGGCTTGCGGTGTCGGGCGACCGGTATTTCGTGCGCAGCTACCGTGCGTGGCGCGGGCTGTAATCCGTGGGACCGCGGTAGGTGATCAGCACGGCCGAGGCATCGTCGGAGAAATTGGCCGTTCCCGCGAACCGTGCAAGCCCATCCTCCAGCGCCGAGAGGAAATGCAGCCCGCCATGTGGCGCGGCGAGCCGGGCCAACCGGACCAGCCCCTCCTCCTCCAGCGCGCCGCCGCTGGCGCCGGGACACTCGATCAGGCCGTCCGAATAGACCAGGACCCGGTCACCCGGGTGTAGGGCAACATCGAACCGCTCGTAGTCGGCCCCCTCGATCAGCCCGATGGGCAAGCCGCCCGCCCCCGCGAACTCGATCTCGCCATCGGCGCGCAGGACCAGCGGATGAGGGTGGCCCGCCTGAACCATCGAGAGGATACCCGTGGGAATGTCGAGAAACCCGAGCGCAAGGGTGAAATAGCGGTCCGAGCGCATCTCGCTCAGGATCATGCGATTGAGCCGCGCCGCGGCCAGGTCGGGCGAGACGGCCCGAAAGCCGCCATCGGCGCGGCGGGTCAGCGCGATGTTCTGATCGGGGCTCGCGGCACTGAGGATACCGGCGACGCGGGCGGCGACAATGGCCGAAGCGACACCGTGGCCCGACACGTCGAGGCCGAAAACGCCCACGGTATCGCCCTCGACCGGGAAGGCGCCCACCATGTCGCCCCCGATGTGACCGGAGGCCTTCAGCCAGAGGGACACATCGACCGGCCCGTAACGCCGCGCGCGGTCCTGCATCTGGGCACGTTGCAGGCGCCGCGCCTCGTCCAGGTCGCGGTCGAGCGCGTCGTAGAGCGTGCGAAGTTCGCCAAGCGCGCCGGTCAGAAGCCCGTTCTTGCTGACAAGATCGCGCTGCATGGCGACGATTCGCGCCCCGGCATTGAGCCGCGCGCGCAGCTCGGGCGGGCGCACCGGCTTGGTCAGGAAATCGTCGGCTCCCGCCTCCAGCCCCTCGGACAGGGCGGAATCGCCGGTCTTCGAGGTCAGCAGGATGACATAGGCATAGCCCGCGCGGCGGTTGGTCCTGACGTGACGGCAGAACTCCGGCCCGGTAAGACCGGGCATCACCCAGTCGCTGATCACAAGGTCCACGGTCGGGTCCAGCGCGGCGACCAGGGCCTCCTCGGCGGTGCCGCAATCGACCACCTCGTGCCCCCATCGGCGAAGTAGGGAGGACAGAAGCATCCGCTGCGCGCGGCTGTCATCGACCACCAGCACCCGCTGCGGCTCAGGCGGGGGGTACGAATTGGGCCAGGTCAGGTGTTCGGGGCTATGCAGCATGGGCGGAAATTCCGAAACATGGGCCGCGTCCTGCACCAGGCGGCGTTAACCGGGGATGAATGCGACAAGACGATCTATCGCACCGTCATGTCGAAACCTGCCGTTAACCTCCGGGGCCTAGCCTGACGACCCGACCATGAGGAGACCGCGACCGTGATCGACCGGGATCGCCTGAACGCCCTGCGCGACGACATCGGCGAAGAGGATTTCGCCGATGTCGCCTGTCTCCTCGTCAGCGAGATCGGCGAGAAGCTGGCCAGCCTTCAGCGCGCGCCCGCGACCGCCACGGCCGATGACTTCCACTTCCTGCGCGGCGGTGCCCTCAACCTCGGGCTGACGGCCTTCTCCGAAGCCTGCACCCTGGCCGAGGGGGCCTGCAGGGCCGGGCATCCGCCCGACATCGCCGGTGTCGCCGACGCCTTCGCCGCGGCGATGACGGCGCTCTCCACCGATCTGCCCGGTGTCGCAAGCGCCGCCTGAGACCGGGGTCAGATCAGGAAATCGGCCAGAACCTCGTCGGTCGTGATATCGCGGAAACCGAACCCCCGAGCGGTGACACGGGCGATCATCGCATCGAAATTCGCCGGATCGTCGGTCTCGATCCCGATCAGGACCGAGCCGAAATTGCGGCTGTTCTTCTTCAGGTACTCGAAACGCGCGATGTTGTCCCCCGGCCCCAGCAGGTCGAGGAAATCGCGCAGCGCGCCGGGGCGCTGGGGCAGGCGCAGGATGAAATACTTCTTCAGCCCCTGCCAGTTCTGCGCGCGTTCCTTGACCTCGGGCAGACGCTCGAAATCGAAATTCCCGCCCGAGGTGACGCAGACCACGGTCTGCCCCGCGATCTCGTCCCGCATCTCATCCAGCACGTCGACCGACAGGGCACCGGCGGGCTCCAGAACGATCCCCTCGATGTTCAGCATCTCCTGGATCGTGACGCAGATCCGGTTCTCGGGCGCGATCTTGACATCCACCGGCGCGACCCGGCGCAACACCTCGAAGGTCCGGTCGCCGATCCGCGCCACGGCGGCCCCGTCGACGAAAGTGTCGGTGATCGGGATGGTCTGCGGCGCGCCCGTCTTCAGCGCCGCGGTCAAGCTGGCGCCCCCCGCCGGCTCGACCAGCGTCACCTTGGTCTCGGCCCCGATCGCATCGAGGAACGAGATCATCCCGGCCGACAGCCCGCCGCCGCCCACCGGCAGGATCAGCCGGTCGGGCGCGCGGCCCATTTCCTCGATCATCTCGACCGCGACCGAGGCTTGGCCCTCGATCACGTCCGGGTCGTCGAAGGGCGACAGGAAATGCGCGCCCCGCGCCTCGCAATCGGCCTTGGCCGCGGCAAGGGTCTGGTCGAAGAAATCGCCCGTCAGCACGATCTCGACCGCCGCACCGCCGAAAGTCTTGGTCTTCATGATCTTCTGCTCGGGCGTGGTGACCGGCATGTAGATGCGGCCCTTCACCCCGAAATGCGCGCAGACGAAGGCCACGCCCTGCGCGTGGTTGCCCGCGCTGGCGCAGACGAACTCGGCCGCTTCGGGGTTGGCGGCCAGCACCTTGCGCATGGCGTTGAAGGCACCGCGCAGCTTGTAGGACCGGACCGGCGACAGGTCCTCGCGCTTCAGCCAGATGTCGGCGCCGAAACGTTCGGACAGGTGCACGTTCCGCTGCAGCGGCGTGGGCGGAAACAGGGCCCGCAGGTTGCGCGTCGCGGCCCAGGCGTTCTCGGCGAAATCACTCATGCCGCCCGGCGTGCCGGAACTGTGCGGCGCTGTCCAGTGTCAGTTGAGCTGGCGGCCCTCGACGAGATTGCCATAGAGCGTGGTCATCAGCGCGAGATTGACCAGCACCTGAACCCAGGACACGAGCCCGTTGACGATCTGTCCGGGCAGCGTGAGGACCCTCTGGTCCTGCAGCATGCCGAAGGTCTCGACCGTGACGGTCTGGCCGAAGACGAGGAGAACCGTCTGCTGTATCACGCCCGCCACCAATGCGAACACGATCAGCGGAAGAAGGATCTGGCTCGAGACCGGGCGCGTCACGGCCCAGCTTTCGCCGATCTTCATGCGCTCGCCGACTGCCGCGGCCGGCAGCACGAGGCCAATGCGCGCGGCAACCCAGCTGAGACCGAGGATCAGACCGATGCCGAAGATGATCGCGACGAAGGTCGATTGCGTGATCCCGACGACGATTCCGAGAGCGATGCTGGCGCCGATCCCCGCAAGGATCACGACAAGCACCACGATGAAGGCGCGGCCGAAATAGGCCGCGACGCGGTCACCACGCCAGATCGGGAGAAAGCCGTCGCCCATTTCCTCGAGCAGGACATAGCGGTGCCAGGCGACAGCCGCCCAGCAATAGGCCACGACCGCGATCACCACGACGAGGAACAACCCCAAAACCGACCCGGCGGCAGGCACCTGTCCCGACGTGACCGCCCCGCCGCCCAGCAGCACGAAGGCCAGGAAGGGTGCGAGAAACAGCGCGAGAGTCAGCCGCGCCGCCTGCCGCAGGTTGCCGAAAACCTGCTGCACGACATGCCGCAGCAACTGGTACCCATAGTCCATCGCACTCTCCGGTTGGCTTGCCTGCCCCTTGAAAACCCGGTATCGCCCGCGCGGTCAATCCTAAAGCCGAGGGAGCTTGCCCCATGTCCGCACCCAAGAAGGTCGTTCTCGCCTATTCCGGCGGTCTCGACACCTCGATCATCCTGAAGTGGCTGCAGACGGAATATGGCTGCGAGGTGGTGACCTTCACCGCGGACCTCGGCCAGGGGGAAGAGCTGGAACCGGCGCGGAAGAAGGCCGAAATGCTGGGCATCAAGCCCGAGAACATCTTCATCGAGGACCTGCGCGAGGAATTCGTGCGCGACTTCGTCTTCCCGATGTTCCGCGCCAACGCGCTTTACGAGGGGCTGTATCTGCTGGGCACATCCATCGCACGGCCGCTGATCTCCAAGCGGCTGGTCGAGATCGCGGCACAGACCGGCGCCGACGCGGTCAGCCATGGCGCAACGGGCAAGGGCAATGACCAGGTTCGCTTCGAACTCAGCGCCTATGCGCTGAACCCCGAGATCAAGGTGATCGCGCCCTGGCGGTTGTGGGACCTGACTTCGCGCACCCGGCTTCTGGAGTTTGCCGAGAAGAACCAGATCCCGATCGCCAAGGACAAGCGCGGCGAGGCACCGTTCAGCGTCGACGCGAACCTGCTGCACACCTCCTCCGAGGGGAAGGTGCTGGAGAACCCCGGCGAGGAAGCGCCGGATTACGTCTACCAGCGCACGGTCCATCCCGAGGATGCGCCCGATACGCCCGAGATGGTGGAGATCACCTTCGAGCGGGGCGATGCCGTGGCCATCGACGGCGAGGCGATGTCGCCCGCCGCGATCCTGACCCGGCTCAACGAGTTGGGCGGCAAGCATGGCGTGGGCCGCCTGGACCTCGTGGAAAACCGCTTCGTCGGCATGAAGTCGCGCGGCATCTACGAGACGCCCGGCGGCACGATCCTGCTGGAGGCGCATCGCGGGATCGAACAGATCACGCTGGATTCGGGCGCGGGTCACCTGAAGGATTCGATCATGCCCCGCTACGCGGAGCTGATCTACAACGGCTTCTGGTTCTCGCCCGAGCGCGAGATGCTGCAGGCGCTGATCGACAAGAGCCAGGACCACGTGTCGGGCACCGTCCGCGTGAAACTCTACAAGGGTTCGGCCCGCACGGTCGCGCGCTGGTCGGATCACTCGCTTTATTCCGAGGCGCACGTCACCTTCGAGGAGGACGCCGGCGCCTATGATCAGAAGGACGCGCAGGGCTTCATCCAGCTCAATGCGCTTCGGCTGAAGCTTCTGGCGGCGCGGAACCGTCGCCTGAAAGGCTGACGCGCCGCGACGTCGCGATTGCAGGATTGCCCCGGCCCGCCTAGCGATAGCGCGGGCCGGTTTCGTTCCGGCCCCTGCATCGGAGACGCGCCCATGACCCTGACCGATCTCGCCGCCCGTATCCGCGAGGGGCTTGCCGGGCGATCCTTCGACGGGTCGCTGAAATTCGACTGCGGGGAGGAGGGGGTGATCGTGCTGGCCGACAGCACGGCCACAACCGAGGATCGTGAGGCCGATTGCACCATCCGGCTCAGCCGCGACAACCTGGTCAAGCTGCTGGGCGGAGAGCTGAACCCGATGACGGGCGTCATGCTGGGCAAGCTGAAGGTATCGGGAGACATGGGCGTCGCCCTCGGCCTCGGGCGGCTGCTGGCCCGCTGAGCGACAGGGGCGGCGCCAGCCGGCACCGCCCCGATCAAGGCTTACTGCGCCGTGATGACCGTCATCACGAGATTGCCGTCGATGCGGATCGGCCCGTCCTCGGTCGCGCCGAGGGTGTATTCGAAGCCGCCGGTCATGGTGCCGCCGTCCTCGCCATGCACCATGAGCATCAGCATCTCGCCCGGCTGCACCTCTTCCATCAGGATCGCGGCGACGTCGGTGTTCTCGCCCTCGCGCAGGGGCGCGTAGCCCACCACAGGGCCGGGCGCCATGTCCGCGTCGGTGCGGTGCACGACCATCCAGCCGTTCGCCGGGGCGACGACGGACGCGGCGGTGACGATGCCGCCTGAAACGCCCTGATCGGCGGCATCGACCATGGGCGCCATGCCGTGTCCTGCGGCAAGGGCGGCCCCTGCGGTGAGGGCAAGAGCGGCAGTTGCGGTCAGAAAGCGGGTCATTGGATATCCTCCATCCGGTTGACGCGGGCCTTGTCCGGCCCTGCCCTTTCACCCACGAAGGAAACGGGCAGCAGGTTTCACCGCCGCCCGTTTTTTTTCAGAGCCCCGCGGCCAGCCTGACGCCCTGGTCGATGGCGCGCTTGGCATCCAGTTCCGCGGCGACATCCGCGCCGCCGATCACATGGCAGGCGATGCCCTCGGCTTGCAGCGCATCGGCAAGGCTGCGCTCCACCTCCTGCCCGGCGCAAAGGACCACGGTATCGACCTCGATCAGCGTGGGGTTTTCCCGCGCCTCGCCGAAACTCACATGGAGGCCCTGCGCGTCGATCATCTCGTAGTTGACGCCGGTCAGGGTCTTCACGCCCTTCATCTTCAGGCTGGCACGGTGAATCCACCCCGTCGTCTTGCCAAGACGCTTGCCGGGTTTTTCCGCCTTGCGCTGGAGAAGCACCACCTCGCGCGCGGCGGGTTCCGGCCGCGGCCCTTCGGGCGCAAGACCGCCGCGATGCTCGGCCGGGTCCGCGACACCCCATTCCCGGCGCCAGAGCTCGGGCCGTTCGGTCGGGCTTTCGCCCTCGTGAACCAGGTATTCGGCCATGTCGAACCCGATGCCGCCCGCGCCGATGACGGCGACGCGGCGGCCCACCGTGGCCTTTCCCGCAAGCACGTCGATGTAGGACAGCACGTTCGGCCCGTCCTGCCCCGGGATGCCTGGATCGCGCGGGGTGACGCCGGTGGCCACGATCACCTCGTCGTAGCCGCGCAACTCGGCAACCGTGGGCGCCTGCCCAAGGCGCAGGTCGACGCCGCGGCGGTCGAGCATGGTGGCGAACCAGTCGACGAGGCCCAAGAATTCCTCCTTGCCGGGGATGGTCTTGGCCATGTTGAGCTGCCCGCCCACCTGCCCGGCCTTGTCCCAGAGCGTGACGGAATGCCCGCGCTCGGCCGCCGTGATGGCGGTCGCCATACCGGCGGCGCCTGCACCCACGACCGCGATGCGCCTGGGCGCGGCGGCAGGCTCATAGCGCAGCTCGGTCTCGTGACAGGCGCGCGGGTTCACGAGGCAGGAGGTCAACTTGCCCGAGAACGTATGGTCGAGACAGGCCTGGTTGCAGGCGATGCAGGGCGCGATTTCCTCGGCGCGGCCCTCCATCGCCTTCATCACGAAAGCGGCGTCGGCAAGGAAGGGGCGGGCCATGCTGACCATGTCGGCGCAGCCCTCCGCCAGAACCTCCTCGGCGACCTCGGGCGTGTTGATCCGGTTCGAGGTGATGACCGGGATGCCGACCTTTCCCATCAGCTTCCGCGTGACCCAGGCAAAGCCCTTTCGCGGGACGCTGGTGGCGATGGTCGGGATGCGCGCCTCGTGCCAGCCGATGCCGGTGTTGAGGATCGTGGCGCCAGCCCCCTCGATCGCCTGCGCCAGCTGCACGACCTCGTCATGGGTGGAGCCGCCGGGGACAAGGTCGATCATCGACAGGCGGTAGATGATGATGAAATCCGGCCCCACGGCCTCGCGGGCGCGGCGCACCACCTCGACGGGCAGGCGCATCCGGTTCTCGTAGGACCCGCCCCAGCGGTCGGTCCGCTTGTTGGTGTGGGTCACGAGGAACTGGTTCAGGAAATACCCCTCGCTCCCCATGATCTCGACACCGTCATAGCCCGCTTCGCGCGCACGGACGGCGGCGGTGACGATATCGGCGATCTGCTTTTCGATGCCCTCCTCGTCCAGTTCCTTCGGCGGGAAGGGCGAGATGGGCGACTTGATCGGCGAGGGACCGACGCAATCGGGGCTGTAGGCATAGCGACCGGCATGCAGGATCTGCATCGCGATCTTGCCGCCCGCATCATGGACGGCATCGGTCACGACACGGTGATTGGCGATGTCCTGCTCGGTGAAGAGACCCGCGGCGCCCGGGAAGACACCCCCTTCCTTGTTGGGGGCCATGCCGCCCGTCACGATCAGCGCGACCTCGCCTCGGGCGCGTTCGGCGTAGAACTCGGCCACGCGCGGCCAATCCTTCGTCTCTTCCAGCCCGGTGTGCATGGAGCCCATGAGCACCCTGTTCTTCAGCGTGGTGAAGCCCAGGTCGAGCGGTGTCAGAAGATGCGGATATCGTGTGTCGGTCATGCCATTCCTCCCCGGCCAGGGGAGGTAAACAACCCGAGGGCCGCCTGTCACGCGAAACGCGGCGTCAGGGCGCGATACCCGCCGGGCTCAGCGGCTCCCGGTTTCGGCGCAATGGCGCCGGAAGGCGCGCTTCATCATCTCGAGCTCATCCCGCACCAGGGCCAGTTCCTCGCGGATATCCTCGTCGAGTGGCGCGCCGGACATCAGCGTGATGCGGTCCAGCACCTCGCCGCTGGCCACCGATCGCAGCGCGATCACCTGAACCCCCTCGCCGATCACCTCGGCCGGAAGGTCGATCGCGACCCGCCAGCCGCCTTGCCGGGCGGGATCAGCGCTGATCGACGCGGTGGCGACCACGCGGCCTTCGAACACCGCTTCGACCCCTGCCGACCCGTCCGCGGCAGTCATGAGCCCTTCGTACCGCCCGCCCGACAGACGCACCCGCGTCAGGATTTCAGGTTCCATCGCCGCAAGTCCTCCGTCAGATATCGGCCCGCGGGGCACGGATCATCACCATGTCCCAAAGGGCGACCCGGTTCATCTCCGGTCCTTCGAGGATCAGGTCGAGCCAGGCCTTCTCGACGCGCTTCTCGTTGATCGCGGAATAGGCAAGGTCGAACTCGGCCACGCCGCGGTCGTTCTCGATCCTGAACTGCCGGACGATCTGCTCGAGGTTGGGACCGTGCTGCACGTTGAGACGGGCGTAGATCTCCAGCGGCTGCTCGCGGCTGATCCGGAGCTGCACACCGAAGAAATGGTTGAGCGTCAGATCGCGGATTGCCGCCTCGGGCAGGTCCTGGACGATCGACAGGAACGAGCCATCGAACCGGTAGACCTCGAGCACCAGACCGAAGACCGGCCCGACGATGCCGGCCGGGGAAGGATCCTGGCGGAGGCTGACATCCGCCTGCGTCGCGTCGTGGAACAGGGTGACACCGCCGCCGATCGGCAAGGGCGAGCCAAAATCCACATGGCCGCGCGGATGGATCCTCTGGCGCCAGGGGGCCGACCGTTCGGCCCAATCGCATTGGTCGGGGCGCAGGATGCCATCGGCCGCTCCCACCCGGGCCAGCAGCTCGGTCCTGGCAGTCCCGGCCATGCGTTCAAGGCTGTCGCGCAGCGTCAGCATCTCGGCGTGCATGGAGGACAGGTCGCGCGTCGTGAGGGTGGATGGCGACTTCAACGCCCGGCTCCAGCGACCGACATTCTGGGGCTGGGCGAATTTTCCAAGGAAACCGAAACGCTCGTGACTCATGCACCAAACTCCTGCCCGGCCCGCGACACCTCTGCACACGGACCGTCGGCCTTACCCTAGCCGAATATCCTTCGAAACAGCCCCACGTTCCACAAAAGGTCGGACTCGAGCGGCAAATTCCGCGGAGAGGCTTGCGCGGGCGCAACGGACGGGGGCGGGGCGAGGCCCGGCGTGACCGGGTTCGCGGCCTGCACGGCGGACACGAAGGACCTGAGGATGTCCAGGCTCTGCGCGCGCTCGAGCGCCCGGTCCTCGAGCGCGAGGACGGAGAGTGTCGCGATGCGTGGCCCCACATCCATGTAGGCGCGCCAGTAGTCGGACTGCACCCCCTCGATGGCGCCGGCGCTGGTGTCGCTGGCGTGCAGAAGGAAGGCGTCGCCGAGCGTGGCGGTCTCGAGGATCTGAACGCTCGCGGGATCGCCTGCGCGGCTCAGAAGAGCCAGGCCCTCGGGCGAGCGGAAGAAGCCGTCGAGATCGGACAGGCTGTCCGCCAGTCGCCCTCCCTCGGACGGAGCCGAGATCGCCGCGGTCAGGAGCGCCGGGCTTTGCGGCTGGACCGCGCGCCGCGAATTGGCGATGGCCGCGCAGTTTCCGAGCAGAACGAAACCAGTGTCGCCAGTGTCTCGCGTCGCGGTGGGGTCGACGCAAAAGCCCTCCGGTCCCGTCACGACGATCTGGTCGGCCGTCACCGAGACGTCGGCCGGCGCCGCGGCCGGGCGGCCGGGACCCAGGCCGCCACCGCATGCCGCAAGAAGCAGGCAGGCCGCCGCGAGGGCGGCCCGCACCGTCACGTCAGATATCGGCGTAGACATGCTTTTCTTCGGCACCGCCGGGATGCGTCGTTGCGCCCTTCACGGCGGGGCCGACGAGCTGCGCGTATTTCCAGAGCGCGCCGGTGGCGTAGATCGTCTCGCGCGGGCCGGCCCACGCCTTCGCGCGGGCGGCCAGTTCGTCATCCGACAGCGCGACTGAAAGCTCGCCGGTGATCGCGTCGATGGTAATCATGTCGCCATCCTTGAGCAGGCCGATGGGACCGCCGACCGCCGCCTCGGGGCCGACATGGCCGACGCAGAAGCCGCGCGTCGCGCCCGAGAAGCGGCCATCGGTGATCAGCGCCACCTTCTTGCCCATGCCCTGGCCCGACAGCGCCGAGGTGGTGGCCAGCATCTCGCGCATGCCGGGGCCGCCCTTGGGCCCTTCGTTGCGGATGACGATGACCTCGCCTTCCTTGTAGGCGCGGCTCTTGACCGCCTCGAAGGCGTCTTCCTCGCATTCGAAGACGCGGGCGGGGCCGGTGAAGACCTGGTTCTCGGCCGGGATGCCCGCGACCTTCACGATCGCGCCCTCGGGGGCGAGGTTGCCCTTCAGGCCCACGACACCGCCGGTCTTGGTGATGGGCGTTGCGGCGGGGTGGATGACCTTGCCGTCGGCTTCGCGCGCGATCAGGTCCAGCTCTTCGCCCATGGTGCGGCCGGTGGCGGTCATGCAGTCTTCGTGGATCAGGCCCAGCTTGCGCAGCTCCTTCATCACGACCGGCACACCGCCCGCCTCGTAAAGGTCCTTGGCGACGTATTGGCCACCCGGCTTCATGTCGACGAAATAGGGCGTGTCGTGGAAGATGTCGCAGACGTCGAACAGGTCGAACGCGATCCCGGCCTCATGCGCGATGGCGGGCAGGTGCAGGCCCGCGTTGGTCGAGCCGCCGGTGCAGGCCACGACGCGCGCGGCGTTCTCCAGCGACTTGCGGGTGACGATGTCGCGCGCGCGGATGCCCTTTTCCAGAAGGTTCATCACCGCCTCGCCCGAGGCGACCCCGTACTGGTCGCGGGACTCGTAGGGCGCGGGCGCGCCCGAGGAGTTGGGCAGCGCAAGGCCGATCGCCTCGGAGACGCAGGCCATCGTGTTGGCGGTGAACTGGCCCCCGCAGGCGCCCGCCGAGGGGCAGGCGACGCGCTCGATCACGGCGAGCGCCTCGTCCGAGAGGTTGCCGGCCTGGTGCTGGCCCACGGCCTCGAACACGTCCTGGACGGTGATGTCCTTGCCATCCAGACGGCCCGGCAGGATCGAGCCGCCGTAGATGAAGACCGACGGCACGTTGAGACGGACCATCGCCATCATCATGCCCGGCAGCGACTTGTCGCACCCGGCAAGGCCGACCAGCGCGTCGTAGCAATGGCCGCGCATCGTCAGCTCGACGGTGTCGGCAATGGCATCGCGCGAGGCGAGCGACGAGCGCATCCCCTCGTGGCCCATGGCGATGCCGTCGGTCACGGTGATCGTGGTGAACTCGCGCGGGGTCCCGTTGGCGTGCTTCACGCCCAGCTTGACCGATTGGGCCTGGCGGTTCAGCGCGATGTTGCAGGGGGCGGCCTCGTTCCAGCAGGTCGCGACGCCGACGAAGGGCTGGTGAATCTCCTCGTCGTTCAGACCCATCGCGTAGAAATACGACCGGTGCGGCGCGCGGGCCGGGCCTTCGGTCACGTGGCGGCTGGGTAGTTTCGACTTGTCCAGATTGCCCTTCGTCATGGCTCGGGCCCTCCCCTTTGGCTTGTCTCTTGGATTGACGCGTTGCCCCCGAATAGACGCGCGGCGCAGGCCAGACAAGCGCGATTGCCGCAGGGGGAAGGTGTGTCTAGACTGCGCCCAACGAAAAGACCGCGAAGGCAGGTTCGATGAAGTACGCAGCCCATGACGACTTCGTCGCGCCGGCCCGATTGCGGCCGGCGATCTGGCGCCTGGGCCTGGGGCTTGTGCTGGCGGTCTGCATCTACGTTCTCGGCATCGGTGCCATCTTCCTGGTCCTCGTGGCGGTCAGCGGTTTCGATGGTGCGAACCTTTGGCTCGGGCGCATGGCCTCCGACGGGACGCCGACGGCGACGCTCCTGGTGCTGGCGACCTTCATCGGCATGGCGCTGGGACCGATGCTGTCCGCGCGCCTGCTGCACGGGCGCGGCATCGCCTCTCTCTTCGGGCCCCGCCAGCGGCTGACCCGCCATTTCGCCATCGCCGCCACAGCCTGTGCGGGGGTCTACCTGCTGCTTGCCCTGCTGCCGTCGGACATGGCGCGGACGGCAAACCTGTCGCCGCTCCTCTGGGCCAGTTTCGTGCCGCTCGCGCTTGTGGGCGTCCTTGTCCAGACCGGCGCGGAAGAGGTCCTTTTCCGTGGCTACATCCAGCAGCAGGTCGCGGCGCGCTTCGCCTCGCCGCTGGCGTGGATGGTGCTGCCCTCGGCGCTTTTCGCGGTGCTGCACTACCAGCCGGCGCTTATGGGAGAGAACGCCTGGCTGGTGGTTGGCGCCGTGTTCCTCTTCGCGATCCTCGCGGCCGACCTGACGGCGAAGACCGGCACCATCGGCGCAGCATGGGGATTTCACTTCGCCAACAACTGCGTCGCCATCCTGTTCGTGGCCATGGAGGGGCCGCTCTCGGGCCTTGCCCTCTACAATGTGCCGGTCGGCGACATGGCCGCCGCCGAGGTGCGTCCGCTGCTCTTCATGGACATGGCGGTAACGGTCGTCGTCTGGGGCGCGATCCGGATGGCGGTGGGCCGCGATCAGTCGAGCCGCCGCACCAGCAGCTGATTGCCCGCCCCGCGCTTGACCTCGAGCATCTTCAGGCTTTGGACAAGGTCGCTCAGCTTGCGCTTGCCATAGGTCCGCGTGTCGAAATCGGGGTTCGCGGCGGTGATGAACTGGCCGATCTGGCCCAGCGAGTACCAGTCGTCCTCCTGCTCGATGCTTTCCATCGCGCGGAAGATCATGTCGCGCGCCTCGGTCAGCGGGCGCTTGTCGTCCGGTTTGCCGTCCTCGCGCGTCTCCTTCTGGTCGGAGGGCAGGATGTTCTCGACGAAGATGAACCGCTTGCAGGCCTTGCGGAAGGCATCGGGCGTCTTCTTCTGGCCGATGCCGTAGACATCGAGGCCCTGCTCGCGGATGCGCTGCGCAAGCCGGGTGAAATCGCTGTCGGAACTGACCAGCACGAAGCCGTCGAACCGGCCCGAGAGCATCAGGTCCATCGCGTCGATGACCAGCGCGATGTCGCTGGCGTTCTTGCCGACGGTGTTGGCGGGCTGGTGATGCGGGACGATCCCGAACTCGGCCTGGACGCCCGACCAGCCCTTCATGTGGGTCGAGCTGAAATCGCCGTAGATGCGGCGCACGCTCGCCTCGCCGAAGCCCGCGATCTCGTCGAAGATCGCCTTGGCATGCTTGTGAGACGTGTTGTCCGCGTCGATCAGAACCGCGAGAAGCGGGGTGTCACCGTTGGCCATGCTCGAATACCTCCGGGTCCAGCGTGTCACAGGTTTCCCTGCCGTGCCAGAGCGCCCGCATCCCTTCGGCGCGCAACGCGTTGGTGCCGTGGATGTAGAGGGTGCCGCTGTCCGTCGGGTCCTCGACCACGGTGTCCAGCATGAGGCGACCGCAAACGCGAACGGTCATCGGCTCACCCATGACCGTCTCCATCAAGGCGGTCATGGTGTCGATCGCGGGCGGTGCGAGGCGGACGAAGACATCCGTGATCCCGCCGCTTTCCGAGATCTCGATCGCCACGACGTCCCCGGGCATGATGGCCACCTCTTCCCCGGCCAGGGCATAGACGAGCACCGGGTCGGGCGGCGCGATGCCGAGCCGCTCGGCGAAGGTCTGGCCCGCCGCCGGCGGCACGGCGAGAAGCGCGGCCGCGCTAGACCAGTGTGCGATACATGACCAGCGCATCGACATATCCCTCGGTCGGGTGGTGGAAGGCGCCGGGAAGGCGGCCGACCACCTCGAATCCCGCCTTCTGCCAGATCGCGATGGCGCGTGTGTTGGTCTCGACCACGAAGTTGAACTGCATCGCCCGGTAGCCCTGCGCGCGTGCCTCTTCGAGCGAATGGGCCAGCATGGCGCGCGCCAGGCCCCGTCCCTGGGCATCTGCTGAGGTGACGAAACCGCAGTTGCAGACATGGGCCCCGCCGCCGCCCTGGTTCGGGCGGATGTAATAGCTTCCGAGCACGCGGCCCGCCTCGTCCTCGACGACGAAGACGGTTTTCTCCGGTGCGGTCCAGAGGGCGACGGCCTCTTCCGGCCCGATGTCGCGGTCGAATGTATAGGTCTCGCCCGCACGGAAGACCGGCAGCAGCAGTGCCGCCAGGGCGTCCGCGTCGCCCGCGCCTGCGGGCCGGATCGTCAGGCCCGCCATGCCGCCCGGGTTACTTCGTGCCGCCCGAGGGCGCGAGCCCGCCCGAGGGAGCGCCCCCGTTCGCGACGATCTCGTCCCAGATGTCGCCGAGCCGGTCGGCGATCAGCTCGCGAGCGTCGCTGTCGTCATCGGTGTTGTGCAGGATGAGGAAGGGCGCCACGAGCCCCGCCTCGTCGGCGCAGATGAAGATGCCGTCCACGACCTCGCCGCGCAGGTCGTAGCCGCCGACCGTCCAGGTCGAGCGCCCGATGAACCCGTTCGAGCCGAAGCGCTGGTTGTAGGTCTGAAAGGTCAGCTCGGCATAATCCATGCAGATGTCACGGTTGTTGACCGCGTTGAAATCCGTCACCGTCCAACCCTCGGCCAAGGCGGAACCGCCAAGCGTCACCGCGAGCGCGGCACCGCCGATCAGGGCATGTTTCATGGCAAAACTCCTTTCTTGCTCCCCCGGTCAGTATTGCACGACCGCACGGATGGACTCCCCCGCATGCATGAGATCGAAGCCCGTGTTGATCTCGTCCAGGCTGAGCGTGTGGGTGATCATGGGGTCGATCTCGATCTTTCCGTCCATGTACCAATCGACGAATTTCGGCACATCGGTCCGCCCCTTCGCGCCACCAAAGGCGGTGCCCTTCCACACGCGGCCCGTGACCAGCTGGAAAGGCCGGGTGGAAATCTCGGCCCCTGCGGGCGCAACGCCGATGATGACCGACACGCCCCAGCCGCGGTGCGAGCATTCCAGCGCGTCGCGCATCACCTGCACGTTGCCGGTGGCGTCGAAGGAATAGTCCACGCCGCCGATCTGGTCCGCACCGCGCTTGGTGAGGTTGACGATCTCCTGCACGACCGAGCCTTCGATCTTGGAGGGGTTGACGAAATGCGTCATCCCGAACTTGCGCGCCATCTCTTCCTTGCCGTCGTTCAGATCGACGCCGATGATCATGTCGGCACCGGCCATGCGCAGGCCCTGGATGACGTTCAGGCCGATGCCGCCCAGGCCGAAGACCGCGGCGGTCGAGCCGATCTCGACGCCCGCGGTGTTGATGACCGCGCCGATGCCGGTGGTCACGCCGCAGCCGATGTAGCAGATCTTGTCGAAGGGCGCGTCCTCGCGGACCTTGGCCAGCGCGATTTCCGGCATGACCGTGTGATTGGCGAAGGTCGAGCAGCCCATGTAGTGATAGATCGGCGTGCCATCGAGCATCGAGAACCGCGTGGTGCCGTCGGGCATCAGGCCCTGGCCCTGGGTGTTGCGGATCGCGGTGCAGAGGTTCGTCTTGCCCGACAGGCAGGAAGGGCACTGGCGGCACTCGGGCGTGTAGAGCGGGATCACGTGGTCGCCCGGCTTCAGCGTGGTGACGCCCTCGCCCACTTCCAGCACGACGCCCGCCCCCTCGTGGCCGAGGATCGAGGGGAACAGACCCTCGGGGTCGGCGCCGGACCGGGTGAACTCGTCGGTGTGGCAGATGCCGGTGGCCTTGATCTCGACCAGAACCTCGCCGGCCTTGGGCCCTTCGAGGTTCACTTCCATGATTTCAAGCGGCTTTCCGGCTTCCATTGCGACGGCGGCACGTGTGCGCATTACTGGTCCTTCCCTCGGGGTTGTTTTGCCACGACCTTGTGCCAATCTGAGAGCCAAAGCAACGGAGGATCCCCGCCATGCGCAGGACAAGTCTGACCATCGCCCTTGCCCTGGCCGCCGGCGCGCCCGCCTGGGCCAACGGAGAGGACCTGTGCGGCGCGTCGGGTTTCCAGGGCCTCGTCGGCCAGTCGGGAGAGATCGCCCGGATGCTCGAACTGGAACAGCCCGTTCGCGTCATCCCGCCGAACTCGGCCGTGACGATGGATTACCGCCCCGACCGCATCAACTTCGAGCTGGACGATGCCGACCGCATCGCGGTGGTGCGGTGCGGGTGATCCGCGCTCTCTTGCGCCCCCCGCCGATTCCCCTTATATGCGCGTTAACAGCGGCGCCCCCGGGTCCACACCGGATGGCACCACCGGACAAGTTCGACGGGCCGCGCGGCCCGTTTTTTCGTTTATGGAGACCCATTCCGTGTCCGACCTCATCGCCAAGACCGCCATCGACCGGCGCATGGCCGAGATCCTGACCCCCGTCATCGAAGGCATGGGGTTCGAGGTCGTGCGCATCCGCCTGATGGGCGGCCAGACCAAGACGCTTCAGATCATGGCCGAGCGCCCCGAGGGCGGGATCGAGGTGGATGATTGCGCCGAGATCTCGACCGCCGTCTCCGCCGTGCTCGACGTCGAGGACCCGCTCGATGACGCCTACACGCTGGAAGTGTCGAGCCCCGGCATCGACCGCCCGCTGACCCGGCTGAAGGATTTCGAGACCTTCGAGGGCTATGAGGCCCGGATCGAGACGACCGACATGATCGACGGCCGCCGCCGCTTCAAGGGCGTGCTGGCCGGCATCGAGGGCGACGAGATCCTGCTGAACATCGAGGAAGGCACCGTGGGCCTGCACTATGACTGGCTGAGCGACGCCAAGCTCGTGCTGACCGACGAGCTGATCAAGGAGATGCTGCGCCAGAGAAAGGCCGCGGGCATCATCGACGAAACCAAGTTTGACGAGATCGAGGAAGAGCCCTCGGAGGCGGAGGAGTAACGCACAATGGCCATCACGTCAGCCAACCAGCTGGAACTGTTGCAGACCGCCGAGGCGGTGGCCCGCGAGAAGATGATCGATCCCTCGCTGGTGATCGAGGCGATGGAAGAATCCCTCGCCCGCGCCGCGAAGTCGCGCTACGGCGCCGACCTCGACATCCGGGTCAAGATCGACCGCAAGACCGGCCGCGCGACCTTTACCCGCGTGCGCACCGTGGTCGCCGACGAGGAGCTGGAAAACGAAAAGGCCGAGCTGACCGTCGCACAGGCGCGTCCCTACCTCGACGATCCCAAGGTCGGTGACGTGATCGTCGACGAGGTGCCGCCGGTCGAGATGGGCCGGATCGCCGCGCAATCGGCCAAGCAGGTGATCCTGCAGAAGGTCCGCGAGGCCGAGCGCGACCGCCAGTACGAGGAATTCAAGGACCGCGTCGGCACCATCATCAACGGTGTCGTCAAGCGCGAGGAATACGGCAACGTCATCGTCGATGTCGGCGCGGGCGAGGGCGTGTTGCGCCGCAACGAGAAGATCGGCCGCGAGGCCTATCGCAACGGCGACCGCATCCGCTGCTACGTCAAGGACGTGCGCCGCGAGACACGCGGCCCGCAGATCTTCCTCAGCCGCACCGCGCCCGAGTTCATGGCCGAGCTGTTCAAGATGGAAGTGCCGGAAATCTACGACGGCATCATCGAGATCAAGGCCGTCGCCCGCGACCCCGGTTCGCGCGCCAAGATCGGCGTCATCTCCTACGACAACTCGATCGACCCCGTGGGCGCCTGCGTCGGTATGCGCGGCAGCCGCGTGCAGGCCGTGGTGAACGAGCTTCAGGGCGAGAAGATCGACATCATCCCGTGGAACGAGGATGCCGCGACCTTCCTCGTGAACGCGCTGCAGCCCGCCGAGGTGACCAAGGTCGTCATCGACGAGGATGCCGAGCGGATCGAGGTCGTGGTGCCCGACGAGCAACTGAGCCTCGCCATCGGCCGCCGCGGTCAGAACGTGCGTCTGGCCAGCCAGCTGACCGGCCTCGACATCGACATCCTGACCGAGGAAGAGGAATCGAAGCGCCGCCAGGCCGAGTTCGAAGAGCGCACCAAGCTCTTCATGGACACGCTGGACCTGGACGAGTTCTTCGCACAGCTTCTGGTCGCCGAAGGCTTCACCTCGCTCGAGGAAGTGGCCTATGTCGAACAGGACGAACTGCTTGTGATCGACGGCGTCGACGAGTCGACCGCCGAAGAGCTGCAGGCGCGCGCCCGCGACTACCTCGAAGAGCAGAACAAGCTGGCGCTCGAGAAGGCCCGCGAGCTGGGCGTCGAGGACAGCCTCATTGACTTCGAGGGTCTCACACCCCAGATGCTGGTGGCCCTTGGCGAGGATGGCGTGAAGACGCTGGAAGACTTCGCCACCTGTGCCGACTGGGAACTGGCCGGCGGCTGGACCACCGTCAACGGCGAACGCGTCAAGGACGAGGGTCTGCTCGAGCCCTTCGACGTCAGCCTCGAGGAAGCGCAGAACATGGTGATGACCGCCCGCGTGAAGCTGGGCTGGGTCACCATCGAGGAGCTCGAGGCGCAAGCCGCAGCCGAAGCCGAGGCCGCCGCGGCCGAAGCCGAGGGGGCGGAGGGCTGAGGCCCTCCGGTCCGGGGCCCGAACATGAGCCGGGGCGGTCGCGATAAGGACAGGGCCGATGGGCCGGAGCGGCGCTGCATCGCCACGGGCGAGGTGCAGCCCAAGCACGGGCTGATCCGCTTCGTGGTCGGCCCGGACGGGCAGGTCGTCCCCGACCTGTCCGAGAAGCTGCCGGGCCGCGGAATATGGGTGGCCGCCGATCGCGCCGCGCTGGAACTTGCCGTGAAGAAGAACCTCTTCGCACGTGCAGCGAAACAGCCGGTCACCGTGCCGCCCGACCTCGTCGATATCGTCGAGGGCGCCCTCGCGCGGAGATTGACGGACCTGATCGCGCTTTCCCGCAAGGCGGGTGAGGCGGTCGCCGGCTTCGAGAAGGTCAAGGACTGGCTGGCGACGAAACAGGTCAAGGTCCTGCTCCAGGCCACCGACGGCTCGGAGCGCGGAAAATCGAAACTGTGGACGCCCACCGGCGCCCGCTACTTCAGCGTCCTGACGGCCCGGGAATTGGGTTTGGCATTCGGACGCCAAAGTGTGATACATGGCGCGCTTGCGGCTGGCGGTCTTGCCCCTCGTGTTGTAGAGGGAGCCGCGAAACTGCAGGGCCTGCGCAAGGCAGACGGCGGAGCGACCGCCGGGAAAGACGAACGGAACGCATGAGCGACACGGACGGAAAGAAACCCCTTGGACTCTCAGGCACGCGCTCTGGCCGCGTGAACCAGAGCTTTTCGCGCGGACGCACGAAAAGCGTCGTGGTCGAGACCAAGCGCAAGCGCGTGATGGTGCCCAAGCCGGGGCAGCAGAGTGCTGCGGCGCAGAATGCCGAGGGCGGCAAGCGTGACAAATCCGTCCCCGACGCCGAGCTCGAGCGCCGCCTGAAGGCGTTGCAGGCCGCCAAGGCCCGCGAGGCCGAAGACGAGGAGCGCCGCCAGCAGGAAGAGCGCGAGCGCGAGGAAGAACGCGCCCGCCGCCGTGCCGAGGCCGAGGCCAAGGAGCGCGAGGAGCGCGAGCGCGAAGAGGCGCTGAAGGCCAAGGAAGAGGAAGACGCCCGTCGCAAGGCCGAGGAAGAGGCCCGCCGCAACGCGCCCAAGGAGGCGCTGCTCGAAGGCCTGGCTTGGGACGGGATGGAGCGCCGCTATGCAACGC
>WVSO01000003.1 GCA_015689745.1 Rhodobacterales bacterium HKCCSP123 | reverse complement strand
ACATGACCCCGATCATGCAAATCGAAAATAAGAATAGGAAGATCTGTCTCATCTGAGCCTTACTCCAGCCTCGGGCGAATGATCGTCGGCCGCAAAAGTAACTGTCTGCCAAATCGCCACGAGGCGCGCCCCAAAGCGTTCTACATTCAGAACGACCTATACCGTCCAAGCTCGACACTAACAAAGATCAACTGGCTTGTCTGCATAGGTTTTCCGTACCTCTTGGGCCAGGAGCCATTGATCAGGTGATGGATTTTCGTCCGGGCTTCGGGACGCGTCTTGCCATGAACCCAAGACCCCGGCACGCACTGGATCTCACTTTTTGCCCCTCAATTAGGGCAAATCACACATCCAAGAATCAATGCCTGCTTCACCGTTCTGCACGTCCGTATTGCGGCATTTGATGGTTTCAATTGGTGCCTGCCAGGCCCAGCCCAAGGTGGCCAATCATCCACTTATGGAGCGCCACCTTGTTGCCCCGAGGCGCCGGCTTGCCCGGAAATCCGGAACAATAACTGGGCTGTCAGGCGACCTCGGGTCACGCTCAGCTGGAGGTATTCAGGTGGCTAATCGGCCACAAAACACTTTAATAACAATTATCTAGAAGATGTTCGCCCTGGATGTTATCTTGCTGAGGCCACGGACCGACAGGCAATTGTGGCGGGCCTTCATGCCACCCCTGGCGGCACAGGCCCTCGTAGCGGACATGCTCGTGGAGGTGGGCAGGATGACGAAAATGGACACCACGATATCGGCCGCATCTGCGATCGAAACGCCCAAGCACGTCTCGAAGGCGCAGAGGCGAAGGAAGCCGTCCTTCCAGCGAAAAAAGGATGCCGAAGAGGCCATGCGAGCCTACACAGAGGCGCGCCTGGAGGCCGGGCTGGCGGCCGAGTTCGAGAGCATCCTTCATTTCGGCAATGGAGCGCTGGGTCTTTGGCCCGTCGGTCGTGCGCTGCGCCATAAGATCCAGCTCCCAGGCGAGAACAAGCACGGGTTCGAGGCGCTCCGCGCGTCAATCGTGCGGGACTTCGAGCCCCAAACCTCCGCCGAAGTCGCCGTCCTCGAGGGACTTGCACGCATCGAGTGGGAGTTGATCCGACATCGGGCCATGCGGGAACACGAGTTCTACGGGGGTCTCCGCGCGAAGATCCGGGTTTGGGTAATCGAACGGATGCAGAAAAACGCAGGAGGCGAGACAACGGCCGCGCCAACGCCTGACGCAAGGCCAAGTTCCGGCTCGTCCACGAACTATTGGGACAAGTTCAACCCAGTTGATCGGGACGAAGTCGAACGCGAAGTCGAGCGCATCCTCGACATTGTCTTGGAGATCCAAGACCCCGACGACCCCAGCGAGGCGGTTCTCGAGCTTACGGACGCGGGCCTCGCTCCTCTCCGCTGGCTCGGTGACGTACACCGCGAGGGATCGGAGCGCATTAGGTTTCACGAGCAGGCAATCCTGGAACTCGAAGAGCGACGCAGCCGGGTTTTGCGGGACTGGAGTCTGCTTCGTCGATCAACCCCGATCCCGACCAAGCGCTGACGATTTGCCCACCACGCACCACCACGGCCATGCCGACGCACGGCCACTTCATCAGGAGGCACGTTCGTGAGCCTGCCCAAGACACCTGATCCGCGGGACTTCGATCTCGCAAGCTTCGGCGAGATGCTCTGGCGTCGCATCGCCCTGCCCAGTGAAGAACCCGGCTCCTTCGAGATCTTTCGGGAGGAGATGACGCGGGACTTGCTGCCGATGACACCCTATGAAGCCGTAATTGTAGAGAGCCTTATCCGGACCGAGTGGACGATCCGCGAGCATGGCCACATGCGGGATACAGCGCTCCGTGCCGGAATACTGGACGCTGCCCGAAATCTCTTGGTCTCGGCTCGCAAGAAGGAACATGATGCCGCTGCGAAAGAGGCGTTTGACAGTCAATATGACGGTCTCGATGAGCATGGTAAAGCCTGGGAAGAGCCGGAGCTCTTTGACGCCGGGGCTGCACAATCCGAGGGTGAGGCACTCGCCCGCAGGCTCGGCTCGGCAGATCCCGCGCGTCTCGACGAAGCGGACCGCGTGCTGGCGGGGCTGGGGACGTCGCGCATGGAGCTTCTGGTGGCAGTCTGGAATCGGCTCGCCGCAACACTTGCTCGGCACGACGAGGCTATCCGCGACAATGAGCGCCGTCGCCGGGAGCTCTTGAAGGACCTCGAGCAGCTTCAGCGCCGGCGGCCAATTGAAGGATCTTTGGAATCATGATGGCGAGCGCCTCCATCGCAATGCGTAACCTCGCCAATGCGCAAAAGAGCACGGGGCCCCGCAGCATGGAGGGTAAGGCACGGTCCGCGCGCAATGCGATGCGCCACGGAGCCATGGCCTCACCTCCAGAAGAGGTGGTTGTCCGCTGGTTGGCGATCATTCTGAACAGGCCCAATCTTGCTATGGAGGATCTGGATTTTTCCATGCCGCCCATGCGCGGTGCTCTCACTCTCGCGCAGGCCGAGGCGCGCCATGTCCAGGCGGTCGGGGCGCTGCAGGATTTCGAGGCGGGAGAGGCAGACCCCTCCAGCAAGCTTCTGGAAGACCTCGCGTTCCAGGAAACACTGCTTCAGCTCTGTCAGGCTGGAGACGGTGATCGTGGCCTCCTGCGCCTCGCTGAAGACCTGTATGCTAAGTGCCTCAATCGAATCGAGGACGAAATCGCGTCTGGCGGCAAGCGCCACCGCATGCTCAAACGGTATGTCCGGGAGACCAGGACCAAGCGAAAAGCAGCCTTGCGTGCCTGGCTCCGAATAGGGAAAGAAACGGAGGTCCCATGGCAATCAAGTGAATTTTCAAAACGAACCCAAACGCAACCTTAGATTGTATAACTTCTGTGTAGATGCCAGTAGGGTCTCGAAAGCCACTCTATTCCGATCTGGAGACCCTCCTCCGTAGCGAACAAGTCAGCTTGAGGCAGACCTCGATCACATGCAATCAACCTTCTACTCACATCCGTGCGCGGCGCTTTGGTGGCCCGAACACAGCGGCCGGAGCCTCGCGCCCTGACCAAGGTATCGCCATAAGGGGGATTGCCATGATGCCTTCACGAAGAACGATCCTGATCGGCGGCAGCGCAGCCCTGCTTTCCGGCTGCATTTTAACCGGCGGGGCGGGCGGCGAGCTCCGTACCCTGCCCCCGGCACCCGTCTCGTCCTCGTTCGGCACTTCGACCGCGACGGCGAGGACCTGAGCCGCGACGGCTTCGCCCGTGCAGCGGCCCTGCCTGCGGTGGTATCAGACATACCGCTGGACGCGCTCTACACACGCCCGACCGGCCGCAACCAGGACAGCGCCCGCCCACTTTCCGAGGCACGCACCCTGCCGATACAGTTCATCGGCGCCTCCGTCGAGGATGGCGACGTCGCAAGCCAGGTGCTCGAGGACGCAGCCGGCCGGTCGATCATATGGATCGGCAACTCCACCAACCTGAACCCGATCTGGGAAATGCTGGGCCTGCCCGGGGAAGCCCCACCTCCTACGGCGAACTCGTGGTAGTGGAGCCCGACCGAACAGGCCGCGCCCGAGTGACTGACCGCCGCGTGGTCCCTATTGGCCGATGACTACTGCCGTGCCGGTTGAAACAGAGCCACTACGCAAGGCTCCCATCGTCTCTTTCGCCCATCGCGATGGATGCTGCGGCGAATGGATGGCGCTGCCCTCGAAGACATGGCTATGTGCCGGGCCCGTCATGCCCTAGACTCCGTCCCGGAGCACCGGTCGGCGGCAGCGGTCGGCCTGGAGGCCACCGGCCCTCGGGCGGGCGCGCCGTCCAGACCCGGGGCCGGTCCGCATGGGAGAAGATGACCGCACGGGGGTGTCGCACCAATGGCCGAGAGATGCCGGATCGCGCAGAAACGGGTGTCCACGGGCGATCCGCACGACTGCACGGACGCGGCCGATCAACTGTCGGTCCTGCGCGCGCTTTGCGGCGCGCTGGTGCGGCGCGAGGGACGGACGCACAAGCCGCAGCTCGCCTCGGGCTGGGAGGTCGATGCCTCGGCCCGGACCTGGAGCTTCAGGCTGCGGGAGGGCCAGAGGTTCCACGATGGATCGCCCTTCGATGCGGCCGCGGTCGCGCGGTCGCTCGAGCGAATGGCCCGTGCCGACAAGGGTTACACGCTGGGGGCGCCGGGCGTGTGGCGGCAGTACCTGGGCGGCGCAAGGATCGAAGCGGTCGGCGCCGACACGGTCGCCATAGGGCTGGCGGAGCCTGTCGCCGATCTGCTCGATATCCTCGAACAGGGCTTCATCGTCGCGCCGGCGACGCTCGACACGTGGGACAGCGGCGGCGCCTCGGACATCATCGGCGCCGGTCCCTACCGGGTCACGTCCAGAACCGGAACGTCGATCCGCGCGTCCCGGGTGCTCGGCCATGTCTTGTCCCCCCGCTTCGAGGAGGTCGAATGGATCGCGGAGCCCGACGCCACGCGGCGCCTCGACATGCTGCGGGAGGGAACGGTCGATATCGCCTGCGATCTGCCGCCGGGCGGACCGGACATGACTGCCGACGGCCGCCCCCTGACCTTGCTCGACAACCCGTCACCGGTCGCGATCATCCTTCTGCTCAACTGCTCCCGCGGGCCATTGGCCGACGCGCGCCTGCGCCGGGCGCTCAACCTCGCGGTGGATCGCGAAAGCCTCGTCCGTGATGTCCTGGGTGGGCATGGCGCGCCGCTGCATGGATTTGTCAGTTCGGCGCATGTCGGGGCCGATGGCGGCGCTCCGATCCGGCACGATCCGGCTGCCGCCCGCCGGCTTCTGGCGGATGCCGGCTACCAGGGCGGGGTGCGCCTCGGCATCGATTGCCCGACGCGCCTGCCCGACGAAGCCGAAAGCCTGTGCAAGGCCTTGGCCCGGCAACTGGCCGATGTGGGGATCACGCTGGAGATCCATGTCCACGCGGATCGTGAGGCCTACGCGCACATGGTCCGGCGCAAGGACATCCGCGACGCCTGCGTCTTCGACTCGAGCCCCATGAGCACGTTCCGCGTCCTCTACGAGAAGATCGACTCGCGCGTCGCGGGGTCATGGTGGCAAGGATACCGCAACCCTTCGGTGGAACATGTGCTGGACGCCGCGCGGCGCGAGACATCCCATGCCGCGCGCGGGCGGCTCTACGCGGAAGCCTATGCGATGTTGCAGGCCGATCCGCCCTGGCTGACGCTCTATACGCAGACCCGCAGGATCGGCCTCGGCATCCCTGCCCCCGGCTTCCGCATGCCGTCGGACGGCATCCTCGACGTGACGGACCTGCCACCGCTGCCCGGCGGCGCGGATCACAGGATGTGAGACAGGAACTGTTCGGTGCGGTCGTAGCGGGGATTGAGGAAGAACTCCCCGGGCGGGCCGGATTCGACGATCTCTCCCTGATCCATGAACAGGATCTTGTCCGCGACCTGGCGTGCGAAGCCCATCTCGTGAGTGACGCAGATCATTGTCATGCCGCTGTCGGCCAATTCGACCATGACGTCGAGCACCTCCTTGATCATCTCGGGATCGAGCGCCGAGGTCGGCTCGTCGAAGAGCATGATCTTGGGACGCGTGCAGAGCGATCGCGCGATCGCCACCCGCTGCTGCTGCCCACCCGACAGTTGCAGCGGATACTTGAGCGCCTGATCCTCGATGCCGACCCGCTTGAGGTGAAACATCGCCAGCTCTTCCGCCTCGGCCCTGGGCATGCCGAGGCCGAGCGTCGGGGTGAGGGTGCAGTTCTCGAGGACGGTAAGATGCGGAAACAGGTTGAATTGCTGGAACACCATGCCGGTTGTCCTGCGGATCGTTTCCTGGTTCTTGCCGCCCTTCTCGACAAGGACCCCGTCGACGAGGATGTCGCCTTCCTGATGGTGTTCCAGCTGGTTGATGCAGCGGATGAGCGTCGATTTCCCCGACCCGGAGGGACCGCAGATCACGTAGATCTCGCGCTCCCTGACGGTCAGGTCGATATCCTTGAGAACGTGGAACTGGCCGAACCACTTGTTCAGTTTGACGATCTCGATGGCCTTCCTGGCCCCTTCGACACGGCTCATCTTTCACGTCCCGCTGACAGCTTTTCTTCCAGGCGAATGGAATAGGAGGACATCGCGAAGCAGAAGACGAAATAGGTGAGCGACACGACAAAAAAGGGTTCGATGAAGAGACCAAGCCAGTCGGTGTCCTCGCCCACGGCGCGGGCCATGTTCATCAGGTCGAACAACCCGATGATCGACACCAGGGTGGTATCCTTGAAGAGCCCGATGAAGTTGCCGACGATCGTCGGGATCATGATCTTCAGCGCCTGGGGCAGAACGACCTGCGTCGTGGTCTGCCAGTAGCCCAGACCGAGCGAGGCCGCGGCCTCGTACTGCCCCTTCGGGATCGCCTGCAACCCGCCGCGGATCACTTCCGCCATGTAGGCGGCAGCGAAGAGACACACGGCGACGATGGCCCGGGCCAACTGGTTCACCTCCATGCCTTCGGGCATGAAGAGCGGCAGCATCGTGTTGAACATGAACAGGATGGTGATCAGCGGCACCGACCGGAACAGCTCGATGAAGAGCGTCGACAAGACCGCGATGACCGGCAGGTTCGAGCGTCGTCCCAGGGCCAGCAGGATGCCCGCGGGCAGCGAGAACGTGATCCCGATGCCGGAGATGACGAGGGTCAGGAACAGACCGCCCCAGAACTGTGTCCTCACTTCCGCCAGCGACCAGGTCGACACGAGCCCGTAGGCGGCGAGAAACAGGACCAGCCCGGCCCCCCGCACCGCGCGCCTCTGCAACACGTCATTGTCGCCTCCGGCGAGCGTCTTGCCCAACAGCTCCGCGATGCTCTGCCCGGTGACGCGCTCGCTGATCGTCGTGGCCCAGACCCAGACGAGGCCCGACAGCCCGAGCGAGATCAGGGCCGACCAGACGATGCCCTTGTCGCCGCCAAGGAAGAAGTAGCTCGCGAGGAAGGGATAGAGCGTCACGGCGGTCAGCCCGACCGCGACCTTGGATTTCACGCGGGGCATCCACAGCGGGATCAGCCACAGGACAAGCGCGAGGAACCCGAGGTTGATGCGCCAGACCGCATCCTTGGGATACAGGCCGTAGACCAGGTTCGGCAGCCACTCGACCACGCCCGGCCAGCACGCGCCGGAACGCCCGACCGCATCCAGGCATTCGCGCCGGGTATCGGCCTCCCAGACGGCATTGAAGATCGCCCAGTCCAGCACCGCCGCCACGACGACGTAGGCGATGTAGAAGCCGAGAAGCGTCATCAGGGCATTCGGCACATCCCGGAACAGGTTGCGGCGGACCCATACGGCAAGACCGGTCTCGTCACGCGGCGGCGGTCTGTCGGGCTTGGATTCGAAGACGAGGGCCATGGATCAGCGCTCCTTGATCTGGACGCGTCGGTTGTAGCTGTTCATGACCAGCGACACCGTCAGGCTGACGAGGCAGTAGAAGGCCATTGTCATGGCCACGATGGGAATGGCGCGGCCCGACTGGTTCAACGAGGTGTTCATCCACACGCTCACCAGGTCCGGGAACCCGATCGCGATCGCGAGCGACGAGTTCTTGGTGATGTTCAGGTACTGGCTGATGAGCGGCGGGATGATCACCCGGAGCGCCTGGGGCAGGATCACGCGGCGCAGGGTCCAGGTCGGGGGAAGGTTCAACGCGCCGGCGGCCTCGAGCTGTCCTTTCGACACGGATTGTATGCCGGACCTGACGATCTCGGCTATGAACGCGGAGGTATAGGCCGACAAGGCGACGATCAGGGCGCAGAATGCCGGCGGAACCGACACGCCGCCCACGAAGTTGAAGCCCTGCAGCACCGGCGGGTCCCAGCTGAGCGGACGTCCCAGCGCGAGATGCACGACAAGGGGCACAAGGACGATCATCGCAAGGCCCGTGGAAATGGCGGGAAAGGATTTCCCGGTCCTGTCGCGGCGGGCGTCTTCCCAGCGGTAGAGGGCGATCGCGCCCAGCAGGGCCACGACGAACGCCGCCATCACATAGCCGAAGCCCAGCTCCGGGACCGGCGCCGGCATGTAGAACCCCCGGTTGTTCAGGACGAAGGCCTCCGCCATCACCACGCTGTCGCGCGGGCGCGGCAGCAGGTTGAAGACCCCGAAGAACCACGCGATGATCTGGAGCAGCAGGGGCGTGTTTCGAAGCAGCTCGATGTAGGCCCTCGAAAGCTTGGCAACGATCCAGTTGTCGGACAGCCGCGCAAGACCCACGAACAGGCCGATGATCGTTGCCAGGGCGATGGACACGGCGGCCACCAGCAACGTGTTCGCGATGCCCACGAAGAAGACCCGGAGGTAGGTATCGCCTTCTTCGTAGGGGATAAGGGTGAAACTGATCCCGAACCCCGCCGAGACGTCGAGGAAACCGAAGCCCGCGGACAGGTTCCGCTCCTGCAGGTTCACCATCGTGTTGTAGATGAGCCATGCGAACAGGCCGACCACCAGCGCGGCGGTCAACGCCTGGAGAAAGATGGCCCGGACGGTCGCATCGTAGAGCAGCCGGCCCGGCCCGGTTCTCTCTGTGCTGGATCGCGATCCAGTCTGCTCGGTTGCCGCCATGTCGCCCCCGATAAGTGACTACTGCGTCAGCAGGTTGTTGCGCGTTCGAATGCCGCGACCCGGCGCACCCCGGTGGCCGGGGTGCGCCGTTCCTGTCGGCTTCGATTCAGCGGAAGGGCGGAGCGTAGATGATGCCGCCTTCGGACCAGAGCGCGTTCAGCGTACCCTCACGCGGGATGCCGACCGGCGTGTTGATGCCGATGTGACGCTCGTAGATCTCGCCGTAGTTGCCGATTGCCGCGATCACGTCGACCATGAAGTCCGGCTCGAGGCCCAGCTCTTCGCCGATGTTGCCCTCGGTGCCCAGCAGACGGGCGATGTTCGGGTTCGGCGGGTTCGCGGCCATCTCCATCACGTTGCCGGAGGTGACGCCCAGCTCCTCGGCGTTGATGATGCCGAAGATGGTCCAGGTCACGAGGTCGCGCCAGGCGGCGTCGCCTTCGCGGACGACCGGGCCGAGCGGCTCCTTCGAGATGGTCTCGGGCAGGAACACATGGGCCGACGGGTCCGGGAAGGCGGAGCGGCGCGCCGCCAGGCCGGAGCGGTCGTTGGTGTAGGCGTCGCAGCCGCCCCCGAGATAGGTCTCGACCAGAACGTTCACGTTCTCGTTGGTCACCGTGGTGATGTCGAGATCGTTGGCGCGCGAGTAGTCGGCGAGGTTCAGTTCGGTCGTCGTGCCGGTCAGCACGCAGACGGTGGCCCCGACGAGGTCAAGCGCCGACTCGATGCCGGAGTCGGCCGGCACAAGGAAGCCCTGGCCGTCGTAGAAGCCGACCGTTGTGAAATCGAGGCCCAGCTGCGTGTCGCGCACGGCCGTCCAGGTGGTGGTGCGGGAGAGCATGTCGCTTGCGCCGTTCTGCATCTCGGTGAAGCGCACGGCCGAGGTGACCGACTGGTATTCCACCATGTCGGGGTCGCCGAAGATTGCGGTGGACACCGCCCGGCACAGATCGACGTCCAGACCGGACCAGGTGCCATCGTCGGCGAGGGCATAGAAGCCGGGCGTCGGCAGGCCCACCTGGCAGTTCAACATGCCGCGTTCGCGCACGGTCTCCAACGTTTCCTGAGCGAATGACGGAGCGGTGAAGCCCACTACGGCCGCGCAGCTTGCGAGTGTCAGTAGTCTCATTGGTTACATCCCCTGTTGCGAATTCGAGCAAACCGGCCGGGTGACCGAAGAGCATCGGACACGGTACGAAATGCCGCACGGTCGCCAAATCCGGAGGGGCATGTGCTGTCGAAAAGGGGCAGCTTGCCCGGACTTTGACCTGAAATTGTTGTCACTGCCTAATTTTCGTGCGCCGGGGACTCGATTCCTTGCCGGAGACCCGGGTGGGCTTCCTCTGCCCGGGCCATTGAGGGATGAGATGTCGGGGCGGTTGTGACACCATTGCGTCGGTGCCGGATCGCCGTGCACAGGAAACGGAGACAGCATGACAGGTCTGGACCTCGAATTCGTGAGGGGCAATTTCCCCGCCCTCGGGCGCGGCCAGGTGTTTCTCGACAATGCCGGCGGATCGCAGGTGGCGCGCCAGACCGCCGACCGGCTTGCCGAGTACCTCTTCACCGCGAACGTGCAGCTGGGAGCGAGCTACGCCGCCTCGGCCCAGGCGGGGGCGATGGTACAGCGTGGGCGCGAGGCGCTCGCAACGCTGCTGAACGCCGCCCGCCCGGAGGAGGTGGTGATGGGCGCGACCAGTACGCAGCTCTTCGACCAGCTTGCCCGCGCGCTCGTGCAGACATGGGCGCCCGGAGACGAGGTCATCGTCACGAATTTCGATCACGAGGCCCATATCGGGCCGTGGCGCAAGCTCGAGGCGCAGGGCATCGTCATCCGGGAATGGCGCCTGCCCGCCGGGTCCCACGACCCCGATCTCGAGGATCTGCAGGCGTTGCTCTCGGAGCGGACGCGGCTCGTTGCCGTGACCCATGCCTCGAACATCTTCGGGACGATCATGCCCATCCGCAGGATCGCCGACCGGGTCCATGCCGCCGGCGCGCTTCTCTCTGTCGACGGGGTGGCCTTTGCGCCGCACAGGGCGGTGGACGTGCAGGCGCTCGGCGCGGATTTCTACGGCTTCTCGGTCTACAAGACATACGGGCCGCATTTCGCCGCGCTTTATGGGCGCTACGCGCAGCTTCTGGCCGCGGGCAACATCAACCACAGCTTCTTTCCGGGCGACAACGTCCCGCAGAAGATGGAACCGGGCAACGCGAGCTACGAGCTCGCCTATTCCTGCATCGGCATCGTCGATTACCTCGAGGCCCTCGCACGCGCGCATGGCGCGAACGTTGCGGGCCGGGAGGCCGTCGAGGCCGCCTTCCGCCTGATCTCGGCCCACGAGGAGACACTGGCGCGCCGCCTGCTCGACTACCTGTCCGCCCGTCCGGACGTGACGATCATCGGCTCCCCCTCCGCCGACGCCGCGCTGCGCGTGCCCACGATCTCGTTCACGATCGAGGGGACGTCCTCCCGCGAGGTGGTGGAAGCCGTCGATCCGACCGGCATCGGCATTCGTTTCGGCGATTTCTACTCCCGGCGGCTGATCGAGGACCTGGGCCTCGCCGATCGGGACGGCGTGATCCGGGTCTCCGCCGTGCATTACAACACCGTCGGGGAGATCGACCGGCTGATCGCCCGCCTGGAAGAGATCCGCTCGATGGAGGCCGCGCAATGACCCTTCTGGATACGGTCATCACCGGGGGCACGGTCGTCACCGCCAGCGATGTGTCCCGCGCCGACATCGGCATCCGGGACGGCAAGGTCGTCCTGATCGGATCGGAGCTTCCGGCCGCGAAGGAAGAGATCGATGCAACGGGGCTCTACGTGCTGCCCGGCGGGATCGACAGCCATGTCCACATCGCGCAACCCGGCGAACCCGGTGTCGTCATGGCCGATGACTTCGAAAGCGCGACGCGCTCCGCGGTGTGCGGCGGCCACACGACCGTCCTGCCCTTCTGCCTGCAGGCGAAGGGTCAGAGCCTTCACGATGCGGTCCGCTGGTATCACGGCCTCGCCGAGGGCAACTGCTTCACCGACGTCAGCTTTCACCTGATCCTGACCGATCCGACGCCGCAGGTCCTTGGGCAGGAACTTCCCGGCCTGGTTGCGGATGGCTACACCTCGATCAAGGTCTTCATGACCTACGAGGGGATGAAGCTGTCGGACCGCGAGATCCTCGAGACGCTGGAGGGGGCCAAGTCCTCCGGGGCGCTCTGCATGGTCCATGCCGAGAACGACGACATCATCGAGTACCTTCGGGACCGGGCGGCCGACAGGGGCGACACCGCACCGAAGTTCCACGCCACCACGCGCCCGGTGACCGCCGAGCGCGAGGCGACCCACCGCGCGATCTCCCTCGCCGAGGTGATCGACGTGCCGATCGTGATCGTCCATGTCTCCAACCGTGACGCGATGGAGGAAATCCAGGCCGGTCGGCGCCGCGGCAGCAAGGTTTTCGGCGAAACCTGCCCGCAATACCTCGTGCTCACCAGGGATGACCTCGACCTCGAGGGCTTCGATGGGGCGAAATACGTCTGTTCTCCGCCGCCCAGGGACACCGCCAGCCAGGCGGCCTGCTGGGACGGGCTGCGGACGGGCGTCTTCGACCTGTATTCCTCGGACCACTGCCCGTATCGCTTCGAGGATCGGCAGGGCAAGAAACGGCCCGCCGGCCTGAAGAGCTTTCGATGGGTGCCCAACGGCATCCCCGGCGTCGAGACCAGCCTGCCGATCCTGTTTTCCGAAGGCGTGAGCAAGGGCAGGATCGACATCACGCGTTTCGTTGCGCTCACGTCCACGAACCACGCGAAACTCTACGGCCTCTATCCGCGCAAGGGCACCATCGCGGTGGGATCCGACGCCGACATCACCCTGTGGGATCCGTCCCGTCAGGAGGTGCTGCGCCAGGACATCCTGCATCATGGTGCCGATTACACGCCCTACGAGGGGCTCGAGGTCACCGGTTGGCCCGTGCGCACCATCCTGCGGGGCAAGACCGTGATGAGGGACGGAGAGCTCCTCGTGGACAAGGGTATCGGGCGGCATCAGAAGCGCGCGGTTCACGGCGAGCGGCTCGAGTAGGAGACCATGCCGCGACGCGGGGGCGCCGGGGAACCGGCGGCACCGCGCCCCGCGGTGGGATGTGATGGAAGCCACGAGGTCACGGCCGGCACGCCCGATGTCACGGGTCGGGGTCCGCCGGTCGGGCCTCGTCACGGATGGAGTTCGGACATGCTGACCGGGCACGGACGATACGCGTACCGCGGCATTCACGATCGTGCGGATTACCGGTGGCCCGGCGGGCGTCGGCTGGCGGTGTATGTCGGTCTCAACCTCGAGCATTTCGCCTTCGGCGAGGGACTGGGTGCCGAACTTGCCCCGGGCGGCCCGCCGCCGGACGTTCTGAATTATGCGTGGCGCGACTACGGGAACCGCGTCGGCGCCTGGCGGATGCTGGACATGTTCGAGGCGCTCGACATGCCGCTGAGCGTGCTGGCCAATTCCGCGATGTACGACCTGGCGCCGGAGCTGATGGCGGCCTTCCGTGCCCGCGGCGACGAGATCGTGGGTCATGGCCGGACGAATTCGGAACGGCAAAGCGACCTCGATCGGGTCGCCGAGGCCAGGCTGATCGCCGAGGCCACAGATGTGCTGTCGAAGGCCGAGGGCGTCGCGCCGAGGGGGTGGCTGTCACCCTGGATCGCGGAATCGCCGCATACCCCAGATCTGCTGGTCGAGGCGGGCTATGGCTACACGCTGAACTGGTGCATGGACGACCAGCCCGTCTGGATGACCACGTCCGGGGGCCCGTTGCTCTCGATCCCCTATCCGCAGGAGGTCAACGACATCCCGTCGATCGTGGCGCGCAAGGACAGTGCAAGCACCTTCGCCGACATGATCATCGGGACGTTCGACGAGATGCTGGAGCAATCCCGACACCAGTCCCTCGTGATGGGCATCGCGCTCCACCCCTATATTGTCGGCCAGCCGTACCGGCTGCGGGAGCTTCGCAGAGCCATGACGCACATCGCGGCGCGGCGCAGCGCGATCTGGCTTTGTCGCAGTGGCGACATCCACGACTATTGCCGGTCCGAGATCCCCGACCTGATCGCGTGACACGGAACTCCGACATTCTTCGATCCACAGGAACCTGCGCCTCCGGTTTCATCACGCAGCCTCCTGTTGAACCCCAAACAGGCGGAGATCCACCTATGGTTGAGATGGGTTCCCTTGGCCCGTCCTGGCTCGGCACTGCAAAGCACCACGCCCTGAAGCGCCGTAGCGCCTGAACCGCTTCCGTGCTGCGGCAGCGCGTCCCTCGCCGCGATCCTGATCGCCGGGTGGATCGAGGGCTGATCCGCTGGGGAAAATTGGGCTGGAAACGCCCCGCTTTCACAATAAGACATGGATATTTATGAGATTAAATGGTGCCCCCAGAGAGACTCGAACTCCCGACCCTCTGATTACAAATCTTAGGCGTGTATGTTCTACTTGTCTCGGGGAAGTTCGATCATTCACAATTTATCACAATAAAACAGACATATCAGGCCTATCGGTCTTCTACCAGAACCGTTCGACCCCTTCCCTCTTCCATAAGCTTTGCTTACCTTGTGCTTACCTAGATCATAACTTCGGCAGCCGGTTTATTCATGGTAGAGCAACGACTGACCAAGTCCGCAGTTGATAGGCTGACCGCTGATGGCCACAGAGAGTTCATCGTTTGGGACGCTGAACTTCCCGGCTTCGGTGTCCGGGTGAAGCCGAGTGGCGCAAAGAGCTACGTCATTCAGTACCGCACACGGGACTCAGGGCGCTCCCGACGTAAGACGATCGGACGACATGGCCCACTCATGAGCCTGCAGCAGGCACGGTCGATCGCTCGCGGACTGCTCGCCGACGCAGCCCGCGGACGAGATCCGGTCGGCGAACATCGATCACGTCGCGAAGCCCCAACAGTCTCGGAACTTGCAGATCGCTACCTCCAAGAACACGCGCTGCCAAAAAAACGCGCTGGAAGCATCCGGAACGATCGCAGCATTCTGCAGAAGCACATTTTGCCACGCTTGGGTCGGATAAAGGTTCAGGATGTAGAGCCCGCAGACATCCAGCGCCTCCACAACGCCTTGCGCGAGACCCCCTACCAAGCCAACCGGACCATCGCTCTCCTGTCCAAGATGTTCAGCTTGTCTGTGAGATGGGGCCTTAGGACCAACAACCCGGCTGAGGGCATCGAAAAATTCCACGAAGAGGCGCGCCACCGATGGCTATCTGATGGTGAGCTGAAGCGACTGACGGCAGCACTGGATGAGCACCGTGACCAAGTCGCTGCCGATGCGATACGACTTCAACTGCTGACTGGCGCACGCATTGGCGAGGTCCTGGTTTCAACCTGGACCGACTTTGACCTCGACCGGGGCGTCTGGACCAAGATGTCTCATCATACGAAGCAAAAGCGGACCGAGCACCTGCCGCTGTCCTCAGCAACGATAGATTTGCTGAAGGAGATCAAGGAAAGCAGAGGGCAAGTTTCGGACTTTGTGTTTCCTGGCCGATCGCCAGAAGCCCCCCGAAAGGACCTAAAGGCTTTCTGGCGATCAGTATTGGCAAAGGCAGGCATTTCTGACTATCGCATCCATGACAACCGCCACACACATGCATCTCATCTGGTTTCGAGCGGTATGTCGCTGGCGATCGTAGGTCGGCTCCTAGGACACACCAACCCATCGACGACACAGCGCTACGCACATCTCGCCGACGATCCTCTCAGGGAAGCAAGCGAAATAATGGGCCGCAAGTTTTCCGACCGGAAGACATGAATGTCCGTTGCGTTGTCATGGCCGGAACTAGTCTTGATGCAGACATCCTAGCCTTTTCGTCAGATGTCCGCGTCGAGCCCAAGGCAGACCTTCATGTCATGCGTAGAACACGGGTAGAGACACCCAATGCTACCACTTTTCTCCGAATGGCCGCAGGTCGAGCTCGAAGGTCCAGGCCGATTTGTCTTGACGGACAAGCATCAAAGCAGCTTCGGCAATGCGTTGAGGCTTCATGAAGAACTCGTCCGGCTCGTTTGGCGCAAAGTTCGTGCGCGTGTCTTCTGTATCGATCACACCATCGATCACGATGTACGACACGTGAACCCCTTTCGGCCCGAGTTGCTTCGCTAACGCATTGGCCAAAATGCGTTGTGCTCCTTTCGAAGGCGCGAATGCAGTAGTCCAGACATTGCCACGAAGCGCTGCTGTCGCCCCGGATACGATGATTGTGCCTAAACCACGCTCGACCATTTTGGGGCCAAGATACTTGGCAGTGGTAAAGAGCCCGAGGGCGCCAACCCGCCAGCTTTCTTCGAATCCAAGCTCTGAAACCTCTTCAAGCGACCCGAATTGCGCGAGGTCGGCGTTGTAGATAACGACATCAATCTGCCCGAGCTCCGCCTCGATCAACCGCAGTGCCTTCTTAAGGTTTTCCGGATCTCCGGCGTTCGCGGTGAAGGCCTTTATCCGCTGCCCGGATGCGTCATCTGCATCCAGGCCGGCGCCAGACCTGCTCAAGAGCGCCAAATTGTAGCCCGCATCGCGGAATACCTCGGCGTAGGCGGTGCCGAGGCCCGGGCCAAATCCGATGATTGCGCAAAGCTCTCTTCCCATCGTCACACCCTCCTGAGTTCAATCTTCCAGGTGGCACTCTACCACAGGACCAAAGCTTACGGGCGCTGCCGAACGTGTCATCGTCAGATGGGACCCTGACCACTACCCCAAAGATGACCGCTTCGATCGCAAGTTGCGATGATTTGGAGGCAGGGAGCTCTACGGCATCCGCATTTGGATCAATCTGGCTCCCTCGCCTGCCCCCGGGATAAAGATGAAAAGGTTGGAATAGTCCTCTTGATCGACCTCAAGCGTATCGGGGTGCCCGATCCGAGACAGGATCGACGGAATTGTCTCCGTATGACCAACGATCAATACCCTGTCCTCAGAATGCTCGAATTCCAGTGCATCGATCAGGCCCGTCACATCCTGTATGGCGATCTGAGTTTGAGCGAGGCCAAGAGCCTGCGCGATGACGTCGCCGGTCTGTTGCGAGCGTCGCGCATCGGTTGTGATGACATGATCGATTTCGGCATGTTCGAGGAAAGAAGCCCACGAAGCCGACCGCGCGCGCCCGTCTTGGGTCAAGCCGGGATCTTCTCCAGCAACTTCTTTTTCGGCATGTCTGATGATGAAGAGCACTTCTTGAGCATTGACGGAGGTGGCCAAAAGTAGCGCCGCCAACACCAGGAATGCTAATTGAGTAGTCATGATTGCGCGTTCCATTGATTTCATTTTGGCCTTATCCAAACACTCTGGTGGAGAGCGAGACTATCGTCCTGTTTGTTCCCCGGCCTCTTGCAGCAGTTTACACGAAGGGTGGCCTCAGGGCTAACTGCAGCTTTATCCGCTGACTTGCCGGAGTGAGCGCTCTGCGCCAATGCCTGCTTTCAAAAAACGGCCGTTCAGCGCGAGCGCGGCAATCTACGGCGCCGAGCCTAATGCCCACGTGTTGAGATTGCCGAAGAGCCACATCCCAATAGAGCTATCAAAGGCGGTGCGTCTGCATCGCCAACTGGTAGGATGGCCGGAGGGACACCGCGCGACACAGTTCGGCGAGGGCGGTTCGTTTGGCGAACAGCCCGCTCTTGTCTTCCGACCACTCGGTGAGCATTGCCAGATACAAGTCGAGCGCTGAAAAACCGGATGCGAGGAAGGTATTTCTTTCGCTTATCGCCGCTTCCATCAAATCGAAAAACGCCTCGAGGTCTTGGGCGGCTCGCTGTTCAACTTGGACTATGGCAGCCTCATCGAACGCATAGCGCTCGGGGTGCCCATGCCTCGCGACGGTCATATAGCCCGCGGTTGCCATCACGTTGAGCCAGAACAAGAACGCGCTCCGATCCAGAGATCCTGGCTGCGGCGTAAGCCCCGAACCCGGGGCGTCCTCCCCCAGAACTATGACGATGGCCGCTGTCTCTCCGATGGTCTCGCCCCCGGGAAGCGTGATCGCAGGCACGCGCCCCACTGGGTTGACCCGCCGATATGACTGCGTCTTGTGCTCTTCCGCCGCCATATCGACGTGCGTCATGGCATAGGAAACGTTCATCTCCTCAAGCATGGCCTGCACGACGATCGAACCAGCCATGTATTCCCAGTGCAATTCGTACATGTATGTCCTCCGATTTTCTTTAGCGGTACTGGCAGAGCGCGGCGGTCAGCCGACGATCACATCAAGTTTCCTTCCAATCCGGAGATAACGCACGGCAGATTAGTTTTGCTCAAAATGAAGTTTTTCTTTATGGACGCCTCATGAGGCTATCCCATCTGAATGCGCTGAGGGCGCTCGAAGCGGCCATCAGGCTCGGGAGCTTCTCCGCTGCGTCCCATGAACTGGGCGTTTCGCCAGCCGCCGTCGGCCAAAGAATCAAGTCGCTTGAGGACTACTTGGGATGCCAGCTGTTCCAGAGAAGCAGTACCGGCACCGCGCCATCCGTAACCGCCAGGCGCGCCGAGAGCCTTTTGACAACAGGCATAACCAACTTGTCGGCCGCACTTGAGTTGCTGCGCCAGCAATCCGATGAACGACGCCTGGCCGTCACCCTGCCAGCCTCGTTTGCCGAACACTGGCTTGCGCCGTCAGTTTGGGGATTCTACCGGCGTCACGAAGACATCGAGCTCCGACTCGACGCGACGAACCGCGATGTGGACCTGGTCGCCGAAGACTTCGACTTCGCAATTCGGTTCGGTCGACAGACAGCTGCGCCATTAGCCGAAGTTCTTCTGTTCGGGGACGCTGTCCTGCCGGTCTGTTCTCCGAGGTTCCTGGAACAGTACGGGATCGACCCGGACCAGCGGTCGCTTGACGGAATCCCGCTTATTCATGTCGACAACCGAACAAGTGATCCCGGTTGGGTGGGGTTTGACGGTTGGGGCGCAGCCTTTGGATTTGAGCAGGAAAGTCTGCGCCAGGGCGTTCGGTATTCAAGCTTCAGTTCAGGTCTGAAGTCGGCGATCGACGGTCAGGGTCTCGTGCTCTCGGGCCTGGTGGAAGCATACAACGCCATTCGAGCAGGCCTCTTGGTGATGCCGTTCGACCCGGCGATGCGTTGTAGGACCCATTTCTCCTATCGCCTGATCTGGGTTGCGAACAAACCCCAGACGAAGCTCCAGACCGACTTCGTGGACTGGTTATTGGAAATGGCGGATCTGTACCGCCATGGGGTCCGAGATCTGTTGCAGGCAGAACCGTGATGTCTAGTTAGCCCGGAGCGCGGTCGCCCAGGCATCCCGGTGCAAGCGGCGCCTCCAGACAAAGGCAGCTGTTCACTTCCGGCGCGGCGGGCGCATTTTCAGAACCCTGAGGAAGCGGATACTGCACAGTTGTGTAACCGCAACCACCCAAAGATTGCATCATCTTCGCAAAACCGAGACCGTTCCGTCACAGGAGAAAATCGCTACGCGCAGCGAACCCCTGCACCAGGTCGTCATCACTGGCGACGATGCCTTGGGATCGCGGACGAAGCCAATGTCAGCCATGAGATGCGGCGCGCTCGAGGCAATACGTTCGAGGTCTTCACGAAGCTGGTCCTCGGATGTCCTGGCGCGGGTGCGTCTTATCGATGCCAGAAGGCGCGCCGCCAAACCCCCGATTGGAGCAAGGGATCGGCGATGTGCAGCATTGTTCACAGACATCGTTTTTCTCCTCCTCATACAACAAGTTCATCGATAGGCTGCTAACATGGCCGCGCGCAAACCAAGGTTTTGCACTCTTAGGATCAGAAAAAGTGAGCCTATTGCATGTCCACGCTCCCACATTTGAATGCGCTGAGAGCGTTTGAGGCCGCGGCGCGTCACGGTGGCTATGTCGGCGCGAGTGAAGAGCTTTGTGTCACGCGTGGCGCCATAAGCAGGCATGTGAAGCAACTGGAGGAGCACCTCGGTGTTTTGCTATTCGCCAGAAAAGCACAGGGCGTGCGTCTGACCGCGGCTGGTGCCCGGTTGTTGCCGGTTGTTTCGAAAGCGTTCCGCCAGATTTCGCGCGAAGCCGAGAGCATCTCTGCGGATGCCACCCAACTGCGGGTCATTTGCCCGCCGGGGACTTCGATCAGGTGGCTGCTCCCGAGACTGGAGGACTTCCGAAAGCGTCATCCGGATCTGCGCCTGCGGCTCACCACAGATTTCCACTCTGACGGCGGCTTCGATCCGGTCGAAGCGGATGTTGGGTTCTCGGTTGCGAACTGGCCAAATCGGTTGACCTCGCTGCAGACACAGACGCTGTTTCCGGTGCTTATCACCCCGGCATGCTCTCCGGGCTATATGCAAGAGAAGTCGCTCAAATCACCGGGGCAACTCTCCAACTGCGAATTGCTGCATGAAACAAGGTCCCACACCGACTGGGGTCACTGGTGCGACGCCTTCCCCACCTTCAGCATAGATCACTCGGCAGGCCAGGACTTTCCCAATATCGACATCGCGACCAAGGCAGCTGTCATGGGCATCGGTGTAGTGATGGCGGATCTCGTCCTGTGCCGTGAGGAGTTGGAGGCGGGAACCTTGGTTGCTCCCTTTCCCGACATGGTTTGCGCGTCCCCCCTCGGCGGAATCTGCCTGCTTGGCGATGACGAAAAATGGCATCTCGAAAAGGTACAAGTGTTCAGATCATGGGCATACGAAAGCGCCGAAAAAGACCGAGCGTATGTTGCCCAACGCCTCGAACGCCGAGGAGGTTGATCGGAAGCGGCCACAGGGTCCACGGAGTGGACTGTGGGGTTACTCAGCGCCGACGGCTGCTCCAGTTGGGGCAGACCTAGGTTGAGACTTCAGCCAAGGTCGGCTCGAAGCATTATGGCAGCTTCGTCCCGCGGTCCGGCCAGAGTGACCACTTCGGGCCAATTTCTGCTCCCAGTAGCAGCGGCCGCTCAACCTGAGCGCGGCCATCGACGGCAATGAGTCCGACGTCACGGGTTTCGCGGAGTACACAAGGGTCCGTGAGCCGCCTATAGTGTCCGACGATTTGCTCTTCTCAACGAGAGGAAGAACGGTGTCAGCCAAGATCGGGCTCATCGGAGGCGTTGGCTGGCCTGCGACCGTCGCCTATTACGAGGCGATTTGCCGGCAGGCACGCGCTCCAGAAACACCAGGTAGCCCTGCTTTGACGATCGAATCCCTCGACATGGCCGAAACACTGGCCGCACGCGGCAAGCCGGGAGACGAAGCAAGCTGGCACTCTTTCGACACGATCTTTCGCGATGCGATCGAGAATATCACCCGTAGCGGGTGTGATCTTGCGGCAATTGCGAGCGTGACGCCACATGTCCGACTGCCGTCAATAACGCAGAATGCCAAGATACCTATTGTCAGCATTCTCGATGCCACCGTGTCAGAGTTACTGTCATTGAAGCCAAGGAATGCGTTGATCCTAGGAACACGTATCACGATGGAGGGCTCGCTCTTTGACGCCGCATTGTCGAAGTGCGGCTGTTCCAAGATCGAAACTTCTGCCTCCGATGCCGCAAAATTTGCCGAGTTGCTTGATGCGTTCTTCTACCAGGGGCGCTTCACTGCCGGTAGGGACGCTCTGCTCGAGTACATAGAGCCTCGTGTCCACGATCCCGATTCTATGGTCATTGTCCTCGCGTGTACCGATATTGGGCCTGCGTTCCCCGAAATCGAAGAAAGCGTTATTTTCGAGGCCAGCGGCTATCGCTTTCTGGATACGACGAGCGCGCACATCGCAGCCATCTTGCGTGCCGCTGAGCAGCTTGCAGATTCAGCTTCGTCAGAGATTGGATAACGTCTGCTCCGTCCGCTGCCCGGACATCGACATCGAGAGCTATCCTCGGCCGCTTCGCATCGCAAAGGACGTTCGTTTGGTGGCTTCGGGCAAGTTTATGAGCCGAAAACGGACGGACGACGCTTGATGTGCTATGATCCTGCATGAGGAGGATGCCGATGTTCGAAATAGACACATTCATCTCCGACTGCGTCGATGCCGTCAGAAAAGACGCAACGCACAAGACTGCCGCCGAAGTCATGCGAAGAGCGATGTCTGACCCGTCTTCTGTTCTTGAAGCTCTCGGTGAGCCATCGGAGCCCGGGATAACGCCTCTCTATCAGTCATCGACGCTGACCATCGTGAACCTTGCTTGGAAACCCTCAACCACAATCCCTCCACACAACCATGAAATGTGGGCAGTGATCGGTATCTATGGCGGGCGAGAGGACAACATCTTTTGGCGGCGGATCAAGGATCACCCTGATGGGCTCATCGAAGCTGCCGGCGCAAAGGCGTTGTCGACGGGCGATGTGTGCCCAATGGGGCCGGACATCATTCATTCGGTCACCAACCCGATACCGCGTTTGACGGCGGCCCTGCACATCTACGGTGGCGACTTCTTTGAGGCTGAAAGAAGCGAGTGGGAGCCTGGCGGGCTCACCGAACAGAAGCTCGACATCGAGGAAGTACGCCGCAGGTTCTCGAACTAGTTCGGCGCGTCGTTCCAGCGTCCGCTTCGTCCGCACTCCAGACTTAGCGGCTTCATGAACCCGTGGCCGCTCTGCGGGCTAAAGCGGTCATGAAGTTTCTGGTGCTGGAGGTCCGGCACGCGGACGAAGTGAACATTTGTCCCTATCCTGCAAAAGACAGGCATCGAGCAGTTGGCGTAACTCGGACCAATATGCTGCTGTGAGTAGTCGATTTAATCATTAGGCTTCTTCTTCCGTGGCGCCTCGCGATGGGGAACGTTTCACCAAGCCGTCGAAAACCCTCAGACCCGCTCTTTCAGAGTAGCAAAGTGCCAACCACGCTATTCCACAATCTTTAGCGAAGCTTCTATCATCCTATCACCGACTGCGGGGATCATAGCCGCTGCAGCGGGATGCGGATGCCTATCGTGAAGACCTGCGAGGTCAAATCGAATGTCAGCGGCCGCACCGGAACGCCAGCCGGACCTTGGCCTTGACCTTGGCCGCCTGGAACACCAACGTCTCCTCCGACCGCCTCTCCAAAATCGAAATAGCGCCATGAAACCTCCAGAAGGATCGGACGCTCCCCCGGCTCGGTCAATTGCCAGGAAGCACCTAAGCCCACAGACCACGCGAATTCGTCCTGGGTGTTCGAATTGAAGACACGCGTCGGCTGCCCGGCCTGCTGGTTGTTGGCGTTTGCCACACGCGTCCAGGATTCCACTTCATTCCGCGCAGCCCCCAACCCGGCCACGACATAGGGTTGGAAGCGCGAATTAGAACCACGGGCCTCAAATGGCGCATAGAAAAAATTGGCCATAACAGCGTTGGTCCGCACAGACCCGTCGGAGATATCCGCATGGGTGTCACACGGGGTGGCGTCCGAGGTAGAACTGCACGGACCTGAGAAACCGATGCTGCCAGTGGTCATCAAGGCCAAGTCGGCACGGAAGCCGGTCTGCCAGTCAAAGCCCAGGGCCACGGAGGCAAGCCCGCCATTCTCGCCGCTGAGATCGAAATTCACCCGCGGGTCATTCCTGCGCTCAGGCCCAAAACCCGGCGGCAGCCAGTACCCATCCGAAAGCTCCGGCACGAGGCCACCCAGTTCGAAACGGAGATAGGGGCCATAGGTGACCGAAGCCCGCGTGGCAAACGATGCCTCGTAGCGGTCCAGATCCTGTGCCGAAACGGCTGGAGCAGCGAGAGTGGCGAACCCGAAACACAGTACAGCGACGGCAGCAGAAACGGATTGGTGAGGCATGTTCTAATGCTCCAAGCGTGCAGAGTACTTTGATCAATAGCCTACCGACATACTTGTCAGAGTTAACAGGCCGAATTCATGATTGAATGTGTCTCGGCCTGCCCGTGTTGCAGAAATTCATCCATGACCAGCAACGACCGCCTGCCGAATGGCCTCGGCATCGGACGCAATCGAGGTCGCCTCGGCCTGCGAAAGCGGCATGCCAAAGATGACGGATACCGCGTAGACGGACTCTGGTGTCACCGGGATCGCCTTGTCGGTTGCGACGCCCATGAATACTGCCATCAGCGTCTCGCGGTCATTGCTGATCCCGTAGGCGCTCAGATCAATCGACCCGTCGAGCGCATCGCGGAACAGGGCAAGGTTTTGCAGGGGTGAGTCGATGATCCCGATGTTGTCCCAGTTGTCGGACAGCTGCGTGATCATTTGATCAAGCGTCAGGTTGTAGAACGACGCCATGTCGGCCAGCTGTGCGGTTGCTTCCGAGTAGGCGCGGTCGATCACTCGCGGGGGCGTTCGGGAGACATTCAGACGGCCGAGTTCGACCTCCGGGATGCCCTCCGCCGCCCATGGCGGGCGCTCGCCACCACCGCCCTGGCTTTGTCCTGCCCCCCGGCTTTCATCGCCTCCGGCACCGCCACCAGCGCCGACGCCGTCACCGCCGCTGCTGCCACTGCCATGTCCGTCGCCACCATCGTGGCCGCTACCTCCATCATGGCCGTCACCACTGTCGTGGCCACCGTCACCATCGTGGCCGCCGCCATTGTCGTGGCCGCCGCCACCATCATGGCCGCCACCACCTTGTCGATTGCCCCCTTGCTCGCCGTCTCCGTGGTCATGATCGTCCTGTGCAACTGCGGTGCCCGGCAACAGAACGCCTGCAACCGGAGCGGCAGAAACGGCAACAACCGCGAGAATGGCGCAAAGGGACAGGCTCCCTCGTGCGGCCCTGCGCATCCGATGAAAACTTTCGAAGTCCATGCTAGATTTCTCTGAATTGAACTGAACGGGTTGGGCCCGACCAGCGGCTCCGTCTCCTCTGGTCGGGCAGCGATCTCAGCCGTGGCCAGCGAGAACTGCGATTCTGATCGCCTCAGCGTCGGCAGCGAGGGCTTCTGCCTCTGCCTGCGTCAGCGGCATCTCGAAGATGACAGAGATCGCATAGGCAGTTTCCCATGTGATAGAAACCGCCTTGTCCGATGCCACACCCAGGAAGACAGCCATCAGCGTATCGACATCATTGTTGATGCCATAGGCGGACAGATCGATCGCGCCATCAAGGGCGTCGCGTAGAAGCGCGAGGTTCTGCAGTGGCGAGTCGATGAGCACGACGTTGTCCCAGTTCAGGGACAATTCAGTGATCATCGCGTCGAGCGAGAGGTTGTAGAAGTCCGACATGGAGGCCAGCGCGAGCAGGGCCTCGTCATAGGCGCGGTCAAGAACATGATCAGGCGAACGCGCCACGCTCAGTCGGCCAAGCTCCACTTCCGGGATCCCTTCCGATGCCCAAGGGGGCATGCCACCGCCAGAACTGTCGGATGGCCCCCCTGCCTGAGGGCCTTCACCATCAGAATCGGGACCAGGCCCGCCCTGGCCTTGGCCTCCGCCCTGATTGCCTTGGCCTGCCTGCGCGCCCTGGCCACCTTGCCCATGACCGTTGTCTGTCGGACCCTGAGGACCTCGCGGTTCACCGTCGTCGTCAGCCCAAGCAACCGAGTTGAACCCGGGCAATGGCGTGGCAACAGCCGCGACTGCCAACACGGCACCGAGCGCCAGTGCAGACACGGAAACACCCTTCAATGCAGCCTTGCTGGTTAAGATCATGTTTGCTCCTCCTATTTGCAGCTAGCGAAAAGTGTATCAGTCTGCCCGTGCGATTTTGTTGATCGATGTCAATTTACTGTGTTAACTTTTTTGATTGGATTCTCTGTCTTGCGGAAACGGGCTGCTGATTGCCGTTAGGAACGCACCGAGTGCGCCAGAAGACCGTTGCTCTATCGCCGCCGTTGTGGGCTCGAAATCGTCATCTGAGCGATTTGGTCAGATGACCCTTCGGCACCACGAACCAGACTCTCATGGGTGCATGGTCCAAAGGGTGTCCAAACTGTCCAAATGTCCATTTGGCGGCGCGCGTTCTGGACAAATGGACAGATTGGACAGGGTCTCACGAGGCGAACGGATCGGGCGTCAGCCGGTAACGGCCACGTCCTCCCTTCTCCACTTCACCGCCATCAGCCATGCGTTGCAGGGTCTTGGCGGTAAGGTCGTAGTCGAGACCGGATGCCTCCGCGATCTCCTGCGGCGTCTGCTTGCCGTCCTTGAGAGCGCGCCTGATGGCTTTGCGGGTGTCGCTGCCGAAGACATCGCACGGACGCCCGAGATCCGACCACCGGCAGGTGGCGACATCGAAGTCCATCGCGCATTCGATCTCGGCGAGATCACGTCCACGGCCATAGAGAACCTTTCCGTCATTTGTGGTGGTCAGGATCAGGGTCGTGTCGGCCGCGCCTGTCAGTCCGGTTGAGCCAGACACGGTGTCGAAGGGATCATCGGCATCCATCTTCCTGACATGGTGGATGACCAGGACACCGATGCCGCAGTCATTGGCGAGTGCGTGCAGCCCGCGGATGGCGGCGTAGTCGGACTGGTATTGGCTATCACGGCCTCCAGATGCGGGACGGACCGTCGCCAGCGTGTCGACGATAAGAAGGCGCGCGTCCGGCGTGGCATCGACCCATGACCAGAAGGCATCCAACCCGCCATCGTCGAGACGCGCCCATTCCGTGGCGAAGAGAAAGCGGTCAGGCCATGTCGCACCAACAGGCACGATGCGCTCCAGCCGCTTCTTCAGACGCCGGTGGTTGTCCTCCAGGGCTGCGTAAAGAACCGAGCCCTCGTCGACAGGACGGCCAAGGACCTCGCCACCGACCGCGATGCCGTAGCCGATCTGTAGGGCCAGCCAGGATTTCCCCAGCTTGGGTTTGCCGGCGAAGAGGGTGACACCCTCCGGGATCAAGTCCTTCACGACCCAGGAGACAAGCGGAAAGGTCGCATCCTGCAGATCTCTGGCGGAGATCATTGGCGGAAGTGCGGTGGTGTTGGAGGCCGGCGTCGCGCCGACCTCCGCAGATCTCAGAGCATGGTCCCAACTCATGCGGCAGCCCTCCCCATGGCGGCCTCGAGAAAGGCCCTCTGCTCCCGCATAGGCAGGCGTGCGTAGCATGCCACCAGCCAGGCCTTGATCTCGGATGGGCTCGCGAGATCTGCCCACCAGCGCGCGTCATCTTCGACCTCGTCGAACACCGGCAGGGGCGACGCCGCTCCCAACGACCCGAGAACAGCCAGAACGTCATCGGGCGGCATTGTCTGGGCAATCGACGCCAGGATGCAGGCACGTTCGGTCGCGGTCAGGCGCACACCGAAAACAAGCGTCATGCAATCCCAGACCTCGGGATCATCCCCGAGGGTCAGGGCGTGGTTCAGCGCCGAGCAGGCGCGGTTGTGGTTGCTGAGTTGCTGCACGAAGGTCATCTGCGATCCCCCCCGAAGCAGAGGGCGGCGATGAGCGCGGCCCGGCGAGACCCGATCCCGCAGCGCCGCATGACATGGCGCCTTTGCAGATCTGTGCTGGTGGCGAATTCATGACGCTGAATGCAACGATCACTCGGTTTCGGCTCTGGCCATCTTTGGAGCAGCTGTGAGTTTCCAGACAACTTCGTTTTCTTGATCATGCCTGTGCCTTTCATTGAAATTGAAAGGCGCTGGGCGTATGTTCGGATAGTTCCCGCAAAGAACACCGACCACCCCAGCGCCAAGGGTTTCCCGCGTCGCAGGGGTGGTCTTCATTCCGTTAATGCAGAGATCGCGGCATCGATATCGGCCTCGGCCCAATATAAGCGCGAACCGATCTTCACCGGGCGGGGGAGCCGTCCTGCTTCAACGTCCCTATAGATTGTAGTGCGGCCACGATTGCCGAGCTTGGTTTGAAGTTCGCGAAAAGTGAGATAGCGCATTTCGGTGTTCCTCGGTGCATTTTCACATGCTTCGATTCGCACATACTGCGGCTATACTCATCACCAGTTGCCGACCGGTTCGGAACCTGAACTGGTTACATTTTGTAGGCTTCGGAGCGCTGAACGTGCCGACGGAGCTCTACCGAGCTCAAATCCCTCATACAACAACTCCAATACATCATTGAGAAATCGACCAAATGGGCCAGGTGCATCCGCATGAACAGAGGATGGCGGCATTTTTCCTGTTCGAACCAGCCATGCGACAGAGGCCATTTGAGCAGTCGCGCAGGCCGTCCAATCAACCTTAAGGTCCACGCCAATAGAATTGATTACTTTACGAAGAGAGTTGGCTTCCTCTCTGAACGCTTGGACCAGTCTCATGGTATCGACGGATGCTTGTTGTGCTCCCAAGATGGCTTCTTCAAACTGGTCCGACCCCTGTTTGTTTTCATCGTTGTCGAAGGCAGGGGGAGTGCCAGAGGGAGGAATACGCTTGAACGTCTTGATTTCAAAAGACTCAAGTTGGCTATGGACCTGCCGAGATAGCCCCCACATCGCGTCCTCAACGAGAATCAATCCTTCAATCATCGCCTCCAGTTTTTCGACGTCGTGACGGCGGTTTGTCAGCGAGAATTTACTTGGGCCAGCGAGCGCGAACTCAGAAAATTTGACGGCAAGTGTTCTGTTTCCATAACCATTCTCGACGAATTCCTTGTCATCACCCAAGTGCGAAGCAATGACTGGCGTCAACTGAAGGTCGATCTGTCTCAGATGAATGAAAGATGGAGCACCGTATCGCCCGATGCGCCTGTGATATAGGTTGACCACTGCTGCATTAACCTTTGCCTTGCGTCCAAATAGTCAGTCCGACAATAGGCGCGTTCGACCGCACCGCCCAAGACATGGCCTAGCGCCGTCTCGGCGACTTCGCGCGGCGTGTTCGTCGCCTCGGCCGTCCAGTCGCGGAAGGACGACCGAAAGCCATGAGGCCGCGCCTTCATCCCGCGCCGGTCCATGAACTTCGTCATGGTCATATCGGAGATGACGCCTTTCCGAATGCTTGGAAACAGGTAGCCGTCCCGCGCAAACTTACGGGCCTCCTGAATGACCGCATAGGCCTCGCCGGATAGGGGCACCCGAAAGTCGGAGACGGTCCCCACTCGCCCTTTCATGGCCTCTGCGGGGATGGTCCAGGTATCGCCATCGATCTGGTCTTCGCGAATATGCCTCAGCGGAAAAGACCGCACGGCCGTGAGGATGAGCAGGCGCAGCGCCAGCTCTGTTACGCTGCCACCGGACAGGCTCTGGTAGAAAGCAGGAACTTCTTGCCATGGCAGGGCAGGGACGTGTTTCGGGACGTGGCGCTGTTTGCCGAGAAGCGCGCGGGCCTTGTCGGTTGCTTGAATATCCACGTCGAGGCCCAGCGCCGCCGCATGGCGCATGCAGATGGCAAGCCGGTTCATTGCCTTCCGCGCCGTCTCGGCCTTGTCGTGCCAGATCGGGGCCAGTGTGTCGCGGATATCCCTCTGGTCGATTTCCGATACGGGCATGCGCCCGAGCTTCGGCAGGACGTGCAACTCCAAAGGGCTGAACCAACGGCCTGCCTTTCCGTCACCTTTTAACTCCGCCTTCCGGCTCTCGAAGGCGTCGAGGGCGATATCGTGGAGAAGATGAGCGTTGCGTTCCGCCGCTTGTCTGAGGCGCTCGCGTTCCTTGATGGCGTCCTTGCCTTGTCGGACAACACCCCGCCACTCCTCGGCGCTCTGTCGCGCTTCCTTCAAAGATACGTCGGGGAACCGGCCAAGGCCCATTTCATGCCTGCGCCCGTGGAGGGTATATCGAAGTACCCATTGAGCGCCTCCGTCCAGACGCCTATACAGCCAAAGCCCGCCACCATCCGAATATTTGCCTGGTGCGGCGCTTCTGACGGTGGCGGCTGAGAGCCTGTGGAGTGCACGAGCCAACCCAATCCCCCTTTCAATCCCCTCCAATATGTGGGGTATGATGGGGCAGTTTGAAACAGAATGAAACCCGAGAACGTGTTGTTTTTCGGGAATCTGATAAAGCGGCGGTACGAGATGGAGCGTCAATGGATAGGAATTGTATGCCTCTCCTGGGCACCATTCTTTCTGTCCTCCCTCCGCACCTGCGAGACGAAAGGGACAGCGCCTTGACCATCCATCTCTACCAGAACGATCTGCCCGACGACCTCGACCTCGGGCCCGCCGTGGCGATCGATTGCGAGACGATGGGCCTGAACCCGCATCGTGACCGGCTTTGCGTGGTGCAGCTTTCCTCCGGGGACGGCAACGCGCATCTCGTCCAGATCGCCAAGGGCCAGACCGAGGCGCCGAACCTCGCCCGCCTCCTGACCGATCCGGACGTGCTCAAGCTCTTCCATTTCGGGCGCTTCGACATCGCGGTGATGTATCACGCCTTCGGCGCGCTGGCGGCACCGGTCTATTGCACCAAGATCGCCTCGAAACTGGTGCGGACCTTCACCGACCGCCACGGGCTGAAGTACCTGTTGCAGGAGCTGATCGAGGTCGACATCTCCAAGCAGCAGCAGAGCTCGGACTGGGGCGCCGCCCGGCTGACCGAGGCGCAGAAGGCCTATGCCGCCTCGGACGTGCTCTACCTCCATCGGCTCAAGGCCGCGCTCGACGAGATGCTCGCGCGCGAGGGGCGCACCGGGATGGCCCAGGCCTGTTTCGACTTTCTTCCGACGCGTGCGCAGCTCGACCTCGCCGGATGGCCCGAGATCGACATCTTCTCGCACTGACCCGCCGATGGCAGCGCCGAACCGATATTCCACCGTCGTCACCTGGGTGAAGGTGGCCTTGCCGCTGCTTGCGCTGGCGCTGCTGTCGACGATGTTCCTGTTCTCGCGCAAACCCAACCCCGACGCGGCCCTGCCCTTCGCCGAGGTGGACATCGCGGAACTGGTCCGCGAACAGCGGGTGTCGCAGCCCCGCTTCGCGGGCACGCTCGAGGACGGGCGCGAGGTGGACCTGGTCGCCGCCACCGCCGCACCGCAACCCGCCAATCCGAACCGCATTCACCTGACCGAGGTCGAGGCCAGCCTGACCCTCGCGGCCGAGGACCGGATGCGCCTCACCGCCGGCGAGGGCGCGATCGACCTGGCCGCGCGCAACGTCTCGCTCGAGGGGCAGGTCTCTGCCGAAACGACATCGGGCCTGTCGCTGGGCACCGAACGGCTCATCGTCGCGATGGACACCATGCAGCTCGCCGCCCCCGGCACGATCGAGATCGTGGGCGATGGCATCAGCCTGACGGCGGGCGCGATGGACATGAGCGGCCCGGAGGGCGCGGCTTTCGTCAGTTTCACAGGCGGCGTTCGCCTGCTATATGAACCCGGAACCCGATAAGCAGACGCCATGACCTTTCGCCACCTGATCCGCACGGCCGCCCTGGCCATCGCCCTTGCCATCTGCCACCCGGCGACCGCCCAGGTGGGCATCGGCTTCGGCGGCGTGGCCCATGATGCCGACCAGCCGGTCGAAGTGACGGCCGACAGCCTGTCGATCGACCAGACCAACGGCCGTGCCGTCTTCGAGGGCAATGTCATCATCGTCCAGGGTGACCTGCGCATGGCCGCAGGCCGCGTCGAAGTCGTCTATTCCGAGGGCGGTGAGGGCCGTGCCGTCGAGGAGGTCATCGCCTCGGGCGGCGTTCTGGTCACCCGCGGCACCGACGCCGCCGAGGGTGCGGAGGCGCGCTACGAGATCACCGCCGCCCTTCTGACCATGTCGGGCGACGTGATGGTCACGCAGGGCGCGACGGCCTTCGCCGGCGACAGCATGATCATCAACATGACGACCGGAAACGGGACGCTGGACGGGCGCGTGCGCACCGTGCTTGACCCCGGGGCGGACTGATGGACAACGGCAAGCCCGCTCTCACCGTGACCGAGGGTGGTCAGGGTCTTGTGGTGCACCGGCTGCGGAAAAGCTACCGCCGCCGCCCGGTGATCCGCGACGTCTCGCTCGAACTCGCCCGCGGCGAGGTCGTGGCCCTGCTCGGGCCCAACGGCTCGGGCAAGACGACCTCCTTCTACTGCATCGCCGGCCTGATCACGCCCGACGGCGGAACCGTCACGATCGACGGGCAGGACGTGACGCTTCTGCCGATGTATCGCCGCGCGCGGGCCGGCATCGGCTACCTGCCACAGGAAATGTCGATCTTCCGGGGGCTCTCGGTCGAGGACAACATCATGGCCATCCTCGAGGTGGTCGAGAAGAACCGAAAGACCCGGCAGGACCGGCTGGAAGAGCTGCTCTCCGAGTTCTCCATCGGCCACCTGCGCCGCGCGCCCGCCCTCTCGCTCTCGGGCGGCGAGCGCCGCCGGGCCGAGATCGCGCGCTGCCTGGCCTCGAACCCGCGCTACGTGCTGCTTGACGAGCCCTTCGCGGGCGTCGATCCCATCGCCGTCGGCGACATCCGCCACCTGGTGCAAGAGCTCAAGACCCGCGGCATCGGCGTTCTGATCACGGACCACAACGTACGCGAAACGCTGGAAATCGTTGACCGCGCATACATCCTGCATGACGGCACCATCATCAAGTCCGGCACTCCGGACGAGGTCGTGCGTGACGAGAACGTGCGCCGCGTCTACCTCGGCCAGAGCTTCCGCATCACCTGACCCCGCGCGGCACCGCTTTGCGTTGACAGAGCCCCCGCAGCGTCGCCTAATGGATGTGATGTTCGCGTTCGCTTCATCCCAGATCCACCCGTCCGGCCCCCGGACGAAGGACCGCGAAAACGGCCCCGGATCGCCCATACCAAGACGCAACCGAACAGCCTCTCGCACGAGGCGGGCCGCCCATTCCGGGCCGGCCGCGACCCCGTGCACCTGAAGTCCGGAGGACCCATGCGCTATCAAATCAGTGGAAAACAGATCGATATCGGCGAGGCGCTGCAAACCCATGTCCAGGACAGCCTGGGCACCGTGGTCGAGAAGTTCTCGATGCGGCCCACCGATGCAACGGTGATCTTCTCGAAATCCGGCGCCGAGTTCGTCTGCGAGGCGACGATCCACCTCTCCACAGGCCTGACCGCTTCGGCCAAGGCCCATGCGCATGAAATCTACGCCGCCTTCGAGGCCAGCGCCGAGAAGATGGAAAAGCAGCTGCGCCGCTACAAGCGTCGCCTGAAAGACCATCACCGCGATAGGCAGGACCCCGTTGAAACCTTCGAGGCGGCCATGTATGTCCTCGCCCCATCCGGTCACGACGCCGAAGAGCAGGAGCCGGAGGACCTGCAGCCGATCATCGTGGCAGAGATGGAGACCAAGATCCCCTCCCTGTCGGTCGGCGAAGCGGTGATGCAGATGGAACTGGCCGGGGCGCCCGTCCTGGTCTTCCGCAACGAGGGGCATAACGGGGTGAATGTCGTGTATCGGCGTGACGACGGAAACGTCGGCTGGATCGACCCCCCCGCCAAGTGAGACACCCGCGCGGCGTCGGCCGAAAGGTCCCGCCGCGCACAATCGATCCGGCACCTGGGTCGCGAAGGGGATGGGATGAACCTGTCGTCGCTGCTGAAGCCTCGCGCCGTGAAGGTGCTGAGCGATGTGACCAGCAAGAAACGCCTGATGCAGGGGATCGCGGATCTCGCGCATGACCTGATCGGCCTGCCCACGGGGCAGATCTTCGATGCACTGCAGGAACGTGAAAGCCTCGGGCCGACCGGCGTGGGCCATGGCGTCGCGCTGCCGCATGCGCGTCTGGCGGACCTGACCGAGGTGCATGGTGCCTTCCTGCGGCTCGAACGGCCGATCGAGTTCGACGCCGCCGACCGGCAGCCGGTCGACCTTGTCTTCGCGCTGTTTGCGCCCGCCGACACCGGGGTGGATCACCTCAAGGCGCTGGCGCTCGTGTCGCGCACGCTGCGCGATCCGGCCCTTTGCGCAAAGCTTCGCGCAAACACCGACGCCGCGACGCTGCACACGCTTCTGACCGAGCACGAATCGAGCAAGGCCGCCTGACCGCGGACGCGCCTACACCTTGTTCCAGCGCGGAAAGCCGAGGCCCAGGTAATCGCGCCGGTAGGCGTCGATCGCCGCCTTCTCGATCTTGCCGTCGTAGACCCTGGCCAGCGGCACCGCGCCCGGCGACCCCTCGGCGCGCGGGGCCGGCGCATCCGACACGCCCACCGCCCGCGCGAGGCCTGGAAGCGCCGTCTCCATCTCTTCCTCGCGCAACAGGTGATGGGGCTGCGCGACCTGGCCGATGCCCTGCAGGATCGCCGCCTGCGAGGCCCAGGCCGGGTCGATCCTGACGCTGGTCTGCCCGGCTAGGTTCATCTTGAGGAACTCGAGAAACCCGGCAAACGCCGCTTTCTGCTCCTCTGCGCTCCAGTCCTCGCCGGGGGCGGCTCCGGGAATGGGCAGCTTGTAGCGTTGCCGCATGATCTTGCGCGGGTCGGCATAGGCCGCACGGTCATCGGGCAGGATGTAACGGTTGAAGCTGGTATAGGCCCGCTTCACCGGGTGCCGCAGCACCGTGAAACTGCGATAGCCCGGGTGATCCTTCATCCACTGTTTGAGGTCCTTCTGCGTCATCTTCCTGAGAAGGCCGTCGCGCCCGACGCCGCCGATGCCGGCCATCCAGTCGATGACCGACTGCTCGGGCGCGCCCTTGATCGGCAGGAACAAGAGCCCCGCGTGCGGATGCGCGACGAAGCCGGGCACCGCGGCCCCGCGCACCGGCTCGGCATCGGGGCTTGCCGTCAGGCCGAACCGGTCGACATCGCGCAGCGCCGCGATCATCTCGTCGTAATTCTCGACCTTCTCCGACAGCTCGCCGGGGTTCTGCCGTTTGAGCTTGTTGGAGGCCGCCTCGATCCGCCCGTCGGACCCGAGGAAGGCCGCCAGCCCGTTCAGCACCTCGGCATCGTTGATATCCTCGTAGCGGATCAGGAACGCCCCCTGACCGCCCAGCTGCAACCCCCGGCGCAGCCGGTCCTGGAAGGCGGCCAGCCGGTCGGTCAGCTCGGCGAACTCCTCGGCGTCGAAACGGATCTGCGCGGTCTTCAGGTTCTTGGCATCGGTCAATCGCCATTGCCCCGTCGCCGTGGCGATCTTGCGGCTGACGTAGCTGTCCAGCGGATTGCGCGTCAGGATCACCTTGGCGATCCGCGGATCGGGCAGAACCCGCTCGACCACCCGGTCATCGTGGTCATGAAAGAGCCGGAAGCCCGGCAACCCCTCGGAGCCTTCGATGATCCGGTCCAGAAGGCCAAGCGGATCGGCCTCGCGCCGGTCCATGTCGTAGCCCATCAGCTCGAACTGGTTGTGATGGCCAAGGAAGGTGGGGTTGTAGACCTCGCCCAGGCAGGTCACGTCCGGCAGGACGTTCAGGTTGTCCTCGAGGTAATTCGACCCGGTCCGCATCTCGGCGAACAGGACAAAGGCGTCGTAACGTCGGTTGGCCATGGTTCAGGTCACCAGGTAGGGGCGGTTGCGGTCCGTGGGGGGGCGGTGGCTCGGCCCCTCCATCGGGTAGTCGCCGACGGTCATCGGGTTCATGCCCTGGTTCTTCAGCGATTGAAGGAACCCCGCGAAGCCCGACAGGTTGGCCATCCTCGGCGCTTCGGTCAGCCGCATCGCGTTCGCCCCCTCCATCGCGTCGAGGATGCCCTGCAGGTGCTCCATCGGTTCCTCGATGAACTCGGCCAGCGTCCAGATGCGGATATCGGCGCGGCTGCGCACATGGCGCAGCGTGTTCACGAACTCCACCTCGCGGCGCTGCATCTGCGCCGCCTCTTGCCGGATCTGAGAGAAATTGCGGTTCGACTGGTAAAGTCCGACCGCCCAGGCCCCCGTGATCACCGAGATCTGCGCATTCGCATCGGAAGCCATGAAGGCACCGGTCCGCTGGTTGTCGCGCGGTCCGAACATGAACACCTGCCGCTCACCGCGCGTGTTCCAGATCAGGTTGGTCAGGAACCCCTCGGGGTTGTAGTCGCGCAAGGTGGCATTGGCCGAAAGGCACCCCGCGTAGATCGGCGCATCGCCTGCGAACCGCGTACGCGTGGGGTCGAAGATGTTGCCGTGCACCACTGTCCCCAGCCGCCGCGACAGCCAGGTCTCGAAATCCTCGAACAGCTCGTTGAACCCATGGAACACCGAGTAGGGCGCGGCGGTCTTGCCGTTCTCCCAATCGGGGTTGGGATAGCGGCTGTGCATGTAGAGACCCGGCCGCCCACGGGTCCGCCGCTCCATCGCCCGCGAAAAGACCCGGTCGATCTTGCCCGGCGCCGGTTCGGCCATCCGGCTGATGGAGGCGTCATCGGTCAGGAAGGTGGAGTAGAGCCGGTTCGCCCTGGGCCAGATCTTGCGCGCGACGAAACAGTCCGACCGCCGCAGAAGGTGCAGGTGATCGTCGTAGAACACATGCGGCTTTCCCTGGAAATCGAACTTCGACAGCGTCAGCGAGCGGCTCTCGATGGACCGCGAGTAGTTGCGCACGAGGGTCTGATAGTAGCTTTCGTCAGGGATCCAGACGAGGCTGAAGAACCGCTCCAGCTCGCGCCGCCGCGGATCTTCCAGGATCGCCGTCAGCGTCTGCCGCGTCAGGCACCACCATTGGCTGCCAAGGTGCGGCACCACGCCATCGGGCAGCTTGCGCCTGAATCCGATCTTGCGCTGCAACTCGACGTAGCGGTCGAACAGGAACCTGTGCCGTTTCCACGAAAACGGAAACCGCAGGTTGAACCGCTCGTCGTTGAGCCCGCCCATCGTCCAGTCCACGTCGCGGATGGTGACGCTCTCGATGAAATCCGTCATCGGCCGCGCCGTCAGATAGGCGCGCAATTCGTCCACCGGCCTCAGCGGGAGGCAGGACCCCGACGCCAGGTAGACATGCCGCACGCCCGGAAACTCGGCCAGCAACTGCTCCGACGCCATCTGCGAGGCATGGACCAGCGACCACGTTCCCCATTCGCAGCGAACCCGGCGCGAGAAGCGCACGTTCTCGAGGTCCGACAGCTCGTTGCGGAATGCCTCGAACCGACTGCGCTTCACCTGCCTGTCGATATGGATCACCACCGGGCAATCCCGCTCGGCCCAGTGCCGCGCCACCTGCGCCGCGCGGTGCAGCGCGGTGTGGCAGAGCATGACGAAGCCAAGCGTGCTCATGCCCAGTTCCCCTTGGACATGAGGCCCAGGATCTCGAGTTGGCGCCAGTTGATGTACCGCTCCGACCACTTGGTCCAGAAGTCGGGGTTCGCGTTCAGACCCGCGTGATAGGCCTTGTACTCGGCCGAGGCCGCGTAATGCTCACGCCGTTCCAGCTCTTCCGCGGCCTTCGCGGTGAAGGTGTCGAGAAACTTCGCGTGCAACAGCACGCCCGAGGTCTTCTCGCCCCCCCATTCGTCGTAGATGAGGTTCAGTCCCCGCGGCAGCAGCATGTGGGTCGAGCTGGCATAGGCATAGCTCTTGTCCCACCTCACCAGCGGCACCTTGTTCAGCGCGGGCGCCTTGCCGGGCTGGTCCGTGAAGAAGGACCGCGCCCGCGGCCCGCCCTGGATCCACAGGTTGCCGTATTGCCAGTTGCGGCGGATGACGTAGTTGCCCGGATCGAACCAGCAGGCGATCTCGAACGGGTCCTGCCCCTCGGCATAGGGCTGCGCGGTGATCGGGCCCTTGGGGTACATGTCCAGCAGCATCGCCCCGAAGCTCTTGATCGACGAGGCGTCCAGCCAGTCGGTCAGCGCCGGGATCGGCCGCGTGTCGCTGAACGGGTAGACGAGGAACTCGTCCGGATCGACCACAAGGCACCAGTGCTGATGCCCGTAGAGCCTGAGCAGCCGGTTGATCCAGTCCATCCCGAACCGCGACCGCTTGTAGCTGGCCGACGTCGTCCAGACCGAGCAGTCGGGCTGTTCGGCCAGGTATTCGCGCGTTCCGTCATCGCTGTCGTTATCGACGAAAAGGAAATGCGAGATGCCGCGGTCACGGTAATAGCCGAGGAAGTACCTGAGCCGGACCTTCTCGTTGCGGAGCGTGCAGAAACACAACACGTCCTGCTGTCGGATGGCATCCGTGCGGTCGGCGACGACACGCAGGGACCGGCTCTTTCGCCAGGCGCGGACGAGGTATTTCTTGCGCTCGAGGCGCAATGCATACCGCTTCACCGCCTTCATTCACGAACCTTTCACTCGTTAACGCGCCAGGGCCGCTCCGACCCGGTCAAAATGCACCGACCAATCCGGCAGTCCGGATGCCACGGGGCGTGGCAACTCGGCGATACCCGACATGTGTTTCTCAACGGTTGTCAGCCAACAATATGTGTCTGTGGCGTCGAGGTAAACTGCGCTGTTGCCAAGGGTCTCGCGAAAGACCGGAAGGTCGCTGCAGATCGGCAACGCCCCGGCGCGCAGCGCCTCGAGCGGTGGATAGCCATAGCCCTCGGCCACCGACGGGAACAGAAGCGCGGTCGCTCGTGCAAGGTGGGCGCGGACCTCGGCCTCGGGCAGGGGCCCGTGCAGATGGATCGACCGCCCCAGAAGCGGATGCGCCCGCAGGCGCGCCATCAGCCCCTCGACGCGCCAGCCGACCGGCCCGATGATATGCAGGTCGGGCATCCGCCCGGGCGGAAGCCTGGCCGCCAGCAGCTCCCACACGTCGAGCATCAGCGCGTGGTTCTTCCGCGGCTCGATCGTGCCGAGCATGACGAACTGGTCCGCCCGGCGCGCGACATCCGCAACCGGCCGCGCGTCGGGGGCAAGGCCCAGCTGCGCCACGATCCGGGGCGGCGGGACGGCGATCCCCCGCCAATGGGCGGACAGGTCGGCCTCGGTGGCGGACGAGTTGCAGATCACCAGGTCGGCATGACGGGCAATCCGCCCGATCCGCCCGGCGAACCGACCGGCCATGCCATGCTCCACCAGGTCGGGATGGGTGATCGGGATGAGGTCATGGACCAGAACGGCGACGCGCACCCCGGCGGCCGCTCCAAACGCGCCCAGGGTTGCCTCGGACAGGTTCGCATGACCGGTGTTGAGATAGACGAACCCGCCGCCGCTGCGCCGGATCATCCGTGCCAGGCCGCCGCGAAGACACCGGTCGCGCGCCGCGTCGCGCAACAAGGATTCGACCCTGTGGCGCGGATCAGAGCCTTTCCCGAGGGCCCGCGACAGCAGGTCGCCGCGCGCCGGAAGCGCGGCCTCGCCCCGCAGGACCCGCGCCAGAGCCGCGCCGCCGACCCGGTCAAGGAGAAGATATCCCCGCGTCGATCGCAGAAGGTATCGCGTGTCGGCCGCGCCCTGTTCGAGAAGATGGTCGAGATAGGCAAGCTCGACCCGGTCGATGCCGGTCAGAACCCCGCGCCCCGCCCGGCTGACCAGGCGCGTCACGTCAAGCCATGTTGGCCCCGACTGGCCCAGGCCGCCGGACAACCGGACCGTCTTCACACCTACTGCGCCGCGCTCCTCGATGACATCAGGTCACTGAGGTAGCTGGTGAACTCGTCCCGCAGATCCTCGCGCGCCATGCCGAAGGCCACGGTCGCCTGCAGGAAGCCCGCCTTGGAGCCGCAATCGAAGCGCTGCCCGCGGAAGCGGTAGCCATAGACATTGTCCGAGGCCTCGATCTCGCGCGCGATCGCGTCGGTCAACTGCACTTCGCCCCCGGCGCCGGACTTGATCCTGGTCAGGTTCTCCATGATCGACGGCGTCAGGATATAACGCCCGATCACGGCGAGGTTCGACGGCGCCTTGCCCGCCGCGGGCTTCTCGACCATGCCCTTCACCGACACGACCGACCCCATGTCTTCCTTGATATCCAGGATCCCGTAAGAACTCGTCTTCTGCGCCGGCACCTCCATCGCGGCGACCATGTTGCCGCCGGTTTCGGCATGCGCCTCGACCATCTGCTGAAGACAGGGGGTCTCGGCGGCGATCACGTCATCGGGCAGGATCACGGCAAAGGGCTCGTCCGAGAGAAGCCGCCGCGCGCACCAGACCGCATGACCGAGACCCAGCGCCTTGTGCTGACGGATGTAGGCGATCGCGCCGGAATCCATGTTCGTGGTCTTCAGCACCTCGAGAAGGTCGGTCTTGCCCTTCTTGCGCAGCTCCGACTCGAGCTCGGGCGCATGGTCGAAGTAATCCTCGAGGGCGGACTTGCCGCGGCTGGTGACGAAGATGAACTCGCGGATACCGGCCGCGCGCGCCTCGTCGATGGCGTACTGGATCAGGGGGCGATCCACGAGCGTCATGATCTCTTTCGGCACCGACTTCGTCGCCGGAAGGAACCGGGTGCCCAGGCCTGCAACCGGAAAGATCGCTTTCGTTACTCGTTTCTTCATCACTGCCGCTCCATTCACCGCGACGATACCTGCCGCCGTGCCGTTCTGACACACGTTATCGCTGAGTTATGGTGATATCCCTTCGCGGCGTCCGAATAAACGAAAATTCAGGCTATTTTCGGTCGAAAAGGCGAAGGAGCCCCTCCCATTCGCGCCGTCTGCGCTCGAAAGGATAGCACAGCCGCAGCCGTGGCTCGCTGCGGTCGGCAGGCCCGAAAAGGCCGCCGCGCTGTTCCCACCACCCGCCTTCGGTGAAGCCGAGCCGGTGCTTGCGCGGCGACGGCTCCAGCAAAAGGACCGCGGCGGGCACGCCCGTCGCCACCTGCGCCGCAGCCTCGGCTCTTGCCGCTCCGGCGCGGTGCAGCCAGCCGTCCAGGCGCCGCATCGGCGGCGGCGGCGCGGTCCGCATCGGCAGGAAACTCCGTCCGGGGGCCGGAACATCCGGCACGTCCGAGCGCTGCGTCCGCCCCTCCGCCACGCCATCGGAAAGGCTCTCCATCAGCCGCCGCATCTCCTCCGGCCCGAGCTTGCGCTTCCGCGCCAGTCGCAGAAGGCGCGCACGCTGCGCCGCCTCCAGCTCGGCCAGCGCCGCCTCCATGCCCTCCGGCGCATGCTTGCGCAGGAACAGCGCCGAAGAGGCGCCGATATCGAACAGGTCCAGGGGCACACGATCCTCGCGCCGCCGCGCGCTGGCGGCAAAGCCGTGATGCACGACCGCGTCGGGCATATACCGCAGGCCAAGACCCGCCGCGGCCAGTCGCAAGGCAAGATCCGTCTCGTCGAGATAGAAGGCGAAACCGGTGTCGAACCCGCCGGTTCGGGTCAGAACCTCGCGCCGGATCGCCATGTTCGTGCCATGCAGCTTCAGCGCCTCGCCCGGTCCCGGCCCCTCGTCCCCGGCCAGCCATCGGTCGCGGCCCTGTAGATCGACCGCCATGCGCCCCCATTGCAGGGAGAACCCGTTGCGCCCAATCACCGGCCCGGTCGCGGCGGCGGTGTCCGATGTCTCGAAGGACGCCAGAAGGGCCTCGGCCCAGCCCGGTTCCGGCACCGCGTCATCGTCGATGAACCCCACCACCTCGCCCGCCGCCGCGGCGATCCCCGCGTTCCGCGCGGCCGAGATGTTCGCCGCATCCTGCGGCAGCAGGACGAGGCGCTCGGCCATGGGCACCCCGCGCGCCACCACCAGGCCGTCTGCATCGGCGACCACGATCACCTCGAAGCGGGTCGATCGCATCTGGCCCAGCGCCGTCAGGCAGCGCGCCAGCGCCCGCGGGCGGCCCCAGCTGACCACCACCACGCTGAGGCGCGGGGCGCTCATCAGGGCAGGCCCATCTCGGCCAGCATCGCCTCGATCCGCGGGATGTCCTCGGGGTTATTCAGCTCCCAGAACTTGCGCCCCCGCGCCTCGACCTCGACGCAGCGCACCGAATGCCCGGCCTCGAGGAAGCGCAGCTGTTCCAGCCCCTCCAGCGTTTCCAGCGGCCCGACCGTCCAGTCGGGATAGGCGTGCAGCGCCCAGGGCCGGTAGGCATAGACGCCGACGTGATGAAACACCGGCGTAGGCGCCTCGGGCCGATAGGCCTGGGCGGTGTAGGGGATCACTTCCTTCGAGAAATAGAGCCCGCGCATCGCGCTGTCGACGACCGCCGTTGTCCCGCCCACGCGCCCGGCAGCCCGGTCGGCCTTGAGCGCGGCGAGCGTCTCGCCATCGCAGCGCAGGATCGGCGTGGCCACAGCGGCCTGCGTGTCGGCGCGCAGCCCGTCGATCAGCGCCTCGAGGAACCAGGGCGGCGTCAGCGGCGCGTCGCCCTGCAGGTTCACCACCATCTCGACGCCCTCGCCCAGCTGCGCCAGCGCCTCGGCGCAGCGTTCGGTGCCGTTCCGCGCCTCGGACGAGGTCATCAGAACCTGGGCCCCGAAGCCGCGGGCGGCCTCGGCGATGCGGTCGTCATCGGTGGCGACGTGGATCGCGTCGAAGGCCGGAACCGCGCAGGCCGCGCGCCAGCTGCGTTCGATCAGGCTCTGCGCCTGCCCCGTCGCACCGCGCAGCATGGCCAGCGGTTTGCCCGGATATCGGGTCGAGGCGTATCGGGCGGGGATGACACAATGGACGCTCATGCCGGTTTCAGCTCCACGCCCGGCGCATGGGCGATGAAAAAGCCGTTGGCGAAGCCCGGCTTGCCATAGGCAAAGGGTGCATGATCCTCGAACCGGATCACATGGCCCCCCGCGCCGCGCAGCACCGCGTCGCCCGCGGCCGTGTCCCACTCCATCGTGCGGCCGAGCCTTGGGTAGAGATCGGCCTCGCCCGTCGCCACGAGGCAGAATTTCAGCGACGATCCCGCGCTCTTCATGTCGGCGACGGCGTACTTCCCGATATAGGCATCCGTCGCCGCGTCGCGGTGCGATTTCGAGGCCACCACGAACAGCGCGCCGTTGTCCGGCGTTCCGACCCGGATGGGCGTGACAGGGCCTGTTTCCTCGGGGTCGAAGGGCCCCGTTTCCTCGACGCTTCTCCCCTCGGCATCGGTGTAGAACAGCCGCCCCTTGGCGGGCGCATAGACCACGCCGCGCAGCGGCACACCATTCTCGACCCAGGCGATGTTGACGGTGAAATCGCCCCGGCGCTGCACGAACTCCTTGGTGCCATCCAGCGGATCGACGATGAGGAAACTCGCGACCTCCTGGTCATGGCTGCCCGACTGTTCCTCGGTCACCAGCGGAAGATCGGGAAACCCCGCGCGCAAGGCGGCAGAGATCAGGGCATCCGCGGCCTCGTCGGCCTCGGTCACCGGGCTGTCGTCGGACTTGGCCCTCACCTCGAAATCATCGGAGTCGTAGATCTCCATGATGCGGTCACCCGCCTCGATGGCGGCCTTGCGAAAGACCCGCATCATTTCCGCGTAATCCAATGGTGCCTCCATTTGGCCTTGATTGATTGCTATGGCTTTCAGCGTTATCGTCGCCTGCGCCTACCGGAGCAAGGGCGGACCCGCGACGGGGCGGGTCGGGCACGATGGCGGGTCCAGTGACGAGTCGACGGGTAGATGTTCGAAGCCAGACGCAGACGATCGACCTTCAGCCTTGCGCTGAACATGCTCGAGTTGACCTTCATCGCCGCCGCGCGACAGGTGCGCCAGGGCCATAGCAACGCGCTCTGGGCCATTCTCCTGAAGGTCGTCCAGTCGCTCCTGTTCATCGCCGCCTTCTACGTGATGTTCACCGTCATGGGGCAACGCTCGGTCTCGGTGCGGGGCGACTTCATGCTGTACCTGCTGACCGGCATCTTCGCCTACCTGACCCACATCCAGGCGCTTCAGAAGGTCATGGGGGCCGAGGGGCCGACGTCCTCGATGATGCAGCATGCGCCCATGAACACGCTGGTCGCGATCCTGTCGGCCGCGCTCAGCTCGCTCTACACCCAGACGATGAGCCTCCTGGTGCTGCTTCTCGTGCTGCACACGATGTTCAATCCCATCGTGATCCACGACTGGTCCAGCGCCTTCCTGATGTTCCTCTTGGCCTGGGGCTCGGGCTGCGCGATCGGCCTCGTCCTCATGGCGGCGAAGCCATGGCTCCCCGATGTCGTCTCCATCATCCAGCTGGTCTACGTCCGCGCCAACATGATTGCGTCGGGCAAGATGTTCGTTGCCAACATGCTGCCGACCTCGATCATCGGCTTCTTCGACTGGAATCCGCTGTTCCACATCATCGACCAGGGGCGCGGCTTCGTCTTCGTAAACTACTTCCTGCACTACACCAACTGGCAGTACCCGCTGTATTTCACCCTCGTGGTTCTGGTGATCGGCTTCATGGGCGAGGCCTATACCCGCAAGCACGCATCCGAAAGCTGGGCCGCCGGGCGCTAATCGACAACGCGCAGCGTGAGGTTGATGCGCCCGCCCCGCGGCAGCAGGGTCGAACTGCCAGGGCGCACCCGGTCGATCCCGTGATGGGCCAGGCGCGCGGCGCCGCCCAGCACCGCCACGTCGCCCGAGCGCAGCCAGATGGATCGGGTCGGCCCCCTGCGCTCGACCCCGCCCACGCGAAACAGCGCGTCGTCCCCGAGCGAGATCGACACCACCGGCATGTCGAAATCCGCCTCGTCCCGATCCTGGTGAAGGCCCATCTTCGCCCCCTCGCCGTACCAGTTCACGAGGCAGCACTGGGGCTCGCGGTCCACGCCCGACACGGCGCGCCACACCGCCAGAACCGAGGCCGGGATCGGCGGCCACTCCACGCCCGAGGGGTGGCGCGGCTCGTAGCGATACCCCTTGCGGTCGCTGACCCAGCCATAGAGCCCCGCCGCCGTCATCCTGACCGACATCTTCCGCCCCCGCGGCGTTTCCGGCGTGAAGAAGGGCGCCGCCGCCGCCACGGCGCGGATGTCCTCGACCATCGCCGCCTGCGCGCCCGCGTCCAGCCACCCGGGCCAGACCGTCACGCCGCCGACATCCACCGCCTGTCCCACGCGATTTTCCACCATTTTCCCGCCATCCGCCCCGCTTGCAGGCCCCTGACCCCCCTCCTATATACCCTGCGAACCGGTCGGGCGTGCATCCCGGCCAAATCAAACAGGATCACGAAGGCGGCATTGGGGGCCGAAGCGGACCCGACACCGCCCGTTCGCTTTAAAGAAGGGACCAGACCGACATGGCCAAAGTAATCGGGATCGACCTCGGCACCACCAACTCCTGCGTTGCCATCATGGACGGCAGCCAGCCCCGCGTCATCGAGAACTCCGAAGGCGCGCGCACCACGCCCTCCATCGTGGGCTACACCGACGACGAACGCCTCGTCGGCCAGGCCGCCAAGCGGCAGGCCGTGACCAACCCCGAGAACACCATCTTCGCCGTCAAGCGCCTGATTGGCCGCCGCCTCGGTGACGCCGAGGTGGAGAAGGACAAGAAGCTCGTCCCCTACAAGATCGTCGACGGCGGCAACGGCGACGCCTGGGTCGAGGTGCGCGGCGAGAAGTTCAGCCCCTCCCAGATCTCGGCGCAGATCCTGACCAAGATGAAGGAAACCGCCGAGAGCTACCTCGGCGAAGAGGTGACGCAGGCCGTCATCACCGTTCCCGCCTATTTCAACGACGCCCAGCGCCAGGCGACCAAGGACGCCGGCAAGATCGCGGGCCTCGAGGTGCTGCGCATCATCAACGAGCCGACGGCCGCGGCGCTCGCCTATGGCCTCGACAAGAAGGATACCAAGACCATCGCGGTCTATGACCTTGGCGGCGGCACCTTCGACATCACGATCCTGGAAATCGACGACGGCCTCTTCGAAGTGAAATCGACGAACGGCGACACGTTCCTCGGCGGCGAAGATTTCGACATGCGGATCGTCAACTACCTCGCCGACGAGTTCAAGAAAGAGCACGGCGTCGACCTGACGAACGACAAGATGGCGCTCCAGCGTCTCAAGGAAGCGGCCGAGAAGGCCAAGATCGAGCTGTCGTCGTCCAGCCAGACCGAGATCAACCAGCCCTTCATCTCGATGGGCGCGAACGGTCAGCCGCTGCACCTCGTCATGAAGCTGACCCGTGCCAAGCTGGAAAGCCTGGTGGGCGACCTGATCAAGGCCTCGATGAAGCCCTGCGCCGCCGCCCTCAAGGATGCGGGCCTGTCCAAGGGCGATATCGACGAGGTCGTCCTTGTCGGCGGCATGACCCGCATGCCCAAGGTGGTCGAGGAAGTGACCAACTTCTTCGGCAAGGAGCCGCACAAGGGCGTGAACCCCGACGAAGTGGTCGCCCTCGGCGCCGCGATCCAGGCCGGCGTTCTGCAGGGTGACGTGAAGGACGTCGTCCTTCTCGACGTGACGCCCCTGTCGCTCGGCATCGAGACGCTGGGCGGTGTCTTCACCCGCCTGATCGACCGCAACACGACGATCCCGACCAAGAAGGCGCAGATCTTCTCGACCGCGGAAGACAACCAGAACGCGGTGACCATCCGCGTCTTCCAGGGCGAGCGTGAAATGGCGGCCGACAACAAGATGCTCGGCCAGTTCAACCTCGAGAACATCCCGCCCGCCCCGCGCGGCGTGCCGCAGATCGAGGTGACCTTCGACATCGACGCCAACGGCATCGTCTCGGTCGGCGCCAAGGACAAGGGCACCGGCAAGGAGCAGAAGATCACGATCCAGGCATCGGGCGGTCTTTCGGACGAGGATATCGAACGCATGGTGCGCGAGGCCGAGGAGAACGCCGACGCCGACAAGAAGCGCCGCGAGCTGGTCGAGACCCGCAACCAGGCCGAAAGCCTGATCCACGCCACCGAGAAATCCCTCGAGGAACATGGCGACAAGGTCGACCCCTCCACCGTCGAGGCGATCGAGCTTGCAATCAAGAACCTCAAGGAACAGCTCGAGACCGAGGATGCCGGCAAGATCAAGGGCGGCATCCAGAACGTCACCGAGGCGTCGATGCGCCTGGGTGAGGCGATCTACAAGGCGCAGCAGGAGGAAGCCGACGGCGACGACGACTCCGATGCCGCGCGCTCGGTGGATGACGACATCGTCGATGCCGATTTCGAAGACCTCGACGACGACCGCAAGCGCGGCTGATCGCGTGACGTGACCCCCATGAGACCGGCCGGGCGAGATCCTGGCCGGTCCGTGCGTTCAAGGAAGGAACGACATGGCAAAGCGCGATTACTACGAGGTGCTCGGGGTTTCGAAAGGCGCGTCTGCCGACGAGATCAAGAAGGGCTATCGCACCAAGGCGAAAGAGCTTCACCCCGACCGCAACGCCGACAACCCCGATGCCGAGGCCCAGTTCAAGGAAGTGAACGAGGCCTATGACGTCCTGAAGGATGCCGACAAGAAGGCCGCCTATGACCGCTTCGGCCATGCCGCCTTCGATGGCGGGATGGCAGGCGGCGCGCGTGCCGGCGGTTTTGGCGGGCGCCCCGGACAGGGCGATTTCGCAAGCGCCTTTTCGGACGTGTTCGAGGATCTGTTCGGCGATTTCATGGGCGGCCAGCGCGGCGGCGGCCGCAGCCGGGCCAGCCGTGGCTCGGACCTGCGCTACAACCTGAAAATCAGTCTCGAAGAGGCCTATTCGGGTCTGTCCAAGCAGATCACCGTGCCGACATCGGTCGCCTGCGGCTCCTGCAATGGTTCGGGCTCGGAAGGCGGCGCGGAACCCACCTCCTGCCCCACCTGCTCCGGCATGGGCAAGGTGCGCGCGCAACAGGGCTTCTTCACCGTCGAACGCACCTGCCCGACCTGTTCCGGCGTCGGCCAGATCGTCAAGAACCCCTGCCGCACCTGCGGCGGCGCCGGTCGCCAGCAGAAGGACCGCGCGCTGTCCGTGAACATTCCCGCCGGTGTCGAGACGGGCACGCGCATCCGCCTGTCCGGCGAGGGCGAGGCCGGCCTGCGCGGCGGCCCTGCGGGCGATCTCTACATCTTCATCGAAGTGGCCGACCACGCGCTCTTCCAGCGTGACGGCATCGACCTGTTCTGCCGTGTGCCCGTGTCCATGACCCGGGCCGCCCTCGGCGGCGAGGTCGAGGTACCCACGATCGACGGCGGCCGCTCCCGCGTGAAGGTGCCCGAAGGCTCGCAATCGGGCCGCCAGATGCGCCTTCGCGGCAAGGGCATGCCCCAGCTCCGCGGCCCGGGTGTCGGCGACATGTATATCGAGCTGGCCGTCGAAACGCCGGTCAAGCTGACCTCGGAGCAGAAAGAGCTGCTGAAGAAGTTCGAAGAGATCGGCGGCACGTCGAACAACCCCAACGCCAAGGGCTTCTTCGACAAGGTCAAGGATTTCTGGGACGGGATGACGGGCTGAGGCTCAGACGCCGGTAAAGACCATGTCGATGGCGCGGAGGATGACATAGTCCTCCGCGCTGAGATCGGCGATCTCCTCCTGCAGAGCCTGTGACGGGACAGCACCCATGTGGGTCGTCAAAAGGCTCATGCGCATCCCATCGATCACGAAGACCGGCGTCGCATCCCCGAGAAGTGGCCCGGTCTCTGCTTCGGGCACAAGGCGCGCGACGATTCGGGTGGTCGTCCGGATGTGATCGGTTTGCAGATCGACGACCAACTCGCCCCGAGGCAATCGGTAAACCCGGTATTGCGCCATCAATCGACCTTCAGCACTTGGTAATCTGCCAAGGGCAACCCGTTCTTGTCGACCCAATCATTAAGGCGCTGCAGCGCCTCCGCGTTTTCTTCCTGCCACGCCTCTTGTTGCGCCTTGCGCAGGGCCTCCTCGGCGATGGCCGAGACGTTCATCCCCCGCGCGCGCGCACCGGCCAGAACCTTGGCGTCGATGCTGACGTTCGTCCGTTGCTTGCCCATGATGCGCCCTCCGTGTGTAGCGAATATACACACGATTGGCGCACATCCCAAGCCCGCGTGCCGTATGCATGCGGTGTGTACGGGGTGTGTACGCGCTGTGACCCCGTTCAGCGCCGCCCGATCTCGCAGGCCGCCATCACCGCCATGTTCAGGATGTCATTCGCCGTCGACACCGTCGAACAGATCTGGATCGGGCTTTTCAGCCCGGTCAGGATCGGCCCGATCACGGTGGCGCCCGCCATTTCCTGCATCAGCTTCACGCTGATCGACGCCGAATGCCGCGCCGGCACGACCAGCACGTTGGCCGGCCCCGAGAGCCGGGTGAACGGGTATTGCGCCATCACCTCGGGGTTTAGGGCCACATCGACAGCCATCTCGCCATCGTACTCGAAATCAACGCCTTTTTCGTCCAGCACCTGCGGCGCACGGTGCATTTTCTCGGACCGTTCGCTGACCGGATAGCCAAAGGTCGAGAAGCTGACGAAGGCCACCCGCGGCTCCAGCCCCAGGTCACGGGCGACCTGCGCGCCGCGCTCGGCGATCAGGGCCAGGTCCTCTTTCTCGGGCCATTCATGCACCAGGGTATCCCCGATCAGCACGATGCGCCCCTTGTGGAGAAGCGCGGTCACGCCGACCGCCCCGTCCTGCGCCCGCGCGTCGAAGACTTTTCCAATCAGATCAATCACATGCGCCGACTTCCGCGTCGCCCCCGTGACCAGCGCATCGCCATGCCCATGCGCCAGCATCAAGGCCGAGAACACATGCCGGTCCCGCGCCGCAAGCCGGTGAATATCGGCCCGGTCATGCCCCTTGCGCTGCAGCCGCTGGTACAGGAACGACTTGTAGCTCTCGAGATGCTTGGTGTTGGCGGCGTTCACCACCTCGAGCTCGCGCACCGCGTCGGCAAGCCCCGCCGCCGTCAGCTTTTCCTTCACATCCGCTTCGCGCCCCACGACCAGCGCCTTGCCCAGCCCCTGCCGCTGATAGGCGACCGCCGCGCGCAAAACGCGCACATCGTCGCCCTCGGCGAAGATCATCCGCGCCTGCGCCGATTTCGCCCGCGCGTAGATCCCCTGGAGGATGGAACTCGTCGGATCCATCCGCGCCCGCAGTCCCTCGGCGTAGCGCTCGAGATCGACGATCGGCCGCCGCGCCACGCCCGTGTCCATCCCGGCCCGCGCCACGGCGGGCGGGATCGTGTAGATCAGCCGCGGGTCGAAGGGTGTGGGGATGATGTAGTCGCGCCCGAAGGCAAGCTTGCGGCCATAGGCCATCGCGACCTCGTCCGGCACATCCTCGCGCGCCAGCTCGGCCAGCGCATGCGCGCAGGCGATCTTCATCTCGTCATTGATCGCGCGGGCGTGGATATCCAGCGCGCCGCGGAAAAGATACGGGAATCCCAAGACGTTATTGACCTGGTTGGGATAATCCGACCGCCCCGTCGCCACGATGGCATCGACGCGGACCTCGTGCGCCTCTTCCGGCGTGATCTCGGGGTCGGGGTTGGCCATGGCGAAGATCACGGGATTGTCGGCCATCGACTTCACCATCTCGGGCGTCACCGCGCCCTTGACCGACACGCCAAGGAACACGTCCGCGCCCACCATCGCCTCTTCCAGCGTGCGCAGCTCGGTCTTGATCGCATGGGCCGATTTCCACTGGTTCATGCCCTCGGTGCGGCCCTGCCAGAGCACACCCTTGGTGTCGCAGACGATGCAGTTCTCGTGCCGCGCCCCCATCGCCTTCAGAAGCTCGATACAGGCAATCCCGGCCGCGCCCGCACCATTGAGGACGATCCTGCAGTCCTCGATCTTCTTGCCCGAGATCTGCAGCGCGTTGATCAGCCCGGCGGCGCAGATCACGGCCGTGCCGTGCTGGTCGTCGTGGAAGACGGGGATGTCGCATTCTTCCTTCAGGCGCTGCTCGATGATGAAACACTCGGGCGCCTTGATGTCCTCGAGGTTGATGCCGCCGAAGGTCGGGCTCATCAGCCTGACGGCGCGGCAGAATTCATCCGGGTCCTCGGTATCGAGCTCGATGTCGATGGAGTTCACGTCGGCGAACCGCTTGAAGAGCACCGCCTTGCCCTCCATCACGGGCTTCGAGGCCAGGGCGCCGAGATTTCCAAGGCCCAGAACCGCGGTCCCGTTCGAGATGACGGCGACGAGGTTGCCCTTGGTCGTGTAGTCATAGGCCGTCTCGGGCCGTTCCGCGATCACCTCGCAGGGCACCGCGACGCCGGGCGAATAGGCAAGGCTCAGGTCGCGCTGCGTCGCCATCGGCACCGAGGCCGAGATGTCGATCTTTCCCGGATAGGGGTCCAGGTGATAGGCCAGCGCCTCGTCCCGGGTGATCTTGGTCTTGTCGGCCATGCGCGGCGCCCTCCCTTTGCCGAGGGAGGGTTTATCCACTGTCCAGCGCCCGGGCAACAAGGGCCTTTTGCCGCTTCAATCCCGCGTGCGCCTTGCGTAGGCTCCACCCGCGACTGCGGGGGGCGGGATGAGCCAAGTGACGCCGATGATGGCGCAATACCTGGAGATCAAGGGGCAGCATGCCGATGCGCTCCTGTTCTACCGGATGGGCGATTTCTACGAGATGTTCTTCGACGACGCGGTCGCGGCGGCGGCGGCGCTGGATATCGCGCTGACCAAGCGCGGGCAGCACGCGGGCGACGACATCCCGATGTGCGGCGTGCCGGCGCATAGTGCCGAAAGCTACCTGTTGACCCTGATCCGCAAGGGGTTTCGCGTGGCGATCTGCGAGCAGATGGAGGACCCCGCCGAGGCGAAGAAGCGCGGGGGCTCCAAGGCCGTGGTCCGGCGCGAGGTGGTGCGGCTGGTCACGCCCGGCACGCTGACCGAGGACACGCTCTTGGAGGCGCGGCGGCACAACTACCTTGCCGGCTATGCCGAGATCCGGGGCGAGGGCGCGCTTGCCTGGTGCGATATCTCGACCGGCGATTTTCACGTCCTGCCCTGCCCGCCCGTGCGGCTTGGCCCGGAACTGGCCCGGCTTGCCCCGCGCGAGGTGCTGGTCTCGGACGGCATGCCGCCCGAGCGCATCGCGGCGATCGAGGAGATCGGCGCGGCGGTCACGACGCTTGCCCCCACCAGTTTCGACAGCCGCTCCGCCGAGGCGCGCATCGCGCGGCTGTTCTCGGTGGCCTCGCTCGACGGGTTCGGCAGCTTCACGCGGCCCGAGGTGGCCGCCACGGGCGCGCTGATCGACTACCTGGAACTGACGCAGAAAGGCAGCCTGCCGCTTCTGCGCGCACCTCGTCGGCAATCGGCGGGGCAGGTGTTGCAACTCGACGCCGCCACGCGGCGGAACCTGGAACTGACGCAGGCGTTGTCGGGCGGGCGGGCGAACACGGTTCTGTCGGTCATCGACCGGACCCTGACCGCAGGGGGCGCGCGGCTGCTGGAGCGGCGCCTGTCGGGGCCGTCCACCGACCTTGGCGTGATCCGCGCGCGGCATGACGCGGTCGGGTTCTTCGTCTCTGACAGGCTTGTCAGAGACGAAACCGAGACGCATCTGCGCCGCATCCCCGACCTTGACCGCGCCCTGTCGCGGCTGGCGCTCGACCGCGGCGGTCCGCGCGACCTTGCCGCGATCCGGGACGGGCTGGCGGGGGCGATGGCGCTTCACGCGATGCTCTCCGGCGTCGATCTTCCCGAGGTTCTGGCCGAGGCGCGCGGGGGCCTGACGGGCCACGAAAGCCTGTCCGGCCTCCTTGACCGCGCGCTGGTTGCCGAGCCGCCCGTCCAGCTTCGCGACGGGGGCACCATCGCCGAGGGTTATAGCGACGAGCTGGACGAAGTGCGCCGCCTGCGCGACGAGGGGCGCGGCGTGATCGCGGGGATGCAGGCGGAGTATGTCGAGGCGACCGGCGTCTCCTCGCTGAAGATCAAGCACAACAACGTGCTGGGCTATTTCATCGAGACGACGGCGACCCATGCTCAAAAGATGCTGTCCCCGCCGCTGTCGGAACGCTTCATCCACCGCCAGACCACGGCCAACGCCGTGCGTTTCACGACGCTTGAGCTGTCGGAGCTGGAAACGAAGATCCTGAACGCCGGCAACCGCGCGCAAGAGATCGAGCGCGCGCTCTTCCAATCCCTGCGCGAGGCGGTGCTGGCCGAACACGACGCCATCGGCGCGACGGCGCGCGCCCTGGCGGAGCTGGACCTGTCCGCAGCCCTTGCACGGCGGGCCGCCGAGGGGAACTGGAGCCGCCCCGCGATGCATGCCGACCGGCGTTTCGACATCTCCGGCGGCCGTCATCCGGTGGTCGAGGCCGCGCTCGCGCGCGAGGGGGCGCCCTTCGTCGCCAATGATTGCTCCCTCAGCCCCGAGGGCGACGGTGCGGCGATCACCCTTCTGACCGGGCCGAACATGGCCGGCAAATCCACCTACCTCCGCCAGAATGCGCTGATCGCGATTCTGGCTCAAATGGGCGGATTCGTCCCTGCCGAACGGGCCGAGATCGGCCTTGTCAGCCAGGTCTTCAGCCGTGTCGGCGCCGCCGATGACCTTGCCCGCGGGCGGTCGACCTTCATGGTCGAGATGGTGGAAACCGCGACGATCCTGAACCAGGCCGATGACTGCGCGCTGGTCATCCTCGACGAGATCGGGCGCGGCACGGCGACCTATGACGGTTTGTCGATCGCCTGGGCGACACTGGAGCACCTGCACGAGGTCAACCGCTGCCGCGCGCTTTTCGCGACCCATTACCACGAGATGACCGGCCTTGCCGCACGGCTGGACGGGCTGAGGAACGCGACCGTCGCCGTGAGGGAGTGGCAGGGCGAGGTGATCTTCCTGCACGAGGTGCGTGAAGGGGCCGCCGACCGCTCTTACGGCGTTCAGGTCGCGAAACTGGCGGGCCTGCCCGACAGCGTGGTGGCCCGCGCGCACGAGGTGCTGGATGCCTTGGAAAAGGGCGAACGCGAAGGCGGCGACCGCAAGGCCGTGATCGACGACCTGCCGCTGTTCGCCGCCGCGCCGGCCAGGCCCGTGAAACAGGCCGGGCCGTCGCCGTTACAGGAGCGCCTCGCCGCCGTTCACCCCGACGAGTTAACGGCGCGCGAGGCGCTGATGCTGCTCTACGAGCTGAAGGACCTTGCCGAGCCGCGTTAGCCGGGGTTCGACGACACGCCCACCTGCGCGGGCCGGACCAGCCGGTCATGCAGAAGGAAGCCCTCGGCCATCACCTGCAGGATCTCGCCCGCCTTCGTGCCGGGCACGGGGGCCTCGAACATGGCTTCGTGGCTTTGCGGATCGAACTGTTCGCCGACCTCGGGAACGATGGGCGTGACGCCGTGCTTGCCAAGAACCTTGAGCAATTCGCGCAAGGTCAGCTCCACGCCCTCCATGAGCGCCTTGTCGGCATCGCCAGCCGCCTCGGCGGCGCTGTCGAGCGCGCGGCGCAGGTTGTCATACACCGGCAAAAGATCCCGAACGATCCGCGTTCCACCGTATTTCTCGGATTCGCGACGATCGCGCTCGGCCCGTTTGCGGACGTTCTCCGATTCGGCGAGCGTGCGCAGAAGCCGGTCCTTCAGGTCGTCCCGCTCGGCGCGGAGTGCATCAATTTCGTCGACCGGCTCTTCGGACAGATCGATGTCGGGCGCGGCCTCGTCGGGCGCGGCCGCGTGCTGTTCCTCTTCGGCCATGTTCTCCTGCCTGGTGTCGGACATGCGTGCCTCTTCAACCTTCAATGTTCCGGCTCAGCCGCGATCGGCGATCAGTTTGCCGACAAGCTGTGCCGTGTAATCCACGATCGGAACGATGCGCCCGTAGTTCAGACGGGTCGGGCCGATGACCCCCACCGCGCCCACGATCTTCCGGTCCGCGTTCATATAGGGAGAGACGACCAGAGCGGAACCCGAAAGTGAGAAAAGCTTGTTCTCGGAGCCGATGAAAATGCGCACCCCCTCGCCTGTTTCGGCCAGCTCCAGGAACTCGGCGATGTCGCGCTTGCGTTCAAGGTCGTCGAACAGCAGCCGGATGCGCTCGAGGTCCTCCGCCTCGGCAGCCTCGGACAGGAGGTTGGAGCGGCCCCGCACGATGAGCCGGCCACCCTCGTTGCCGTCGGCATCCCAGACGGCAAGGCCGGCCTCGATCATGTGGCTTGCGATCTCGTCGATCTGCGCGCGGCGCGTTTCCACCTCGCGCTGCATGTCCGCCCGGAGGCTTCCCAGCGTCCGACCCGCAAGATGGGCGTTCAGGTAATTCGCCGCCTCGCGCATCGCGCTTGGGGTATGGCCGGGGGGCGGCTGGAACAAGCGGTTCTCGACATGGCCGTCTGCATGGACCAGCACCACCAGCGCCCGGTCGGGCGACAGCGGCACGAAATCGATATGCTTGATCGGCGCCTCGCGCTTCGGCGTCAGGACGACGCTGGCGCCATGGGTGGCCGCCGACAGGGCCGAGCCGAGCCGGTCGAGCGCGCCGGTCACGTCGCCGGTGTTCGACCCGAGCGTGTCGTCGAGGTTCTGGCGATCCGCCTCGGTCAGCGCGCCGACCTCCATGAAGCCGTCGATGAACATGCGCAGCCCCAGCTGCGTGGGCACCCGCCCCGCCGAGACATGCGGGCTATCGAGCAGGCCGAGATATTCGAGGTCCTGCATCACGTTGCGCACCGTCGCGGCCGAGACCTGTTCCGACAAGCTGCGCGTCAGCGTGCGCGAGCCCACAGGCGCGCCGGTCTCCAGGTACCCTTCGACCACGCGGCGAAACACCTCGCGCGAGCGGTCGTTGAGGTCGTTCATCACGCTGGACTGTTCGGTCGTGCGATCGGTCGTCTTCATGGTCCTGCCGGCCATTCGGGCTTGCGTCGCGGGGCGGGCGCGGACTATCCCCGCCTCACGGATCATCAGGGGAATATCTATGCGTCCTTCCGGCCGAAACCTAGACGAAATGCGCGAAATCGTGATCGAAACCGGCGTCACGCGCCATGCCGAGGGGTCGTGCATGATCCGCTGCGGGGGCACCCATGTTCTGTGCACTGCGACGCTCGAGGAACGCGTGCCGCCGTTCCTGAAGAACTCGGGGCTTGGCTGGGTGACCGCTGAATACGGCATGCTGCCCCGCGCCACCCACACGCGCATGCGTCGGGAGGCCGCCTCGGGCAAGCAATCGGGCCGCACGCAGGAGATTCAGCGCCTCATCGGGCGCAGCTTGCGTGCCGGGGTGGACCGCTCGGCGCTTGGCGAACGGCAGATCACCATCGACTGCGACGTGATCCAGGCCGATGGCGGCACGCGCTGCGCCTCGATCACGGGCGGCTGGGTCGCGCTGCGGCTGGCCGTGAACAAGCTGATGAAGGCGGGCGATATCACGAGCGATCCCATCACCGATCACATCGCCGCCGTCTCCTGCGGGATCTACGCGGGCCAGCCGGTGCTGGACCTCGACTACCTTGAGGACAGCGAGGCGGGGACCGATTCGAACTTCGTCATGACCGGCGCGGGCGCTTTGGTCGAGGTGCAGGCGAGCGCCGAGGGCTCGGCCTTCTCCCGCGGCCAGTTCGACGAGATGTACGGCCTTGCCGAACAGGGCATCGCGGCGCTTGTCGCGGCACAGAAGGCGGCGACCAGCTGATGCGACGCTTCACCGGCGATCACCTGCTGATCGCGACCCACAACAAGGGAAAGCTCGAGGAGATGGAGGCGCTTTTGGCGCCTTTCGGCATCCGCGTGAGCGGGGCGGCCGATCACGACCTGCCCGAGCCAGAGGAAACGGGAACGACCTTCGTCGAGAACGCCCGGATCAAGGCCCATGCCGCCGCAAAGGCGACGGGCCTTCCCGCGCTGTCGGATGACAGCGGCATCGAGATCGACGCGCTCGAGGGCGCGCCCGGTGTCTACACCGCCGATTGGGCAGAAACGCCCAACGGGCGCGATTTCGTGATGGCCATGCGGAAAACGCACGAGTTGCTGGAGGCGAAGGGCGCGCCCCACCCCCGGACCGCGCGCTTTTGCTGCACGCTGGTCCTTGCCTGGCCCGATGGCCATGACGAGGTGTTCCCCGGTGTGATGGAGGGGCAGGTCGTCTGGCCGATGCGGGGCGACCAGGGGTACGGCTACGACCCGATCTTTCAGCCGGAAGGCTACGACATCACCTTCGGCGAGATGGACCGGTGGGAAAAGAACAGGATCAGCCATCGCGCCAAGGCGGTCGAGCAGTTGAAACAGGCCCTCGGTGACTGAGCATTGGCAGGCCGGGGGCTTCGGCCTCTATGTCCACTGGCCCTTCTGCCAGGCAAAGTGCCCCTATTGCGACTTCAACAGCCATGTCGCGGCGCAGATCGACCAATCGCGTTGGGTTTCATCCTATCTATCTGAAATAAAAAGATATTCAGAAGAGGTTCCGGGCCGCACGCTGACCAGCATCTATTTCGGGGGCGGCACGCCCTCGCTGATGGCGCCGGAAACCGTTGCGGCGATCCTCGACGCGATCCGCGCGACGTGGCCGACCGCCAACGACCTCGAGGTGACGTTGGAGGCCAATCCGACCTCGGTCGAGGCCGGTCGCTTCCGCGGCTTTCGGGATGCGGGCATCAACCGCGTCTCGATGGGTCTCCAGGCGCTGAACGACGAGGATCTCAGGCTATTGGGAAGGCTCCATTCGGCGGCGGAGGGTCGAAAAGCCTTCAACATCGCGCGGAACGTCTTCCCCCGTGTCAGTTTCGACCTGATCTATGCCCGCCAGCACCAGACGCCCGAGGCCTGGGGTGCGGAACTGTCCGAGGCGCTGGCGCTCGCAGCCGATCACCTGTCGCTCTACCAGCTCACGATCGAGCCCGGCACCGCCTTCGGAGACCGGCACACACGGGGGCGGCTGCCCGGGCTTGTCGACGACGACACGGCGGCGAGCATGTATGACATGACGCAGGAGATGTGCGCGGCCGCGGGCCTTCCCGCTTACGAAGTTTCCAATCATTCCAGCGACATGGCGCAATCCCGCCACAATCTCGTTTATTGGCGTGGTGGCGATTACGTCGGCATCGGCCCCGGGGCACATGGGCGGCTGACGCTGGATGGGCATCGAACGGCGACGGAAACCGAACTATCGCCGTCCAGCTGGCTGAAGGCCGTGGAGACACGCGGCAGCGGGGAAACGCTGCGCGAGGTCATCACGCCCGAAGCGCAGGCCGAGGAATATGCAATGATGGCTCTGCGCCTTTCCGAAGGCCTGGACCGGGGGCGTTACGTGGCGATGCGTGGGCGTGATTTCGACCCTGACGCCCTGGATAGGCTCTTCAGATACGGCATGATCGAGGTCACGACGGACCGCATCACGGCGACGCAACAGGGTCGCCGCATCCTGAACACGGTGCTTGCCGAACTGCTGGTCGACTGATGGTCAGCGGCTGCTGCCCAGAAGGCGGATGATGTCATCCAGCTTTTCCAGGTCGGCATAACGGATCGTCACCAACCCACCCCCGCTTGCCGCATCATGCGCGATGTTGACCGGCATTCCGAGCGAGGCGCTCAGATCGCCCTCGAGCGCGATGGTATCGGCATCCTTGCCACCGCCCGTCGTCGGACGCTTCTTCGCGGCGCCGGACGTCCTTGCCTTGGCGCGCTTCTCCACGTCCCGCACCGAAAGCCCCTTGGCCACCGCCTGCCGCGCAAGCGTCAGAGGGTCGTCGGCCGTCAGAAGCGCCCGCGCATGCCCCGCGCTCAGCTGTCCGGCGCGCAACATGTCCTGGATTTCTTCGGGCAGACCCAGAAGCCGCATCATGTTGGCAATATGGCTGCGGCTCTTGCCCAGCGCCGTCGCAAGCTGCTCCTGCGTGTGACCGAAGCGGTCGATCAGTTGCCGATAGCCCAGCGCCTCTTCCAGGGCGTTCAGATCGGCGCGCTGGATATTCTCGATGATCGCGACCTCGAGAACCTCGGTGTCATCGAACTCGCGCACGATCACCGGCAGGTCATGCAGCTGCGCCCGCTGCGATGCGCGCCAGCGCCGCTCACCCGCAACGATCTGGAATTTCGAGGAATCCCTGGGGTCTGCCCGCACGATCAGCGGCTGGATCACGCCCTTTTCGCGGATCGATTCGGCCAGCTCGTTGAGCGCGTCCTCGGCGAAGCTGCGGCGCGGCTGATCGGGGTTGGGCACGATCCGGTCGATCGGCACAGTCCGGAGGCCGCGCGGCGTGGCCTCGGCCGGACCCGGCTGCCCGTCCGTCGGCGCGGTGCCGGGCGTTTCGATATCGGCCAACAGGGCCGACAGGCCCCGCCCAAGACCTGTGCGCTCGCGCCGCTTGACCATTATGCCGGCTCCTTCCGTTTCGCATGCCGTGCAAGGACTTCCTCGGCCAGTTCGACGTAGGCCTGGCTGCCCTTCGACGACGGATCATAGGCCAGAACCGGAAGCGCGTAGGAAGGCGCCTCGCTCAGGCGGACATTGCGCGGGATCCGCGTGTTCAGCACAAGCTCGCCAAGCGTGCCGCGCGCATCCTCTTCGACCTGTTGGCTCAGGTTGTTGCGTTGATCGAACATGGTCAGCACCACCCCCTCGATCCGCAGCCCGGGGTTGGCCGTTTCGCGCACGTCACGGACGGTGAGCATCAGCTGTGACAGGCCTTCCAGCGCGAAGAACTCGGCTTGAAGCGGTACCAGCACCGCATGGCAGGCGACGAGCGCGTTGACCGTCAGAAGGCTGAGCGACGGCGGACAATCGATCAGGACGTAATCGTAGGCGGCAAGACCATCCGTCGACAGCGCGTCCTTCAGCAGGAAAATGCGGTTCTCGTGCTGCCCGAGCTCGACATCGGTCGAGCTGAGATCGGTCGTTCCCGGAGCGATGTCCAGCCGCTCCACCCCCGTCTTGCGGATGACCGAAGAGAGCGGCGCCTCCTCGTGCAGCAGTTCGTAGGTCGTGTTGTCCCGGTCGCGCGCCGAAATCCCGAGGCCGGTCGATGCGTTCCCCTGCGGATCGAGGTCGATGATCAGAACGCGCTCGCCCAATTGCGCCAGCGCCGCACCGAGGTTGATCGCCGTTGTCGTCTTGCCGACCCCGCCCTTCTGGTTGGTGATCGCGAGGATCCTCGGGGCGGACAGCTCAGGCATGGCGCAGGTTTTCCAGTTTCAGAAGGACCGCGTCGGGATCGGTGACGCTCGGGATCGTCGTCACATCCATCTGCCAGTCCTGCCGCGCCGTTTCAAGCTCCTCGGCGTGGCGTGCGCCCTTCTGAAACAGGCAGATGCCGTCGGGCCCCAGGTGCGGCATCGCATAGGCGCAGAGGGTGGCAAGCGGTGCAAGCGCGCGGGCGCTGACGACGTCGGACCTGGACGGCGGAACATCCTCGACCCGTCGGGTCAGCACGTCGACCGCAACGCCCATCTGCCGGGCGGCTTCCCGAAGGAAAGCCCCCTTTCGCATGTCGGATTCCACCAGCGTGATCCGAAGATCGGGGCGCTTTTCCGCGGCGATGGCCGCGCAGACAAGGCCGGGAAACCCGCCGCCGCTGCCGAAATCGATCCAGCGCCTTGCCGAGTCTGGCACATGATCGAACACCTGTGCGCTGTCGAGCATGTGGCGAAGCCAGAGCTGCGGCAGCGTTGTCGGAGAGACAAGGTTGATCGCGGCCTGCCATTTCACCAGCAACCCGGCATAGAGATCGAGCCGGCCGAGTGTTTCACGTGAAACACGGGCGGCGAGGGCGGCCTTTGCCTCGTCATCGGTCATGCGCGGCGGCGCTCGTCTTGGCGGATGCGGGTGAGAATCAGCGCCAGCGCCGCCGGCGTCATCCCGTCGATACGGCCCGCCTGCGCCAGGGTTCGCGGGCGGATACGCTCCAGCTTGCCGCGCAGTTCGTTGGACAGGCCGCCGATCTCGCCATAGGCGAAGGCATCAGGAATCGCCTGGTTCTCGTCGCGGCGCAGCGCCTCGACATCGCGGGACTGGCGATCGACATAGGTCTTGTAAAGCGCCTCGATCGCCAGTTGCTCGCGGATATCCGGGTCCATGTCGTCGAGGGCGGGGATAAGCGGCGACAGGTCGGCGGGCGTCACGCCCGGAAAGGCCAACAGGTCCATCCCGTTGCGCCGCTGGCCATCCTGGTTGACGTGGATGCCGGTTTCCGCAACCTCGCGGGGCGTGAAGCGCATGCTCTCCAGAACGGCGCGGCCGTCTTCCAGCCGTTCCATCTTGGCGCCGAACGCGGCGCGGCGCCGTTCGTCGATCAGGCCAAGGCCATCGGCCAGCGCGGTCAGCCGCTGGTCCGCATTATCCGCGCGCAGCGTCAGCCGGTATTCGGCGCGCGAGGTGAACATGCGGTAGGGCTCGCTCACGCCGCGGGTCACGAGATCGTCGATCAGGACACCGATGTAGGCATCCGACCGGCCAAGGATGACGGGCCCCTCCCCCCGCGCCTGCCGGGCTGCGTTAAGCCCGGCCATCAGCCCTTGCGCCGCGGCCTCTTCGTACCCGGTGGTGCCGTTGATCTGCCCTGCGAGAAACAGCCCCCGCAACGCCGGGAGCTCCAGCGACGCGTCGAGGGCCTGCGGATCGACATAATCGTATTCGATGGCGTAGCCGGGTTGCAGGATCTCAGCCTGTTCGAGCCCGGCGATGGAGTGGACGTAATCGGCCTGTACATCCTCGGGCAACGACGTCGAGATGCCGTTGGGATACACTACATCGCTCTCAAGCCCTTCTGGCTCAAGGAAAATCTGGTGCGAACCCTTGTCGGCGAAGCGCACCACCTTGTCCTCGATCGACGGGCAGTAGCGCGGGCCGACGCCTTCGATGTGGCCGCCATACATCGCGGAACGCGACAGGTTGGCGGTGATGATCTCGTGCGTCTTCTCGTTCGTATGCGTGATCCCGCAGGAAATCTGACGCACCGAGGGCGCGCGCGAGAGGAAGGAGAACAAGGTCGGCTCATCATCGGCGGGCTGAAGTTCCAGCCCGTCCCAGGCGATGGACGACGACCGCAGGCGCGGCGGCGTCCCCGTCTTCAGCCGCCCCAGCGGCAGGGTCAGGGCATCGAGCCGTTCGGCGAGGCGCTGCGACGGGCGGTCGCCCATCCGCCCGCCTTCCATCTTGCGGTCGCCGATGTGGATGACGCCGCGCAGGAAGGTGCCCGTCGTGAGAACAACAGCCGCCGCGGGGATGTCGCTGCCATCGGCAAGGCGGACGCCGGCCGCCCGCCCGCCTTCGACGATCAGGTCGGCAACCTCTCCCTCGAGGATCGAAAGGTTTGGCTGTCCGGCCAGCAAATCCTGGATCGCGGCCTTGTAAAGCGCGCGGTCCGATTGCGTGCGGGGGCCACGCACGGCGGGCCCCTTGCGGCGGTTGAGCAGGCGGAACTGGATGCCGGAACGGTCGGCGGCAAGGCCCATGATCCCGCCCATCGCATCGATCTCGCGCACGAGATGGCCCTTGCCAAGTCCACCGATGGCGGGGTTGCAGGACATGACGCCGATCTTCGCGCGTTCCATCGTGACAAGCGCGGTGCGGGCACCGGCGCGGGCCGCGGCATGCGCCGCCTCGGCCCCCGCGTGGCCGCCACCGATCACGATGACATCGAAACGGTCATGTTTCACGTGAAACACCTTTCACTTGCCGATGCAGAATTGCGCAAAGATTTCGCCGAGGACCGCCTCTACATCTACACGCCCGATCAACGAGTCAAGCGCGGCCAAGCCGTCACGCAGGTGATAGGCGATGATCTCGGCGCCCTGCCCTTCGGCAAAGGCCCGTTCCGCAAGACCCAATGAACGCCGGGCCGCGGCCATCGCATGCCGATGCCGTTCATGGGAGGCGATCGTTCCATCGCTCACACGTTCCCCCAGGCGTGCGGACACATCCGAAAGGATGCGGTCGACGCCTTCCCCCGTCAGCCCGGACACCCCCTCGCCCGTCAGGTCCGATTTCGTCCGGTAGGTCAGCTCAACCGCGAGCCCCGGATCGAAGGGGTCCCCGCCCGCGGCCCCATCCTGAAGGAGAATCCGAAGATCGGCCCGCTCCGCCCGCTCCCGCGCCCGGGCAACGCCGATCTGTTCCAATCGGTCCTCGGATTCGCGAAGGCCCGCCATATCCAGAAAAGTGACCGGCAGGCCATCAAGATCGACCCGCACCTCGAGAATATCCCGCGTCGTTCCGGCGATCTCGGAGGTGATGGCGATATCACGGCCCGCGATGCGATTGAGAAGCGTCGATTTCCCCGCATTGGGCGGGCCGACGATGGCGACCTCGAAACCCGTTCTCAGGCGGTCCGCTCCTGCGAAGCCCCCAAGTTGCCCGTCGATCGAGGCGATGACACCAGCGATCAGCGCGCCGACCTCCGGCGAGACGTCGACGGGTACGTCCTCGTCGGCGAAATCGATCGTCGCCTCGATCAGGGCCGCCGCTCGCAGCAGGTCGCGCCGCGTTTCCTCGACGAAGGCACGCATCGCGCCCGAGAACAGCGATTGCGCTTGCCGACGCTGGCCTTCGGTCTCGGCGGCGAGAAGATCGGAAAGGCCTTCGACCTGCGCGAGATCGAGGTTACCGTTGAGCAGCGCGCGCCGCGTGAACTCACCCGGTTCGGCCAGCCTTGCAAGGCCCGTCGCCGCGATGGCGGCCTCGACCGCGCGGATCACGGCAAGGCTGCCGTGGGTCTGCAGCTCGACGGTATCTTCGCCGGTGAAGCTGCGCGGCGCATCGAAGCGCAGCACAAGGGCTTCGTCCAGAACCTCGCCCGCTGCATCGCGCAGATCCCGAAGCGCGAAACGCCCCGGTCCCGGCAGGTCACCGCAGAGCAGACGCGCGACGTCGTGCGCCTCGGGCCCCGAGATGCGGAGAACGGCGACGCCCGACTTCCCCCGGGCGGTCGCCAGGGCGAAGATCGTCTGCATCGCCGGCGCCCCTTATGCGTTCATCGAGTCGAAGAACTCGGAATTCGTCTTGGTCTGCTTGAGCTTCGAGATCAGGAACTCGATGGCGTCGGTCGTACCCATCGGGTTCAGGATGCGGCGCAGGACATAGGTTTTCTGCAGATCGCCCTTTTCGACGAGCAGATCCTCTTTCCGGGTGCCGGACTTGAGAATGTCCATCGCCGGGAAGACGCGCTTGTCGGCGACCTTGCGGTCCAGCACGATCTCGCTGTTGCCGGTGCCCTTGAATTCCTCGAAGATCACCTCGTCCATACGGCTGCCGGTGTCGATCAGCGCCGTCGCGATGATGGTGAGCGATCCGCCTTCCTCGATGTTCCTGGCCGCACCGAAGAACCGCTTGGGACGTTGCAACGCGTTGGCATCCACGCCACCGGTCAGAACCTTGCCCGAGGACGGAACGACGGTGTTGTAGGCACGGCCAAGACGCGTGATCGAGTCCAGCAGGATGACGACGTCGCGCTTGTGCTCGACAAGGCGCTTGGCCTTTTCAATGACCATTTCGGCAACCGCGACGTGCCGCGTTGCGGGTTCGTCGAAGGTCGAGGAAATCACCTCGCCCTTCACGCTGCGCTGCATGTCGGTCACTTCTTCCGGGCGTTCGTCGATCAGAAGGACGATCAGGTAACACTCGGGGTGGTTGGTCTCGATCGAATGGGCGATGTTCTGCAACAGCACCGTCTTGCCGGTGCGGGGCGGTGCCACGATCAGCGCCCGCTGCCCCTTCCCGATCGGCGCGACCAGGTCGATGATGCGTGCCGAGCGATCCTTGATCGTGGGATCCTCGATTTCCATCTTCAACCGCTCGTCCGGGTAAAGCGGCGTCAGGTTGTCGAAGGCGACCTTGTGGCGCGCCCGCTCGGGATCCTGGAAGTTGATCGCCTGCACGGTCACAAGCGCGAAGTAGCGCTCGTTGTCGCGCGGCGCGGTCATCGTCCCTTCGACGGTGTCGCCGGTGCGGAGCGAATGCTGACGGATCATCTCGGGGCTGACATAGATGTCATCGGGACCCGGCAGGTAGTTCGCTTCGGGCGATCGAAGGAAACCGAAGCCGTCCTGCAGCACCTCGAGCACACCGTCACCGGAAATTTCCCAGCCTTCGTCCGCCCGCTCGCGCAGGATCTCGAACATCATCTCGCCCTTGCGCATGGTCGAGGCGTTCTCGATCTCGAGGTCTTCGGCCATCGCCAGAAGGTCCTTGGGGGACTTCGCCTTCAGATCGGCAAGTTTCAGCGTCGTAGCACTCATGGAAATATCCTGTCGCAGGACAGCCCAGGCAGGGCGTTCCTGTTTGTCATCATCGTCTGGAAGATGCGCTTTCGGACGAAAGGCACCTGTCGTCTATGGCCCGTCCTGTCGCCTGTCAAGCTTGGCGAACGGCCGGGGCATGTATCAAGAAAAGATAGATTTATAGAAAGGTTGTTGTTTCTTTAGCGCAGTGAGCAACGCCGAAACCCTGATCCGCGACCGGTTCTCCAACGGGTTTTCCCAAGGGAATGTTTCTCCCGGAACGGGTCTCCCGCGTCTGTGGAAATCAGAAAATACATATATTATTCAATGTGTTAAATCTCCTCATGTTGTGGATAGGGTGGGAAAAGATCGGGGACAGGCGAGTTTTGTCAAGCTATCCCGACCACGGCGGTGAATGGTTGTTCCCCGTGGACAAATCCGCAACAGGTCGTGGGTTCCGGAAGCCGCATCGCGAGGGGTCTTTTCCACATCGCGCATCAACCCGATTGTCGGCGACAACTCCCCTCCGTTATGCACAGGGATATGGACAGGATTTCCGTGCCCGACGGGCAGCTCACCCTCGCCTCCGCCTCCGATATCCGTCGCCAGTTGCTGGAAACGGCGGGTCTCCGGCCGACGATTCGTCCGGCGCGCATAGACGAGGCCGCGATCCGCGATGCACTGCTGGCCGAGGACGCGCATCCCCGTGATGTGGCGGACGCGCTGGCCGAATTCAAGGCGCGCAAGGTTGCCGAAGCGGGTCTGACGCTCGGTTGCGACCAGGTTCTCGCGTTGAAGACCGAGGTTTTCGAGAAACCCGAAAGCCGCGAGATGGCGAAAGAACAGCTGTCGCGCCTCTCCGGGCAGACGCACCACCTCTATTCCGCGGCTGTCATCTATGACGGAACCGAGCCGGCGTGGCGCCATGTCGGCGTGGCCCGCATGACCATGCATGTTCTGACCGCGGCCGAGATCGATGCCTATCTCGACCTCGCATGGCCCGAGGTGGCAAGCTCGGTCGGAGCCTACCAGGCGGAAAGCATCGGGGCACGGCTCTTCAGCCGGATGGACGGCGACTGGTTTTCCGTGCTTGGGTTGCCCTTGCTCGATATCTGTTCCTTTCTGCGCTTGCGCGGCTGGAGTTTCACATGATCCGTCCCGAGATCCCGCTCGCCGGCGTGATCGGCGACCCGATTTCCCATTCCCTGTCGCCGAGGCTGCATGGCCACTGGCTGCGCCGCTACGGGTTGCGGGGGCATTACGTGCCCCTTCACATCACCCATGCCAATCTCGCGGATGCGTTCCACATGCTTCCTCGGATGGGCTTCGTCGGTGTCAACGTCACGATCCCGCACAAGGAATACGTTCTGTCGCTGGCGACCAGCGTGACCGACCGCGCCGCGCTGATCGGGGCGGCGAACACGATCACCTTCATGTCCGACGGGCGGATTCAGGCCGACAACACCGATGGCCAGGGGTTCCTGACCAACATCCGCCAGGCGCTGCCGGGCTGGACCGCGGCGAGTGGGCCGGCACTGGTTCTGGGCTCGGGCGGTGCGGCGAAGGCCATCGTCTCGGCGCTGATCTCGGACGGGGCGCCGCGGGTGGTCGTGGCCAACCGCACGCGCGCCCGTGCCGATGCGCTGAAGGACCAGTTCGGCGCGCGCGTCGATCCGCAGGACTGGACGCGGATCCCCGAGCTTGTCGAGGATTGCGCCCTGATCGTGAACACGACATCGCTCGGGATGGAGGGCCAGCCGCCGCTTGCGATCGACCTGTCCCGCCTCGGCCCGCCGACGGTTGTAACCGACATCGTCTACAAGCCGCTGGAAACCGGGCTGCTTCGCACGGCGCGCGAGGCCGGATGCGAGACGGTCGACGGTCTTGGCATGTTGCTGCACCAGGCGGTGCCCGGTTTCGAACGCTGGTTCGGTTATACGCCCCTGGTCGATGACGATCTGCGCAACGCGGTGCTTGGGCCATGACCCATCGGCTTGGGCTGACGGGGTCCATCGGGATGGGAAAATCGACCACGTCGCAGATGTTCCGCGACGCGGGCATTCCCGTCTGGGATGCGGATGCATCGGTGCATCGCCTTTACGCAAGGGGTGGCGCGGCTGTCGGTCCGGTCGGTGCGCTCTGCCCGGAAGCGATCGAGAACGATGCGGTCAGCCGGGACCGCCTGAAGGACGCCCTCGCGAGTGACGCGGGGTTGCTGACGCGCCTCGAGGCGGTCGTGCATCCGCTCGTCGCCGAAGACCGGCGCGCCTTTCTGGCGGAACACGCCGCAGCACCCCTTGTCGTTCTCGATATCCCCCTTCTGTTCGAGACGGGAAACACGGAGATCGACAGCATCCTCGTCGTCTCGACCGATGCCGAGACGCAGCGTGCCCGTGTGCTCGCCCGTCCCGGCATGACGGAAGAGATGTTCGCGCGCATCCTTGCCCGGCAGTTGCCCGATGCCGAGAAACGCGCGCGCGCCGATCACGTGATCGAGACGAAGACACTGGATCAGACCCGCGCCGCCGTGGCAGACCTGATCGAAAGCCTGACCAGACCGGAGCGGCCCGATGCGTGAGATCGTTCTCGACACCGAAACCACCGGCCTCGACCCGTTCGACACGCCCGCTCACCGGATCGTCGAGATCGGGGCGGTCGAGCTGTGGAACCAGGTGCCGACGGGAAAGACATATCACCAGTACATCAACCCCGAACGCGACATGCCGGCCGAGGCCTTCGCCGTGCACGGCATCGGCGAAGATTTCCTGGCCGACAAGCCCCGCTTCGTGGATATCGCGCACGCCTTCCTGGAGTTCGTCGGCGATGCGCGGCTCGTCATCCACAATGCCAGCTTCGACATGCGTTTCCTCAACGCCGAACTGCAATGGGCCGGCCTTCCGGCCCTGCCGGACAACCAGGCGGTCGATACGCTGCTGATCGCGCGGCGCCGGTTTCCCGGCTCGCCCGCGTCGCTCGACGCGCTGTGCAGGCGGTTCGGGATCGACAACTCGAACCGTACGCTCCACGGCGCGCTTCTCGATTCCGAGATCCTCGCGGATGTCTACCTGGAGCTCACGGGCGGACGACAGCCGGATTTCGCCCTTGGCGGCGGCACCGGCAAGAACCGCGCCGAGGCGGCGGAAACCGACTGGCGCCCGCGTCCACGGCCGAAACCGCTTCCGCCCCGTGTCACGGAGGAGGAACGCGCCGCCCATGCCGCCTTCGTGTCCGAGCTCGGGGACGGCGCGATCTGGTCGAAACGGGGTTAGATCAGGCGTCGGCCTTGGGGGCCGCGGCCGCGCGCTGCGCAAGCTGCTGGCGGTAGAGCGCGAGGAAGTCGATCGTGTCCAGGTTCACCGGCGGGTAGCCGCCGTCGCGGGTCACGTCCGACACGATGCGGCGCACGAAGGGGAACAGCATCCGCGGACACTCGATCAGCAGGAACGGGTGCAGCTGCTCTTTCGAGACATTCTCGACCTTGAAGATGCCGCCGTATTCCAGCTCGAGCAGAAAGATCGGCTGCGGCTTGTCTTCCTTGGTCTTGCTGTCGACCTTGAGCTTCATGATCACGTCGTACTGATCGTCGGCCTCGCGCTTGCGTGCATCGAGTGCGACCTGCACCTGGACCTCGGGCTGCACGTTGGCCTTCAGGGCTTTCTGTGCGGCGATGTTCTCGAAGGACATGTCCCGCACGAACTGGCCGAGGATCTGCAGCTTGGGCAGCACCGGCTGGCCTTCCGGGGTGACAGGGGTCGCGGGCGAGGTTCCACCGTTGGTATCGGACATTTTCGTCTCCAGGCGTCAAAACAGGTTGGCGCCGGGTCTAGCAGCCCCTGACAGGGGGCTCAATGCCTCGTCCACCCCGACGGACCATTGCGCGGCGGCTCGTCCACCTCCTCGACGGTGTAACTCCCGTCGATCACCTCGTCGCGGGGGCGCGGCGGTGCACCGGGCGGGCGGCCGCCCATGGACATGCTGTGCACCTGGACGCGCTTCTTCACCTCTCGCAGCACGAAACTGCGAACGCCGGGCACAAGCAGCGCGAAGCCGACGGCATCGGTGAAGAACCCCGGCGTCAGCAGCAGCGCACCGGAAAACAGGATCATGGCGCCATGCGCCAGCGGCTCGGTCGGGTCGCGCAGCGTGTCGAAACTGTCGCGCAGCCGGGCCAGCGCCTGCGCCCCCTGCGAGCGGACAAGGGCCGTGCCGGCGATGGCGGTCAGAACCACGATCAGAAGCGTCGGCCAAAGGCCGATCAGGCCGCCCACCTGGATGAACAACGCGATCTCGATCAGCGGCACGAGGAGAAAGGCGAGAAAAAGCCACATGGTCCGGTTCCGTCGGGTCTGGCGCGGGGTCGCGCGGTCGAAAGGCGGGCCTTCGGTCATGGACTTGACCCGACCCCTGCCTTACATATGTGCCCTGCGACCCCGTTTAGTAGAACCCCGACGCGTTTTCGAGGATCCTTCATGAATTCGTCCCTGCTGTCCTTGCTGGTTCTGGCCGGCATTGCGATCTTCCTCATCCTGCGCTTGCGCAGTGTGCTCGGGACGCGTGAAGGGTACGAAAAACCCCCGATGGCGCGCCCTGCGCCCAGCGAAACGCGGCGCCGCGACTTCGAGGTGATCGAGGGTGGCCCCGACCGGGACATCACCGACCATGTCGAAGACGGATCCGAAAGCGCCAAGGCGCTGGCCGCCATGAAGCTGGCCGAGCCGGGCTTCTCCGTGTCCGAGTTCCTGCAAGGCGCCCGCGGCGCCTACGAGATGATCCTGATGGCCTTCGAGAACGGCGATCTGGACGAGCTTCGCCCCTTCCTTGCAGATGACGTGATGGACACCTTCGAGAGCGTCATCCGCCATCGCGAGGAGCAGGGGCTGACGATCCACGCATCCTTCATCGGTATCCGCGAACTGGCACTCGAAAGCGCGACGTTCGACCGGGGTACGGGCGTGGGCGAGATCACCGTGCGTTTCGTGGGCGAGCTGACCTCGGTCGTGAAGAACGCGGATGGCCAGGTCATCGAAGGCGACCCGAACGAGATCAAGCGCCAGCGCGACGTCTGGACCTTCGCCCGAAACATGGGGGCGGATGATCCGAACTGGGAACTGGTGGCCACCGACGGATGAGCCATGCGCGGGCGTGGTGCGATCTTCGGCGTTGTTCTCGCCGCCCTGACACCGACCGGGCCTGCCATGGCTGAACAGACCGTCGAGCTTTTGTCCTTCGCCGATCTCGATGGATGGGCCGCCGATGACCATGCCGCGGCACTTTCGGTCTTTCGCAACACCTGTGCCGACCTCGAGGGTCCGGAATGGCAGCCGCTTTGCGCCCTGGCCGAACGTGCGACGGACGCCCGCACCTTCTTCGAGCTGTTCTTTCGACCTGTCCTGATCGGGGGGGAGGCCAGTGCGCTGTTCACCGGCTATTTCGAGCCCGAGCTCGATGGATCGCGCACCCGGACGAGCCGTTTCCGCTACCCGCTTTACCGCGTTCCCCCCGAGGCTCGCGACGGGCAATGGGTCAGCCGCCGCGAGATCGAGGAGGGACGCCTGCTCGAGGGGCGCGACCTCGAGATCGCCTGGGTCGATGACCCGGTCGAGCTGTTCTTCCTCCAGGTGCAGGGATCTGGGCGCATCCGGCTGACCGACGGGTCGGTCATCCGCGTGGGCTACGGCGGGCGGAACGGGCAGCCCTACCGTTCCATCGGCGAGGAACTGGTGCGCCGTGGTGTCTACCGGCCGCACGAGGTCTCGGCGCAGGTCATCCGGGCCTGGGTGCGCCGCAATCCCGTCGCCGGACATGAACTTCTGTATCACAACCCGTCCTACATCTTCTTCCGCGAAGTCGACATCGGCGATCCCGGCCTTGGCCCGCTGGGCGCGATGAACCGCTCCATCACCCCGCTCAGGACGGTCGCGGTCGATCCGCTGCACACGCCGCTGGGTGCGCCGGTCTGGATCGAGAAGGACGGCGCGGGCCCCATGCGCCGCCTGATGATCGCGCAGGATACCGGCGGGGCGATCCAGGGCGCGCAGCGCGCCGATATCTTCTTCGGTTTCGGGGATGCGGCGGGCGAGGCTGCGGGCACGATCCGCGATCCCGGCCGGATGGTCGTGCTGCTCCCCATCGAACTGGCGCATCAGCGCGCACCGGACGCCTGAGCCGTGGCGCGCCGTGGCAAGAAGGGGCTGAGCGCCGAGGACAAGGCGCTGTGGAACCGGGTCGCGCAAAGCGCCACGCCGCTTGATCGCTCGCGCCTGCGCACGGGCCTTCCCGAGCTTCCGGGCCACAAGCCCGTAGCGAACCCCAAGGCTCCCGACCCCGCCGGCGACCGTCTGCCCGCGTTCCGCATCGGGGAAAGGGCGACCGAGGCCGCCCACCCGCCACAGCCTGCCCGCGACCTGTCCGCCCGGCTGGCGCAGGCGCCGGTCAGGATGGATCACGGCATGCATCGCAAGATGTTGCGCGGCAAGCTGTCGCCCGAGGCGCGGATCGACCTGCACGGCATGTCGCTGGCACAGGCCCATCCTGCCTTGCTGCGCTTCGTCCTCGATGCCCATGCGTCGGGCAAACGGTTGGTCCTGGTGATAACCGGCAAGGGCAAGGACCGCGACGAGGGCGGGCCGATCCCCGTCCGGCGTGGCGTCTTGCGTCACCAGGTTCCGGGCTGGCTTCACGCGCCGCCGCTGGAGGCGCTTGTCCTCGATATCCGCGAGGCGCATCTGCGCCACGGCGGCGGCGGGGCCTATTACGTCTATCTCAGGAAGGGCCGGTAGCGGCCTGCCCCCTTAAAGAACGTAACGGCTGAGATCGGTGCTGCGCGTCAACTCGCCGAGGTTCTTCTCGACGAAATCCGCATCGACGGTCACCGTATCCCCCGACCGGTCGGGGGCGGTGAAGCTCAACTCCTCGAAGACCCGCTCCATCACCGTGTAAAGCCGCCGCGCGCCGATGTTCTCGACCGACTGGTTCACGTCGGCCGCGATCTTCGCCAGCGCGGCGATACCGTCTTGCGTGAAGCTGACGGTCACCTCCTCGGTCGCCATGAGGGCGGTATATTGCAGCGTCAGCGCGTTGTCCGTCTCGGTCAGGATGCGGACGAAATCCTCCTCGGTCAGGGCGCGCAGGTTCACCCGGATCGGCAAGCGCCCCTGAAGCTCCGGCAAAAGGTCCGAGGGCTTGGCGATGTGAAACGCGCCCGATGCGATAAAGAGGATATGGTCCGTCTTCACCGGCCCCAGCTTCGTCGACACGGTCGTGCCCTCGATCAACGGCAGTAGGTCGCGCTGCACCCCTTCGCGGCTGACGTCCCCGCCGCGCACGTCCTGCCGGGCCGCGACCTTGTCGATCTCGTCGATGAAGACGATCCCGTTCTGCTCGACCGCCTCCAGCGCGGCTTTCTTCACCGCCTCGTCGTCCAGCAGGTTGTCGGCCTCTTCCGCGATCAGGATGTCGTAGCTTGCCGCTACGCTCAGGCGCTTTTTCACCAGCCGCTGACCAAAGGCTTTCCCGAAGATGTCGCCGAGGTTCATCATCCCCCCGCCCATTCCCGGCGGCTGGCCCGGGATCTCGAAGGCCTGCATCGGGTTCGAGGTATCGGCGACCTCCAGCTCGATCATCGTGTCGTCCAGCTCGCCCGAACGCAGCTTCTTGCGGAACATCTCGCGCGTCTGCTCGCGCGCGTCCTTGCCGGCCAGCGCCTCGATCACGCGCTCTTCGGCGGCGTCATGGGCGCGGGCCTTGACCTCTTCGCGCATGTGCTCGCGCACCATGACCTGCGCGGCATCGACGAGATCACGGATGATCTGCTCCACGTCGCGGCCGACATAGCCCACCTCGGTGTATTTCGTGGCCTCAACCTTGATGAAGGGCGCGCGGGCGAGTTTCGCCAGGCGCCGCGAGATCTCGGTCTTCCCGACGCCGGTCGGCCCGATCATCAGGATGTTCTTCGGATACACCTCTTCGCGCAGGTCGTCCGCCAGCTGCTTGCGCCGCCAGCGGTTGCGCAGCGCCACGGCAACGGCGCGCTTGGCGTCGCGCTGGCCGATGATGAACCGGTCGAGTTCCGAGACAATCTCGCGGGGGGTCAGGTCGGTCACGATGCGGACTCCTGTTGGATCAGGTCATAGGGGGGCAAGCGGTCCTTGCCCGGAAAACCGGGAAGCGCGCGCATGACGCGGCGGCGCAGCGCCTCCCATTGCGCGCCGAGCAGGACAAGGCCGGCGCCAAGCGTCAGGATCACGAAGAAGGCCTGCCCCTCGACGACGGTGATGGCCAGCGCCACGACATAGCCGACGCCGGCCACGAGGAAGGACCGCCGGTCGATCACCACGGCCAGAAGCGCCATGAGCGCGAGAAAGGCGACCAGCGTGACCAGCGCGCCGAAGCTGCGCGCGTCGAACAGCGTCAGCGCCACGGTGTTCACGATGGCGGGCGCGGCGATGACGTGCAGCCAGAAGCCCGAGGCGGCCCGGCGTGTCACGCGATGCGGGTCCGACATGTCGAAGCCAAGCGCGATGACAAGGCCGATCAGGCCAAGGACGATGGTGAGCACGGCAAAGGGGCCGTCCGCGCTGAGCAGGAAGATGTCACGCGCCTCGCGCGGGAAAGAACCGCCGAGCGTGGCAAAGCCGAAGCAGGTGACGAAGACCGACAGGGCGATGAGCGCCACCGTGAAGGGGACCCGGAAAAGCATGTAATAGCCGGTGAGACACAGCGCCGAGAACCCCGCCGCCATGGTCAGCGTCCCCGGCGTGCGCAAGTCCATCATCGCCGCGAAGGCGAAGCCGAACTGCGCGGCGAGGAGCCCGAACATGATCGCCAGTGCGATGGAGGGCGCGACCATGCGCCGGGTCAGCGTGAAATACCGCGCGAGCAGGATGACCCCGCCAAGGCCAACAAGCGCATAGACCATCCCGAGGATATATCCCTGCGTCGTGCCCAGAAGCGTCATCCCGGTGATCCCGGCATAGCCGAGATAGAGGATCGTCAGACCCACCACGATGAAGATCTCGTTGAATCCCTTGAACAGCTCGAAAGGCTCGTCGAGGCCCGACATGTGCGTCCGTACGCCCGCGCGCTGCTCGGCAAGCACCACCAGCGAGGCGGCCTGCGCTTCGGTCAGCATGCCCGCACCGACCGCGGCGCGGATGTCGTCGCGGGTGATGCCGCTCATCCGCCGATCTTTTCCACCGTCAGGTTGCCGTTGGTGTAGACGCAGATGTCGGCCGCAATCGCCATGGCGTCCCGCGCCACGGTCTCGGCGTCCTTGTCGCTGTCCATCATCGCCCGCGCGGCGGCAAGCGCGTAATTCCCGCCCGAGCCGATGGCGGCGACGTCATGCTCGGGTTCCAGCACGTCGCCCGCGCCGGTGATGATGTAGAGCTCCCGGCCGTCGGTGACGATCAGCATCGCCTCGAGCTTCTGCAGGTACTTGTCGGTGCGCCAGTCCTTCGCCAGTTCCACGCTCGCGCGCTGCAACTGCCCCGGCGTCGCCTCGAGCTTCTTTTCCAGCCGTTCCAGCAGGGTGAAGGCGTCGGCGGTGGAGCCCGCGAAGCCCGCCACCACGTCATAGCCGCCGGGGGAGAGCCTGCGCACCTTGCGGGCGCTGCCCTTGATGACCGTCTGTCCAAGGCTCACCTGCCCATCGCCCGCGACGACCACCTCGCCGCCCTTGCGGACGCCGATGATCGTGGTGCCGTGCCAGCCGGGGAAATCGCTGTCTGCCATGGGGTCTCCTGCGCTTGTCCGGACCTATATGGCGGGCCGCCCCCCTGCCCGCAACCTCAAGGGTTGTGCAACGCCGTAGGCCGGGCTTCAGCCCGGCACCCCTACAACCACCCCGGCCACCCCCGCCTGCGCGGGACGCGCACGGCGAGCATCGGCATCAGCCATGGCCCGCGGAAGCGGTCGAGGTCGAGCGCCTCGAACACGCCCACGGTCTCCTCGCCGTTGATCCGGGTCTGCACCGCGGCGCGGTTGTAGAAGGGGGCGTCGAGCATCGCCTTGACCTGCCGCGGCCTGTAACCCGCATCCGCCCGCGTCTCGCGCCGGACCATCCAGCCGGGGCGCTTCAGCCGCGCTTTCGGCGGCATCTCGATCACGCGGGGCGTGCCGTCCTCGGCAAAGCCGATCGCGGCGGCAAGCTCGGTCCCGTCGCGGCGCTGGGCGTCGTAGAAACAGGCCGCGCCGTCGCGCAAGGGGAACCGGCCCCAGGTCCAGTAGCTGAAATCGGCCTCCAGTGCGCGGGTGCCGAAATTCGCGTCGAAATAGCCGTGGCCGGTCCAGCTCCAGCCGGGCCGGTTCAGGCGCACCTCGATATCCGCCTTGGGCGCGAAGGGCCGCCAGACATGCGCGCCGTCCGGAGTCAGGGCCATTTCCACCTGCGTCAGCGCCGCGGGCCGCACGATCACCTCCCCGGTGACGCGCTGGGCGTGGGGCGTCGACATCTCCTCGATCTCGATGCGCAGGTGATCGCCCGCCCAGACCATCGCCGAGGGGCCGATCTGGATCCGGTCGCGCGACAGGCCAAGCGCCGCCTCGCCTCGGTCGGTCATCGTCCAGCGCCCGCCGCGCCCGTAGGTGACGACGTTCAGGCAGCAATGGTTGGCGGGGTTCCAGCGCCCGGACCAGCGGTACCAGGGCGAAAAGACCGACCCTATGAAGCCGATGATGGAGATGGCTCGTTCGCCATCGTCGCTGATCCCGTCGACATACCACCAGGCGTAGCCGTCCGGCGGAACGTCGAGGTCGAAGCAAGGTCGCTCAAGATCGCCGCGGCCGCGTGCTTCCCTGAGAGGCAGGCCATGGGAATCCCCGCCCCCGGATGCGCCCCGCCCCCCGCCAGGTAAAGCCCCCTGAGCTTCGTCCGCGCCGTCGGGCGCTGGAAGGTCGCCATCATCCCATGTGGGGACAGCCCGTAGAGGGAACCGTCCGAGCCGGGAAAGGCGCGGTCGAAATCCCCCGGCATGGTCAGCGCCGTGACGTCCGGCGTCGGCGAGAACCTGAGGCCCATCTTCCGCAGTGTTTCGAATGTACGTGTCCGGCATCGGTAGGCGTCCTCCGGCGTCGACGGGTGCCCGGGCGGCCCGTTCAGGATGATCTCGAAACGCTCGGGACCCACGGGCGTCTCGCCCCCGCGGTCCTGCGCGCAGATGTAAAGCGTGCCGTCCTCCGGCATCCGCCCGGCGGCGAGATCGCCGAACTCGCGCCTGGGATCGTCGCAGAAGAAGACGTTGTGATGCGCAAGCTCCACCCCCGCGGGCGTGGCGGCGAAGCCCCAGACGAAGGCGGAGAGACTGCGCGCCGCAACCCCCCTGCGAGGCACGGCGGCGGCGGGGCCCTGGCCCAGATGCCCATCGACCAGCGCCTTGGGATCGCCGTTGAAGACGATCAGGTCGGCGGGGATGCGGGTGCCGTCCTCCAGGTGCACGGCGCGGACCTGTCCGTCCTGCTGCTCGATCCGGACGGCGCGCGCGTTGAAGCGGAAGGTCGCGCCCTTGTCCTGCGCCAGCCGCAGCATCGCCTGCGCCAGCCTGTGCATCCCGCCTTCGACACGCCAGACGCCGCTCGCCTCGGACTGCCAGATCAGGCCCAGAACCGCGGGGCTGAGATAGGGCGAGCCGCCGACATAGGTCGCATAGCGCCCGAATAGCTGCCGCAGGCGCGGGTCGCTGAACTGGCCTGCAAGGCTCGCGGCAAGGCTGCGCCCCGGTGCCATCGCGGGGATCAGCGCGGGGTTTCTCAGAACATGCGCGGTCAGACCGGCGAAGCTTGGGCTTTGCGCAAGCATCACCGGCCCTTCAAACGCCTCGTAAAGCCGCCTAGCGCGCTCGGAGAAGCGGCGGAATTCCTGCTCGGCCCTTGGGCCGCCGAACAGGCGCAGGGCGTCGGCACTGCGGCCGGGATCGTGGAACAGGTCCAGCATGGAGCCATCCCGCCAGAAATGACGGGCGAGAACCTCGTCGGGGACCAGCGTGACTTTATCGGCAAGCCGCGCGCCGACATCGGAAAAAAGCGTCTCGAACACGCCTTTCAGGGTCATGACGGTCGGCCCGATATCCACGGGGCCCGCCACGCTGTCGCGCGTGCGCATCTTGCCGCCGGGTCCCTCGGCCATGTCGAGCACCGTCACCGCAAGCCCCGCATGGGCCAGCCGCAACGCCGCCGAGAGGCCGCCAACCCCGGCACCGATCACGACCGCACGGGTGGGGGCGTCTGTCACGGCAATCTCCGAATGAAGTGTCAGATTATGTTGACACCTCAAGATGATTTGTCCACCCTAGTTTACAGCAACCGTGTCAGTCTGCACGGATTCTTTTGGACAGAGGGGGCACGCATGCCTTTGAAACCCCGGATTGAAGCGGCCATCGCCAGCGCCATCCGGCAGGGTCAGGCGGGTGCGGCCCCGCCCAAGCTCGCCTCTGCGCTCGAGTACGCGGTCAATCCCGGCGGTGCGCGCATCCGCCCGACGATCTGCCTGTCGGTGGCCATGGCCTGCGGCGACGATCGCCCCGCGATCGCCGATGCGGCGGCCAGCGCGATCGAGCTGATCCACTGCGCAAGCCTGGTGCATGACGACATGCCCTGCTTCGACAATGCCGACATACGTCGCGGCAAGCCCGCGGTTCACCGCGCCTACGGCGAGCCGCTGGCGCTTCTGGCGGGGGATTCCCTCATCATCATGGCTTTCGAGGTCCTGGCCCGCGCCGCCGCCGACGATCCGACCCGCGCGATCCAGCTCATTCGCATCCTCGGCGAGTCCACGGGGATGCCGGGCGGCATCTGCGCCGGCCAAGGCTGGGAAAGCGAGGCGAAGATCGACCTTTCGGCCTATCACCGCGCCAAGACCGGCGCGCTGTTCACCGCCGCGACGCGCATGGGTGCCGCCGCCGCGGGTGAAGAGCCCGACGCCTGGACAGAACTGGGCGCGCGCATCGGCGAAGCGTTCCAAGTCGCAGACGACCTCCGCGACGCGCTTTATGACGAGGTGACACTGGGCAAGCCCGCGCACCAGGACGAGATCAACGGCCGCCCCAACGCCGTCAGCCAGCTGGGCGTGCGCGGCGCGATCCGGCGACTCGAGGACATCCTGTCGGGCGCCATCTCCTCGATCCCCTCCTGTCCGGGTGAAGCGGCGCTCTGCGAGATGGTCCGCAAGACCGCCGAACGCCTGACGCCGGTCCTTCCGGCGCACCAGGCGGTCTAGCGCGTGGCCCTCGCCGACCACGGCGAAAGCGACGCGCCGCGCCTGCGCGACCGTATCTACGCCTGGAAGACGGGCCTCCTGCGCTCTCGCCGGTTCCAGCAATGGGCGGCGCGCACCCCGCTGGCGGCGCGTGTCGCGCGCAAGGATGGCGAGGCGCTGTTCGACCTGGTGGCCGGCTTCCTGCACAGCCAGGTCATGATGGCCTTCGTCGAGCTGGACCTTGCCGAACATTTGTCCAACCAGCCGCGCAGGGTCGACTCCCTCGCGCTGCTGACCGGCATCAACCCCGACCGGATGCGTGTCCTGTGCCAGGCTGCGTCAGCGCTGGGCCTGATGACGCGAGGCCGCGACGGGCGTTATGCGCTGGGCCGCCTTGGCGCGGCGCTGCCCGGTATTCCGGGGCTGGCACAGATGATCCGGCACCATGACGTTCTTTACCGCGACATGGCGGACCCGGTCGCCTTCTTCCGCGATACCCCCGATACCGAGCTGGCGGCCTTCTGGCCCTACGTCTTCGGCGCGACCGGTCAGATCGACCCTGAGACGGCCGCGACCTATTCCGAGCTGATGGCCGAAAGCCAGACCCTTGTCGCCGAGGAGGCGCTGCGCGCCCTCGACCTGCGCGGAATCGGGACGCTGCTGGATATCGGCGGCGGCACCGGGGCCTTCCTGACCGCCGTCGGCCAGGCCTATCCGGGGCTCAAGCTGCATCTTTTCGACCTGCCGCAGGTCATCGCGCCCGCGACGGACCGCTTCGCGCAGAACGGCCTGTCCGACCGCGCGACCATCACCGGCGGCAGTTTCCGCACCGATGCCCTGCCGCAGGGCGCCGACGCGATCAGTCTGATCCGCGTTCTCTACGACCATTCCGACGACACCGTGCGCATGCTTCTGTCCAAGGCCCATGCCGCGCTGCCCCAGGGCGGACGCCTCATCGTCTCGGAACCCATGTCGGGCGGCGTCCGGCCGGAACGGGCGGGGGATGCCTATTTCGGCCTCTATTGCCTTGCCATGGGGACGGGTCGCGCCCGCAGCGCCGAGGAAATCGCCCGCCATCTCGACTCGGCCGGGTTCGCCGACATCCACCCGCGAAGGACCGCGCGCCCCTTCATCACCTCGGTGGTCGAAGCGCGGAAAGCGTAAAGAAACGCTGACAGTTATGTCTATTGAGATTGACATACAAGAGTGTCAGGTTAAACTGACAGTCAAGTTGCCGCAGGACCGGGATTCTTTCCTCCCCCTGCCGAAAGACCGGGAACGACCCAAGTGAAGACCACAGCCGTCATACTGGAAGGACCGAAAACCCTTGGATTGGGCGAGGTCACGCTGACCGCGCCCGGCGAGGGCGACCTGGTCGTCGATGTGCGGCATTCGGGGATTTCGACCGGCACGGAAAAGCTGTTCTGGTCCGGCCAGATGCCCCCCTTTCCGGGCATGGGCTACCCGCTTGTCCCCGGCTACGAGGCCGCGGGCGAAGTGGTCGAGGCCGCGGCGGGCACGGGCTACAAGCCCGGCGATATCGTCTTTGTTCCCGGAGCCAACTGCTACGGCGAGGTGAAGGGCCTGTTCGGCGGTGCCGCGCATCGGCTTGTGACCAAGGCCGACCGTGTCGTCCGCATCGACGGCGCGCTGGGCGCCGAGGGTGCGCTGCTGGCGCTGGCCGCCACGGCGCGTCACGCGCTGGCGGGGATGAACACGCAACTGCCCGAGCTGATCATCGGTCACGGCGTATTCGGCCGCCTGCTGGCGCGGCTGACCATCGCGGCGGGCGGCAAGCCCCCCACCGTCTGGGAGATCGACACGGATCGTCAGACCGGGGCCACCGGCTATGACGTGATCCACCCCGATGCCGACGAAAAGCGGGATTACGGCTGCATCTACGATGCGTCCGGCGTCTCGTCGCTGCTCGACACCATGGTCGGCCGCCTTGCCAAGGGCGGTGAGATCGTGCTGGCCGGGTTCTACCCCGAGCCGCTGCAATTCTCCTTCCCGCCCGCATTCCTGCGCGAAGCCCGGTTCCGGATCGCCGCGGAATGGACGCGCGAAGACCTGGTCGCCACCCGCGACCTGATCGACCACGGGGCGCTCAGCCTTGCTGGTCTCATCACCCACACCGTCGAAGCAGACCAGGCCGAGAGTGCGTATCAGACCGCGTTCGAAGATCCGGCTTGTCTGAAGATGATCCTGAACTGGACGTCCTCACGCAGCGAAGCGGTAGGACCGAAAAAGGAGAACGCCGCATGAGCCTCGATGTTCCGAACCTGCGTGACTACGACGCCAAGCTCCGCGAAGAAGCCAACGAGCCCACGCTCGAGGTGCCCCAGGGCGAGCCGACGAAGAAGACGCAGATCATCGCGATCTACGGCAAGGGCGGCATCGGCAAAAGCTTCACGCTGGCCAATCTTAGTCACATGATGGCCGAACAGGGCAAGCGCGTGCTGCTGATCGGGTGCGATCCGAAATCCGATACCACCAGCCTGCTCTTCGGCGGCAAGGCTTGCCCGACGATCATCGAGACCTCGACCCAGAAGAAGCTGGCCGGCGAGGAAGTGAAGATCGGCGATGTCTGCTTCAAGCGCGGCGGCGTCTTCGCGATGGAGCTTGGCGGGCCGGAAGTGGGCCGCGGCTGCGGCGGGCGCGGGATCATCCACGGCTTCGAACTGCTGGAGAAGCTGGGCTTCCACGATTGGGATTTCGACTATGTCCTGCTCGACTTCCTGGGCGACGTGGTCTGCGGCGGCTTCGGCCTGCCCATTGCGCGCGACATGGCGCAGAAGGTGATCCTCGTCGGCTCCAACGACCTGCAGTCGCTTTACGTCGCCAACAACGTCTGCTCGGCGGTGGAGTATTTCCGCAAGCTCGGCGGCAATGTCGGCGTCGCGGGCCTTGTCATCAACAAGGACGACGGCTCGGGCGAGGCGCAGGCCTTTGCCAAGGCGGTGGACATCCCCGTTCTGGCCTCGATCCCGCAGGATGACGACCTGCGCAAGAAATCCGCGAATTACCAGATCGTCGGCACTTCCCAAAGCCAGTGGGGCGACCTGTTCGCGGCGCTTGGTGAGAACGTGGCGAACGCCCCGCCAATGCGCCCCGTGGCGCTGACACAGGACCAGCTGCTCGAGCTGTTCGACGGGTCCGAGACGGGCGCGGGCATCACGCTGGAGCCCGCCACCGACATGGACATGCGCGGCAAGAACGCGGCGCCGAAAGCCTCCCTCGAAGTCGTGTACGACGAGGCGTGACCCGATGACCGATGATCCCAGAGAAGTCCGCTACGACGACGCAGCCGACGCCGAGGTGATCCGGGGCGAGGCGCGTGTCGAAGCGACTGAATCAGGCTCTGCACCGCAGGGTGGAGACGGTATGGGCTGCCATTCCGGGTCCACCATGGCCGAGGCCGCTCGCAAGGCGGGCAAGTCCGAGATCCTTGACCAATACGCCAGGGACTATCCACAAGGCCCCCATGACAAGCCGCAGTCGATGTGCCCGGCTTTCGGCTCGCTGCGCGTGGGCCTTCGGATGCGGCGCACTGCGACGGTACTTTCGGGTTCGGCCTGCTGTGTCTATGGCCTGACCTTCGTCAGCCATTTCTACGGGGCGCGCCGGTCGGTCGGCTATGTGCCCTTCAACTCGGAAACCCTCGTCACCGGCAAGCTCTTCGAGGACATCCGCGACGCGGTTCACGAGATGGCCGACCCCGCGCGTTACGACGCGATCGTGGTCACCAACCTCTGTGTGCCCACCGCGTCCGGCGTGCCCCTCCGGCTGCTACCCGACGAGATCAACGGGGTTCGGATCGTCGGCATCGACGTTCCGGGCTTCGGAGTGCCGACCCATGCCGAGGCGAAAGACGTCCTCGCCGGGGCGATGCTCAACTATGCCCGACAGGAGGTGGAGGCCGGCCCAGTGCAAGCCCCTGTCTCGGGTGTTTCAGACCGTCCGACAGTGACCCTGTTGGGCGAAATGTTCCCTGCGGACCCTCTGGGTATCGGAGGGATGCTCGCGCCACTCGGTCTGGCGGCAGGTCCGGTCGTTCCCTGCCGTGAGTGGCGCGAGCTCTATTCCGCGTTGGACAGCAAGGTGGTGGCCGCGATCCACCCCTTCTACACCAGCGCAATCCGCGAGTTCGAAGCGGCGGGCCGCACCATCGTGGGTTCCGCCCCCGTTGGCCATGACGGCACGGCGGCCTGGCTCAAGGCCATCGGTGAGGCCTATGGCGTTTCGCCCGACAAGATCGCCGCCGCGCAGAACGCGTTCCTGCCCGCGATCAAGGGCGCGCTTGCGTCGGTTCCGATCAAGGGGACGATCACGCTGTCGGGCTATGAAGGGTCCGAGCTGCTGGTCGCGCGCCTGCTGATCGAGAGCGGTGCGGACGTGCCTTATGTCGGCTCGGCCTGCCCGAAGACGAAATGGTCCGCGCCCGATGTCGAGTGGCTGGAAGCGCGCGGCGTGAAGGTCAAGTTCCGCGCCAGCCTGGAAGACGACTGCGCCGCGATGGAGGCGATCCGCCCCGACCTCGCCATCGGCACCACGCCCGTGGTGCAGAAGGGCAAGCAGATGGGCATCCCGTCGCTTTACTTCACCAACCTGATCTCGGCCCGGCCCCTGTTCGGACCCGCCGGTGCGGGCTCGCTGGGGCAGGTGGTCAATGCCGCCATGGCGAACAAGGACCGCATGGACCACATGAAGGCCTTTTTCGACGGCGTCGGCGAAGGCGACACCGCCGGTATCTGGGAAGGCGCGCCGAACCTGCGCCCCGAGTTCCGGGCGACCAACCTCAAGAAGCTCGAAAAGGCCGAAAAGGCCCGCATCGCGGCGAACGGGGGTGTGAAATGCTGATCCAGGATCACGACCGCGCCGGGGGCTATTGGGGCTCTGTCTATGCCTTCACCGCGGTGAAGGGTCTTCAGGTCATCATCGACGGCCCCGTGGGCTGCGAGAACCTGCCGGTGACCAGCGTGTTGCACTACACCGACGCGCTGCCGCCGCACGAGCTGCCCATCGTGGTGACGGGCCTGGCCGAGGAAGAGCTGGGCCGCGACGGCACCGAGGCCGCGATGAAACGCGCCTGGGATGTTCTCGACCCGGCCTTGCCGTCCGTCGTCGTCACCGGCTCCATCGCCGAGATGATCGGCGGGGGTGTGACGCCCATGGGCACCAACATCCAGCGGTTCCTGCCGCGCACCATCGACGAGGATCAGTGGGAAAGCGCGGATCGCGCGATGACCTGGATCTTCACAGAGTTCGGCATGACCAAGGGCCGGATGCCGCCCGAGAAGAAGCGCGAGGAGGGGGCCGCGCCGCGCGTCAACATCCTCGGGCCGATGTACGGCACGTTCAACATGCCCTCGGACCTTCACGAGATCCGCCGCCTGGTCGAAGGGATCGGCTGCGAGGTCAACATGGTGATGCCGCTCGGCAGCCATCTGGCCGAGATGCGGAACCTCGTGAATGCCGATGTGAACATCGTGATGTATCGCGAGTTCGGCCGGGGCCTCGCCGAAGTGCTGGGCAAACCCTACCTGCAAGCACCGATCGGGGTGGAGAGCACCACGAAATTCTTGCGCAAGCTGGGCGAGCTGACGGGGCTGGACCCCGAGCCCTTCATCGAGACCGAGAAGCATTCCACCATCAAGCCGGTCTGGGACCTCTGGCGCTCGGTCACGCAGGATTTCTTCGCCACCGCCAGCTTCGGCATCGTCGCGAACGAGACCTATGCCCGCGGCGTGCGCAACTTCCTCGAGACGGACATGGGCCTGCCCTGCGCCTTCGCCGTCGCCCGCGTCGCCGGTCGCAAGACCGACAACGACCAGGTCCGCGCGATGATCCACGGCAAGCGCCCGCTGATCCTGATGGGGTCGATCAACGAGAAGATGTACCTGGCCGAGATGTCGGCGGGCCACGGGCCGAAGCCGGCCTTCATCCCCGCGAGCTTCCCCGGCGCCGCGATCCGGCGCGCCACCGGCACCCCCTTCATGGGCTACGCGGGCGCGACCTACATCATCCAGGAGGTCTGCAACGGCCTCTTCGACGCGCTGTTCCACATCCTGCCCCTTGGCAGCCAGATGGACAGCACCGACGCCACGCCGACCACGCTGCGCCGCGATTTCCCCTGGGACGAGGACGCGCAGGCGCTGCTCGACCGGATCGTGGCCGAACACCCGGTTCTGACCCGCATTTCCGCCGCCAAGAGCCTGCGCGACGCCGCCGAGAAGGCCGCGCTCGCGAAAGGGGCCGAGCGGGTCGTCAAGGATACCGTCCGCGCCCTCGCGCCGGCGGGTTTCGAGATCAACGAGGGAGAGGAAAGATGACGGACTTCACCTCCAACCACACGGTCGCAAGGCACAAGCCGCCGAAGACCGAGTTCATGATCTACTTCGCGATCATCTTCCTGGCGACGCTGCCGCTTGCGACCCTGACCTGGGCGCTGGCCGCGATCCGCTCGGGAAGCTTCACCGACAAGGGGCCCATCAAGCGGGCCTGGGGCCAGGCGAGCATCATCACACCGATGATCTTCTCGGCCTGATCCGGCTCTGACCCGCCCATTCGAGCCTGTCATCAGACCACAGGCGGGCGGGGGAGAGCCACCAGGACACACCTCGGCGTGACGACCGGAGCCGACAACAGGAGTTCGCCGCATTCCGGGAGACCGGGGTGGGGTGGATGGCCGGCAGGGCAATGAGGCCTTGCCGGGGCCCGGCCGCGGGGTTCGCGGCATCGGTCTAACGTTCCGGAGGAAAGTTAATGGCTGATAATTCCGACCTGTCCTTCACGGGTCTTACCGACGAGCAGGCGCAAGAGCTGCACGCGGTGTACATGAGCGGGCTCTGGCTGTTTGCGGCCGTCGCCCTTGTCGCTCATCTCGCCACGTACATCTGGGCGCCCTGGTTCTGAGGAAGGAGCAACAACATGGCTAAGTTCTACAAGATCTGGCTCATTTTCGACCCCCGTCGCGTGTTCGTGGCCCAGGGCGTCTTCCTGTTCCTTCTCGCGGCGATGATCCACCTGGTGGTTCTGTCGTCGGGTCTGAACTGGTTCGAGTCCGCCGCGGCGACTGCAGGTTTCGGCGGCTGAGCCGACCACGCCTGTGCCGCACGGCAAGACTCTTTGCTGCGGGCGGCGCGTGTCCGCCTCGCCCGCAGCGATCCGAACAAGACTTTACTGACGGCTGACCGGCCCGCCGCCGGACGACGCCGCCGAACGCGGAGACAGACGCATGGCTTTGCTAAGCTTCGAAAAAAAATATCGCGTCCGCGGAGGGACGCTGATTGGCGGCGATCTGTTCGACTTCTGGGTTGGCCCGTTCTACGTGGGCTTTTTCGGGGTCACGACAGCATTTTTCGCCTTGCTGGGGACTGTCCTGATCCTCTGGGGGGCTGCCATGGATGGCAACTTCAACCCCTGGACGATCAATATCGCCCCCCCTGACCTGAGCTACGGGCTCGGGTTCGCGCCGCTCATGGAGGGCGGCCTCTGGCAGATCATCACCTTCTGTGCGGTCGGGGCCTTCTCGTCCTGGGCCCTGCGCGAGGTCGAGATCTGTCGAAAGCTCGGGATGGGCTACCACGTCCCCTTCGCCTTCAGCTTCGCGATCTTCGCCTATGTCACCCTGGTGGTGTTCCGCCCGCTCCTGATGGGCGCCTGGGGACATGGCTTTCCCTACGGCATCTTCAGCCACCTCGATTGGGTGTCGAACGTCGGTTACGCCTACCTGCACTTCCACTACAACCCGGCCCACATGATCGCGGTGTCGTTCTTCTTCGCCACGACCTTCGCGCTGGCCCTGCATGGCGGCCTGATCCTGTCGGCCGCGAACCCCGAGAAGGACACCGAGGCGAAAACCCCGGATCACGAAGACACCTTCTTCCGGGACTTCATCGGCTACTCGATCGGCACGCTCGGTATCCACCGTGTCGGCCTTCTGCTGGCGCTGAATGCCGGGTTCTGGAGTGCGGTCTGCATCATCATCTCGGGCCCGGTCTGGACCTCCGGCTGGCCCGAGTGGTGGAACTGGTGGCTCGACCTGCCGATCTGGCCGGATCCGGGTGTCGTCTATGACAGCACGGGCATGGCCACCTACGGCACCAACGCCCCCGCCGTCGTGGGAGGGAACTGAACCATGGCCTACTTCGAGTATCAGAACATCTTCACCCAGGTGCAGGTGCAGGGCGAGCCCGAGATGGGCATGGCCCAGACCGGCGAGAACATCCTGGGCGGAGAGCGCACCACCAAGGCCGGGTTTTCGACCCTGGTCGGCTGGTTGGGCAATGCGCAGCTCGGCCCGATCTACCTCGGATGGGCGGGGCTCATCAGCCTTGCCACCGGGACGCTCTGGCTCAACATCGTCGGCTTCAACATGCTGGCGCAGGTCGACTGGTCGATCCCGCAGTTCATCCGCCAGCTCTTCTGGCTGGCGCTCGAACCTCCGGGACCGGAATACGGGCTCAGCTTCCCGCCGCTGAATGACGGCGGGTGGTACATCATCTCGAGCTTCTTCTTGCTCGTCTCGGTGATGATGTGGTGGGTGCGAACCTACCTCCTGGCCGCGCAGCACCAGATGGGCAAGCATATCGCCTGGGCCTTCCTGGCGGCGATCTGGCTGTTCCTCGTCCTCGGCCTGTTCCGTCCCATCCTGATGGGATCCTGGTCCGAGGCGGTGCCCTACGGCATCTTCCCGCACCTCGATTGGACCACGGCCTTCTCGATCCGCTACGGGAACCTCTACTACAACCCGTTCCACGCGCTTTCGATCGTGTTCCTCTATGGCTCCGTCCTGCTCTTCGCGATGCATGGCGCGACCATCCTGGCCGTCTCCCGCTACGGCGGCGACCGCGAGCTGGAACAGATCTACGACCGCGGCACGGCATCCGAACGCGCCGGTCTATTCTGGCGCTGGACGATGGGCTTCAACGCCACGATGGAGGGGATTCACCGCTGGGCCTGGTGGTTCGCGGTCCTGACCCCGATCACCGGCGGCATCGGGATCCTTCTCACCGGCACTGTCGTGGACAACTGGTTCATCTGGGCCATCGAACACAACTTCGCACCCGAATACCTCGGCGCTTATGGCTACGAAGCCTACGGCACCTACGGCGACTTCGGCGGCGTCCCGGCGGGAGGTAACTGAGCCATGTTTCCCAAGTGGTTTGACAACTGGAACAGGGACAACCCCACCAACATCTTCGGCCCCGCCATCGCGGTCGGGGTCGCGGGGTCGGCGATCTTCGTCGCGGCGATGATCGTGGCCTGGGGGCAGCCCTTCGCCACCGACCAGATGCAGACGGGCCCGCGCGGCACCGGCATGCACGTGTCGGAGTTCGTCTCGAGCCTGTCGGAATACCCGGATGTGGATGGCTACGTCACATCCGAGCCGGTGGTCCCGACCGCGGATTCGCAACTGGCGATCGACGTGTTCGATGTGGTTCCCCCAACGCTCGGCAACATCACGGTCGAGAACTACGAGCGCCTGCTTGAAGCGATGCGGTCCTGGACCGGCATCCCCGATCTGCTGGATCCCGGGAACGACAGCTACCAGACGGCGCTGGCCTACACGATGATCGAGATGACGCAGAACATTAACCAGAACTGGATCGGACACGTCCAGGCCAACGCGGAGGTAGGGGTGACCTGTTACACCTGCCACCGCGGACAGCCCGTGCCGAACAACATCTGGTTCCGCGTCGGCAACGTGAACTCGAACGTGGCCGGCTGGCCTGCGATCCAGAACCGGGTGACGATGACCTCGAACTTCACCTCGCTGCCCTCGACCTACCTGGAGCATTTCCTGCTTCAGGACGAGAACGGGCAATACGGTGTCGCGCAGGTCCATGACCTCGACAGCCGGGTCGAGAACCCGCCGGGAAGCCCGCTCATCCAGCAGGCCGAGATGACCTATGCCTGGATGAACTACTTCGCGAACTCGCTGGGCGTGAACTGCGTCTTCTGCCACAACACCCGCGCCTTCTACGATGCAGGCCAGGTCACCCCGCAATGGGCGACCGCAAGCCTCGGCATCGCGATGGTGCAGGAGACCCTCGAGCAGTACATCCTGCCGCTCGAGTATGTCCTGCCCGAGGAGCGCCTCGGCCCGGTCTTCGCGGACGTGCCGAAGCTGGCCTGCCGCACCTGTCACCAGGGCGAGCAGCAGCCGCTCAACGGGTTGAACGTGATCCGCAACTGGCCCGAGCTGGCCGTCCTTGACGGTGAGCCGGACTACTCGGCCTTCGAGTAGGGCGATGCGGGCCGCGGCCCATATCGAGACAGGCCGGGGGCGCCCCGCAGCGCCCCCGGCCAAGACGGACCCTTACGTCCCTTCGTGAGGTGCCTCAAGCCGCGGGCAGGTCAGACCCTGCCCGCGGTCTTTTCGTCTCTGACCACCCGGTTCGGGAGGACCGACAGAATGACCGACAGACCCCACACCCCCGTTCTCGACCGCGTCACCTACCCCGCGGACCTGCGCCGCCTCACCGACGCCGAGCTGAAACAATGCGCCGACGAGCTGCGCGCCGAGACGATCTCGGCGGTCAGCGAGACGGGCGGGCACCTTGGTTCGTCGCTTGGGGTCGTCGAGTTGACGGTCGCGATCCACGCGGTCTTCAACACGCCCTATGACAAGCTTGTCTGGGATGTCGGCCACCAGTGCTATCCGCACAAGATCGTCACGGGTCGCCGCGACCGCATCCGCACGCTGCGGCAGAAGGGCGGCCTCAGCGGGTTCACCAAGCGCAGCGAAAGCGATTACGACCCGTTCGGCGCCGCGCATTCCTCGACCTCCATCTCGGCCGCGCTGGGCTTTGCCATGGCGCGCGAGATGGGGCAGGCGACGGGCGACGCGATCGCCGTGATCGGTGACGGCTCGATCAGCGCCGGAATGGCCTACGAGGCGCTGAACAACGCCGGACATATCGGCCGGCGCCTCTTCGTGATCCTGAACGACAACGACATGTCCATCGCGCCGCCCACGGGTGCGATGTCGAGCTACCTGGCGGGGCTGTCGCGGAATTCGCCGCTTGCGGCGTTGAAGGACATCGCCGATGGCGTTGCCCAGCACCTGCCCGAGCCGCTGCGCCAGGGCGCCGAGCGCGCTCGGGAGCTGGTGACCGGTGCGCCGAAATCCGCGACGCTCTTCGAGCACCTGGGCTTCACCTATATCGGCCCGGTCGACGGGCATGACATGGGCCAGCTTCTGAACGTGCTGCGCAGCGCCAAGGCGCGGGCGACAGGCCCCGTCCTGATCCATGCCGTGACCGTGAAGGGCAAGGGCTATGCCCCGGCCGAGCTGTCGGACGATTGCTATCATGGCGTGGCGAAATTCGACGTGGCGACCGGGGTGCAGCAGAAATCGGCGCCCAACGCACCGGCCTATACCAAGGTCTTTGGCGAGTGTCTGAAGCGCCATGCAGAGACGGACAGCGCCATTGTCGGCGTGACCGCCGCGATGCCGGGGGGCACGGGGCTGAACATCCTGCAAAAGGCGATGCCGGGCCGGGTGTTCGACGTGGGCATCGCGGAACAGCACGCGGTGACCTTTGCCGCCGGGATGGCCGCGGGGGGGATGAAACCCTTTTGCGCGATCTACTCGAGCTTCCTTCAGCGCGGCTATGACCAGGTGGTGCATGACGTGGCGCTGCAGAACCTGCCCGTGCGCTTCATGATCGACCGCGCCGGGCTGGTCGGGGCCGACGGCCCGACCCATGCCGGCGCTTTCGACGTGAATTTCCTGGCCGCCCTGCCCAACATGACCGTCATGGCCTGCGCCGACGAGGCGGAGTTGGTTCACATGATGGCCACCGCCGCCGCCCATGACAGCGGGCCGATTGCCCTTCGCTATCCGCGGGGCGAGGGGACCGGTGTGCCGATGCCCGACCAGGGCGAGGTGCTGGAGATCGGCAAGGGCCGCGTCCTGCAGGAGGGGCGCGACGTGGCGCTCCTGTCCTTCGGCGCGCATCTGACCGAGGCGACCGAGGCCGCCCGCGCATTGGAAGCCCGCGGGTTGAGCGTGACCATCGCCGATGCGCGCTTTGCCAAGCCGCTGGATACCGCGCTGGTCGATCGGCTGGTCTCAGGCCACGGCGCGCTGATCACGGTCGAGCAAGGCTCGATGCTGGGCTTCGGGGCGCTGGTGCTGCACCACCTGGCCGCGACGGGCCAGCTGGATCGCGGCTGCGCGATCCGCACCATGACACTGCCCGACCGGTTCATCGACCAGGCCAGCCCCGGCGACATGTATGCCGATGCGGGCCTGACGGCCGAGGATATCGCCGCCGCGGCGCTGGACGCGCTGGGGGTAGCCACGCTGCACGAAAAAGCCCGCGCCTGAGAGGGCACGGGCCGTAAAGGAAAGGGCGCCCTTGGGGCGCCCTTTTTCATGCGTCCTGGAAGATCACCCCGGCATGGTCGCGCAGGTAGATCTGCAGCCAGGGCGTGAAGCCCCTGGGGCTTTCCACCACCTCGCGCATCAGCTGCGCAAGCGGTTGCCAGATCGTGTCCATCACCTCGTCGGGGTTCGGTTCGGGCTCCCGCCCTGCGGGCAGTTCGCCCACGAAGATATCGACGACCTCGTGCTCGATCAGCCCGCCGCCGACATCGGCTCGGTATTCGACCGTGTCGCGGAAGGTGAGGTCGATGTCGCTCAGGCCCAGTTCCTGCTCAAGCCGCCGCGTGGCGCAGGCCTCGGCCTCTTCGCCCCAATGGGGATGGGTGCAGCAGGTGTTCGCCCAAAGCCCCGGCGTGTGATACTTGCCAAGCGCGCGGCGCTGCAGCAGCACCTTGTCCCCCCGCATCAGGAACACGGAAATCGCCTTGTGGCGAAGGCCCTTCACATGGGCCTCCAGCTTTTCGACGGGGGTCAATGTGCCGTTCACCCAGGCCGGGATCATGTCGGTCATACGCGCGTCGGGGCCACGAGCCCGGTCAGGTGGGCAAGGTTCTTGATACCGATCTTTATATGCGCAAGGGGGCGCGCCTTGACCAGTTCCTTGTTCATGTAGGCCTCGAAGGTCAGGCGCTGCACGTCGACGTCATGGCAGAGCGACACGAACCGTTCGCGCCGTTCGTCGGACTTGTAATAGGCGTCCTGCATCGCGCCGAGGATCTTGAACACGTTCTTGTGCTCGCGCATGAAGAGCTTCCGCGCAAGCTTCAGGTCCTTGATCATCCCGGTCTGCAGCTTGGTCGCCGCGGCGATGGCCGCCACGCGGCCGCCCATCATGGCGTAATAGATGCCCTCGCCGCTCGACGGAGCCACGACACCGGCGGCGTCGCCCGCCAGCACCACGTCGCGCCCGTTGTCCCATTCGTCCAGCGGCTTCAGCGGGATCGGCGCGCCCTCCTTGCGGATGGTCTTGCAGTCGGCCAGACCGCTCGCTTCGCGCAGGTCGGCGGTGGCCTGTTTCAGGTCCACCTCCTTCAGGAAGCTGCCCATGCCGATGCTGGCAGACTTCCCGTGCGGAAAGACCCAGCCGTAGAAATCCGGGCTGATGCGGCCGTCATAGACGACGTCGCAGCGGTCGGGGTGATACTCCCCGCGCGGGCCGGGGGCCTCGACGATCTCGTGGTAGGCGATCACATAGGGGATCTTGTCGCCGTCCTTGATCTCGGTCCGGGCGACGTTCGAGCGCGCGCCATCCGCCCCGATGACAAGGCGGGTGGTAAGGCTGCGATCCTCGCCCGTGGCCTTGTCGCGGTAATGAACGTGGGTGCCGTCCTTGTCGCGGGTGATGCGCGTGTAGGTGCCGGTGACGCGCTCCGCCCCCGCCTCCTGCGCACGCACCCGCAGGAACTCGTCGAAATGTTCGCGGTCGACCATGCCGACGAAGCCGTTCTCGATCGGGATATCGACGCGGCGGCCCGTGGGCGAGATCATGCGCGCGGTGGTGATCCTGGCCACAAGCTGATCGTCGGGGATGTTGAAATCGCGGATCAGGCGCGGGGGAATGGCCCCGCCGCAGGGCTTGATCCGGCCGGCGCGGTCGATCATCGCAACCTTGTGGCCCGATCGCGCCAGATCCTCGGCGGCGGTGGCGCCCGAGGGACCCCCGCCCACGACGACGACATCGTATTTCATGGTCATTCTCCCGGAACGGCTGCGCCGGCCTGCGGCGCCATGGAAACCTTGCCCTCCATCACCCGCAGCGCCATGACGGCGGAGGCGAGATAGAGAAGGGCCTCGAAACTGAAGACCGCGCCGAAGGCGGCGGCATCGGGCATCGCGGTGCGGGCGAGATCGGCCAGCCCTGCCCCCGCCAGCCCGCCGAAGCCCGCGGCAATCGCCTGCGCGGCGCCCCAAAGGCCCATCCGCGTGCCCTCGCGCGCGTCGCGCCCTTCGCCGGCCAGCGCCATCATCGAGCCGATGGCGGCGACCGCGAACATGCCGTTGAAGAAGCCCATCGCCACGACCGCAGGCAGAAGCGGCGCACCGGGGCCCATCTGGCCCAGCGCGGTGATGCCCAGAAGGGCCGCGGCCGAGCCGATGCAGCCGACGATCACCCATGTCTTGAGCGTGAAGAGCCTGAGCGCGGTGCCCGCGACGCCGACCACGACCATGCCGAGGAAGACGCCGCCGTTCTGCGCGCCCGACAGCGTGGTGGACTGGCCCGGCGTGAAGCCGAAGACGAGGCCGGAATAGGGTTCCAGGATCAGTTCCTGCATGAAATAGGCGGTCATGCTGAGGAAGACGAAGAGCGTGAACATCCGCGCCTTGGGCTCGGCCCAGACCTCGCGCAGACCGTCGAGGAAGGGGGCGCCGGCCTCTTGCGGGCGGGCGGTGACGCGGGCCTCGATGCCGCGGACGGCAAGACAGGTCAGCGCGAAGGCGCCAAGCGTCACGACGCCGACCACCTCCATCAGGCGCAGGGGCGTGTAGGGGTCGAGGAACTGGCCCGAAACACCCGCGGTCATGGCGATGCCGAAAATCATCATCAGCCAGGTGATCGTGGCGGCCGCGGGCCTGCGCCGCGGCGCGGTCGCCGTGGCCAGCAGCGCCAGCAGCGAGGTGCCCGAGGCCCCCACGCCGACGCCGATCGCCGCATAGGCGAGGATCGAGACGATCAGGCCAAGCGTCGCCTGCGTCTCCATCAGGACGACGCCATAGGCCGCGGACAGCCCGCCGAGCGCAAGGATACCCATGCCGCCGATGATCCAGCGCGTGCGTTTTCCGCCGGTGTCGGACTTGTAACCCCATTGAGGCCGCGTGATCTGGATGCCGTAATGCAGCGCCACCAGCGCGCCGGGCAGAACGGCGGGCAGGGCAAGCTCCACCACCATCAGGCGGTTGAGGGTCGAGGTCGTCAGAACGACAATGGCCCCGAGCGCCATCTGCACGAAGCCAAGCCGGATGATCTGGACCCAGGACAGCGTCACGGCCAGGCCTCCAGCGTGCGGACGGCAAAGGCGGTGACCATCATGCCGGAGACGTAAAGCGTGACGCCCACGCCGTTGTACCACGGGGCCTTGCCCTTTGGATCACGCAGCAGGACCTGCATCGCGTAAAGCTGCGCGATGAGCGAGACGGCGATGGCGAGGCCATGAACCGGGCGGTCCCAGACGAAAAAGAGCAGCGCAAAGACGATGACCTGCGGAACGGCCATGACCACGCAGGCAAGCTTGGCCGCGCGTTCCGGGCCGAGCGTGACGGGAAGGGAGTTCACCCCCATCTGCCGGTCGCCTTCCAGCGCCTTGAAATCGTTCAGCGTCATGATGCCATGCGCGCCGATCCCGTAAAGGACGGCCACGATGATCACGGGCCAGCTTGGCGCACCCATCGACAGGACGGCAGCACCGGTGAACCAGGGCAGAGTTTCGTAGCTGAGACCGACAAGCCCCGGTCCCCACCAGCCCGAGCGTTTCAGGCGGACAGGCTCGACCGAATAGGCCCAGGCGGCGGCGATGGCGACCAGCGTCGCCGCGAACCCCCAGGGGCCAAGCGCAAGTCCCACCACGGCGGCGAAACCGGACATGGCGATGGCGATCCACAGGCCCCAGCGCCCCGGAATGCGCCCCGAGGGGATCGGGCGGTGCGGCTCGTTGATCGCGTCGACGTGCCGGTCGCACCAGTCATTCGCGGCCTGGCTCATTCCGCAGACGATGGGCCCGGCGAGGATCACGCCGAGGATCACGGCGATCCAGTGCCCGGAGGGCGACACGCCGGCCGAGACCGCGCCGCAGAGATAGGCCCACATCGGCGGGAACCATGTGATCGGCTTCAGCAGCGTGAGAACGGCCTTCGGCTCGGGAAGGCTGCGCGGCGATGTCGGCGGGGTGAGGTCGGTCGTTACACTCATGAGTGTAAACATAGCCTGACACTTTACGAGTCGGCAAGTGTAAACGCGCGCTGACGCACGGCAAAACCCCCGCCAGGGCAGGGGATTGCGCGGATCTCCTGGGGATCAGTTGGACGAGTTGCGGTCGTTCTTGTGCAGAAGCCCGTACTTCCGCAGCTTCACGTAGAGCGACTGCCGCGACAGGCCGAGCATCTCGGCGGCCGCGACGCGGTTGTTGTCGGTCAGTTCGACCGCGGTCTCGATGCACATCTTCTCGACCACGTCGGTGGTGGCGGCGACGATGTCCTTCAGCGGCGCCGAGCCCACCAGGTCCATCACGTTGCGCATCGCGTCGTCCGAGACGGGCGCGGCACCGGGAATGGCGGTCACGGCGGAGGCGGGTTCGCGCACGACCTCCATCCGCGAGGTGTCGCGGATCACGAAGGCGAAGCCCGACATGCCACCCGCGTTCAGATGCGTCGCCGACAGCTCCACCGACAGTTGCGAGCCATAGGCCCCCTCGAGCCGGGTGGCGTACATGCGCATCTTGCCGGACCGCGCGGCAGTGTCGGTCAGAACCTTGAGGTCCACGCTGCCGCGCGACAGGTATTCGCCCAGCGACTTGCCCTTCACGTCGGCCAGCGATCCGGCGTCGGTGAGCCCGAGGAAGGCGTCGTTGGCGGACCGGATCACGCCATGGGCATCCGTGACGACGACGGCGTCGGGCCCCTCGCGGTAAAGCTGCGCCAGCGTTGTCGAGAGTTCCGCGGCCACGGTCTCGGCGCTTTTCGCGGTCTCGATCCGGCAGAGCAGCGACTTCTCGCCCGCGGCGCGGAACACGATCGGGTGGATTGCCACATCGGCCTTGCCGCGGCGCGTGGTGACCTGCACCGGCCCCCCGGCCTCGTCACCGGCGGCCAGCACCAGCCCTTCGATGAACTCACCGCGGCGGCGGCCTTCGAATTCCTGCGTGAAGGCGCTGCCGGCCAGGCTGTCGGCCTCGGCCCCGAGGATCTGGGCCGCGGCCGAATTGAGGTCGAGGATGCGCCCGGAGGCGACATCCACCAGCACCAGCGCATCGCGCGCGGCTTCCATGATGACCCGGTAGCGCGTCTCGTAATCGCGGTGGGTCTCGTAATCCTTCTCGAGCGCCAGCTGGGCCTTGACCAGGCGGTGCTGCAACTCGGCGATGGGCCGCAGGTCGCGGCCGAGCATCAGGATGATGTCGGGGTTATTGGTCTTGTGGATCGTGTAGCGGATCGGGAATTCCCAATTCGCATTGTCGAAATGGTTCACCTCGATCGCGTCGACGGCCTTCTTCTGGCCTTCGCGGTAGGCCTCGAGCTGGGTTTCCAGCTTCGAAAGGCTGTCCTCGGCCATGAACTCGCGGATGTCGCGGTCCTTCCAGTGGTCGAGCCGTCCCAAAGTGGGATTGAGCGGGTTCGTGATGACGGATTTCACCGTGCCCTGCGTGTCGAGCACGATGGCGAGATCCGCCGCCGTCGTCACGATCTCGTTGAACTGCTCGGGGCCGATGGGCGGCGCCTGAGGCTGATCGAGGAATTCTGATCCGCGCGTGTTCATGAAACCCTAGCCCTCACCACCGGTCACCCCGTCACCGGTACGGTTTGAATTCGCCATGGACAGGGCCCTTTTCCCTGCTCTCTCGAGTCCGCACTTCATCAATGCCGATATGGCATCCCGCGCGGTATGATCGGCCCCCGTCAAAGCCAGGACGTCGAGGTCCTTGTCGAGGACGGGGCCGCCTATGATGACAGGTGTCACTCGTGTGACCGTAAGGCGGATTATGTCCACCAATTCCCTTACGGATGCAAGCGTTCTGCGCCCCGAGGCCGTGATGCCGACCATGTGGTAGCGCCGCTTTCGCAGCACTTCGACCAACTGGCGCGGATGCCGGTCGACGGCGATGTCCACGGCATAGCCCCTGCGCCGCAACTGGTCGGCGAGCACGAAGGTCCCCAGCGTATGATGCTCGGACCGCGGCACGACCAGGAGGATCGCCCTTGCATCCTCGGCATCGTCGTGGCGGCCGATGGCGCGCACCGTCTCCTGCAGACGGGCGGCCCCGATGGTCACATGCGCGAAGCTGATATCGTCGGCGAACCAGCGCTCGCCCATCAGTCGGGCCACCGCGGGGATCACGTGATCGACGAGGTCCTCGTTCGAGACGCCATCCTGCCGGAGCCGAAGAAGCACGTCGTGGCGCTGATCCTCTTCCGGAGAGATGAACGCATCACTCATCTGGACGAGGCGCCGTGCCATGCCGTCGCTGCGACCGGGGCCATGCGCAGCAAGAACGGCGATCGCACGCCGGGCAAGGCGCGTGACCTCCTCAGGCTCCATGACCGAACCGGTCACTGGCCGCATGTGCGCGTCGTCCTTCATGTGAGTTCACCACTTGCGCCGCCGCCTAACGTCTATTTGTCGTCTCGCGTCGGTCGGTCAGCAAATGTTCCCCTTCAGTGTCGCTGATCCACGTCCGTCTGTCAAAGTAAATTGACATCCTTTCACTTTCAAGGGGTGCCCCCCGCACCGACGTTCGCCGACACGCCTTTTTTTCTTGGCGAAGCGTGGGCGGGCCGGGGACGTCAAGCACCTGACACGCCTTCGAAACTGGACGTTCAATATGTAAGTTTTAATTGACACTCTGTCCGGCGCGGGGCTAGATTTTCTCTATCGCCCAAAGGAATCGACGTTCGCATGCCCAGCGACATCCTTACATCCTCGACGTCACGCCAGCTTTACACTGCCGAGGAACGCGCCCGACGGGATGGCACGATCTGGACCACGGTCCAGGGCGTGCTGGCGCCAGTCCAGTTCCTCGTCTTCCTTGTTTCACTGGGCCTGGTGATCCGTTTCATGATCACGGGCGCAGGCTACGAGGCCGCGACGATCTCGATCGTGGTCAAGACCGCGGTGCTTCTGACGATCATGGTCACGGGCGCGATCTGGGAGAAGGTCGTCTTCGGCCAGTACCTCTTCGCGCATGCCTTCTTCTGGGAAGACGTCTTCAGCTTCGCGGTGATCGCGTTGCACCTGACCTATGTCTGGGCGCTGCTGTCCGGCTGGCCGCATGCCGACCAGATGTGGATCGCGCTGGCCGCCTACGCAGCCTACGTGATCAACGCGGCGCAATTCGTCTGGAAACTGCGCATGGCGCGCCTCGACGCGGAGGGCCGCCTGTGAACCACCCCGCCAACATCCCCGCCACGACCTGCCGCGACACGCCTGTCCTCAAGGAGCGCGGCCAGCGCGAGGTGTTTTGCGGCCTGACCGGCATCATCTGGCTGCATCGCAAGATGCAGGATGCGTTCTTCCTTGTCGTGGGCAGCCGCACCTGTGCGCACCTGCTGCAATCGGCCGCCGGAGTGATGATCTTCGCCGAACCGCGTTTCGGCACCGCGATCCTCGAGGAAACCGACCTTGCCGGAATGGCCGATGCGAACGACGAGCTGGATCGCGAGGTCGCGCGCCTGCTGTCGCGCCGTCCGGACATCAAGCAGCTCTTCCTCGTGGGCTCCTGCCCGTCCGAGGTCATCAAGCTCGACCTCGCCCGCGCGGCGGAGCGTCTGACTCAAATCCATGCGCCCCATGTGCGCGTGCTCAACTATTCCGGCAGCGGCATCGAGACGACCTTCACCCAGGGCGAGGATGCCTGTCTCGCCTCGATGGTGCCGGTCCTGCCCGCGACCGAGGCGCGCGAGTTGCTGCTTGTTGGTGCCCTGCCCGACGTGGTCGAGGATCAGGCCGTGGGCCTGCTGTCGAAAATGGGCATCGGCCCGATCCGCGTGTTGCCCGCCCCGCGCAGCGCCGATGCGCCGGGCGTCGGGCCGAACACCGTTTTCGCCTGCCTTCAGCCGTTTCTCGGCGATACCGCCGCCGCACTGGAACGGCGCGGCGCACGGATGATCCAGGCGCCTTTCCCCTTCGGCGAAGAGGGCACGACGCTCTGGCTCAAGGCCATCGCGGACGAGTTCGGCGTCGATGACGCCACCTTCGAGGCGGTCACCGCCGCGCCCCGCGCCCGCGCCCGCACGGCCATCGCCAACGCCTCCGCGCATCTGCGCGGCAAGACGATCTTCTTCATGCCCGACAGCCAGCTCGAGATTCCGCTGGCCCGCTTCCTCACCCGCGAATGCGGGATGGAGGCGGTCGAGATCGGCCAGCCCTTCATCCACAAGGGCCTTGTCGGCCCCGACCTCGACCTGATCCCGGCCGGCCCCACGATTTCCGAGGGGCAGGATGTCGACAAGCAGCTCGACCGCGTGCGCGCGGCGCGGCCCGACCTGACGGTCTGCGGCCTTGGCCTTGCCAACCCGCTGGAGGCCGAGGGGCTGACGACGAAATGGGCGATCGAGCTGGTCTTCACGCCCGTGCATTTCTACGATCAGGCCGGTGACCTTGCCGGGCTCTTCAGCCGCCCGTTGCGCCGCCGCGACCTCCTGAAGCTGGAGGCTGCGGAATGAAACTCACCGTCTGGACATACGAAGGCCCCCCGCATGTCGGCGCGATGCGCGTCGCCACCGCGATGAAGGGTCTGCATTACGTGCTGCACGCCCCGCAGGGCGACACCTATGCGGACCTGTTGTTCACCATGATCGAGCGGCGCAACCATCGCCCGCCGGTGACCTACACCACCTTCGAAGGCCGCGACCTCGGCGAGGATACCGCCGGTATCTTCAAGCAGACCTGCCAGGACGCCTATGACCGCTTCAAGCCGCAGGCGATCATCGTCGGCGCCTCCTGCACCGCGGAGCTGATCCAGGACGACCCCGGCGGTCTGGCCGAGACGATGGACATTCCCGTGCCCGTCGTGGCGCTGGAACTGCCCAGCTACCAGCGGAAAGAGAACTTCGGCAGCGACGAGACCTTTTACCAGCTGGTGAAAGCATTGGCCGGCCCGGTCGAGAAGACGCCCGAGATCACCGCGAACCTCATCGGCCCCCTCGCGCTGGGCTTCCGCCACCGCGACGACATCGAAGAGGTGAAGGGCCTGCTGTATGAAATGGGCATCGGCATCAATGTCGTCGCCCCCTTCGACGCAACGCCCGAGGATCTGACCCGGCTGGGCGCGGCGCACGTCAACATCCTGATGTATCCCGAACATGCCGAAACCGCCGCCCGCCACATGGAGCGCGCGCTGGGTATCCCCTACACCAGGACGGTCCCCATCGGCGTCGGCGCGACCCATGATTTCGTCGCGGAAGTGGCTCGACTCTGCGGTGTAGAGCCGAAAAAAGACCTCTCCCGCCTGCGCCAGCCCTGGTGGTCGAAGTCGGTGGACTCGACCTACCTGACCGGCAAGCGCGTCTTCCTGTTCGGCGACGCGACCCATGTGAAAACCGCCGCCCGCATCGCGCGCGACGAGATGGGCTTCGAGGTTGTGGGCCTTGGCTGCTACAACCGCGAGTTCGCCCGCGATATCCGCGCTTTGGGCAAGGAATTCGGCCTCGAGCCGCTGATCACCGACGATTACCTCGAGGTCGAGAAGGCCATCGAGGAGGCCGCGCCCGAGATGATCCTCGGCACGCAGATGGAGCGCCACATCGGCAAGCGCCTCGGCATCCCCTGCGCGGTGATCTCCGCGCCAGTCCATGTGCAGGATTTCCCCGCCCGCTACTCCCCCCAGATGGGCTGGGAAGGGGCGAACGTGATCTTCGACACCTGGATTCACCCGCTGGTGATGGGGCTGGAAGAGCACCTGCTGGCGATGTTCCGCGAGGATTTCGAATTCCACGACGAGGCGGGCGCCAGCCACCATGGCGGCCACGCGCCGAGATCGGTTGCCGAGGCGTCCGTGGCCGAGGTTGCCCCCGAAGAGCGTATTTCCGGAAAGGTGAAGGACGAGGTCGCGCCAGACGCCACCGGGTCCGATGTCATGGTCTGGCTCGCCGATGCCGAGAAAGAGCTTAAGAAGATCCCCTTCTTCGTGCGCGGCAAGGCCCGGCGGAACACCGAGAAATTCGCCGCCGAGAAGGGCGTGACCGAGATCAGCGTGGATACGCTTTACGAGGCCAAGGCCCATTATGCGCGGTGACGGGGATCATATCCCCGGTTACCGGGTCGTGATCGTCACGCTGGACAGCCACGCGGCTGGTCCGGCGGCGCGCGTCTCGGAGCGGCTTGCCGGCGAGTTTCCCGGCCTGAATGTCAGCGTCCATGCCAGCGCCGAATGGGCCGAGAACCCCGCCGCCCTGGAAGAGGCGCGGATCGCCGTGCGGCACGGCGACATCATCGTCGCCAACCTGCTGTTCATCGAGGAACACATCACCGCCATCCTTCCCGAGCTTCAGGCCCGCCGCGATCACTGCGACGCGATGATCGGCGTGATCTCGGCGAAAGAGGTTGTCCAGCTGACCCGCATGGGTGACCTCGACATGATGAAGCCCGCGACCGGGCCGATGAAGCTTCTGAAGAAGCTACGCGGGTCGAAGGAGCCTTCGGCGAATTCCGGCGAGAAGCAGATGAAGCTGCTGCGCCGGCTGCCCAAGATCCTCAAGTTCATCCCCGGCAAGGCGCAGGATCTGCGCGCGTGGTTCCTGACCATGCAATACTGGCTGGGCGGGTCGGACGACAACGTCGAACAGATGGTCCGCTTCCTGGTCGGCAGCTACGCGACCGACAAGGCCTTCAAGGGCGCCAAGGCGGTGGCCCCCATCGATTACCCCGAGGTCGGCCTTTACCACCCGGACCTTCCCGGCCACCGGATCGTCACGGACGTGACCCATCTGCCGAACCCGCAGAAGCCGGTCGCAACGGTCGGCCTCTTGATGATGCGCAGCTACGTGCTGGCCTCGGACACCGGCCATTACGACGGCGTCATCCGCAAGATGCAGGCGGCAGGCCTTGCCGTGATCCCGGCCTTTGCCGGCGGCCTCGACGGCCGGCCGGCGATTGCCGAGTACTTCACCGATGGCCGCATCGACGCGATGGTCTCGCTCACGGGGTTCAGCCTGATCGGCGGGCCGGCCTACAATGACTCGGCCGCGGCGGTGGAGGTTCTGAAGGGCCTTGACCTGCCCTACATCGCCGCCCACCCCATCGAGTTCCAGACGCTCGGCCAATGGGCCTCGTCCAACGGCGGGCTTGGCCCGGTGGAAACCACGATGCTCGTGGCCCTGCCCGAGATCGACGGGGCGACCAACCCGACCGTCTTCGGCGGGCGGCACGGCCCCGAGGGTTGCAATGGCTGTTCCTACAACTGCCCGCGCGCGTCGGACAGCAAGGCGATGGCCCCCTGCCTCGAACGGATCGACAGCCTTGTCGAAAAGACCAAGCGCATGGCGCTTTTACGGCGCAAGGCGAATGCCGAGAAGAAGGTCGGTATCGTCCTCTTCGGCTTCCCGCCCAACGCGGGGGCCATCGGCACGGCGGCTTACCTCAGCGTCTTCGAAAGCCTCTACAACACGCTCACCCGGATGAAGGCCGAGGGCTACGACGTCGAGGTGCCCGCGACGGTCGACGACCTGCGCGCCGCGATCCTGCATGGCAACGCCAAGCAATACGGGCAGGAGGCGAATGTCGCCGCCCATGTCGATGCCGACACCATCGTGCGCAACACGCCGCCGCTGAAGGTGATCGAAAGCGTCTGGGGCCCTGCGCCGGGCAAGATCCAGTCGGATGGGCGGGGGGTATTCATCCTTGGCCACCAGTTCGGCAAGGTCTTCGTCGGTGTGCAGCCCACCTTCGGCTACGAGGGCGACCCGATGCGCCTGCTCTTCGAGCATGGTTTCGCGCCGACCCATGCCTTCACGCAGTTCTACCTGTGGCTGCGCAACACCTACCGCGCCGATGTGCTGCTGCATTTCGGCATGCATGGCGCGCTGGAGTTCATGCCGGGCAAGCAGGCGGGCCTTGGCGCGCGCGACTGGCCCGATCGGCTGATCGGCGAGCTGCCGAACGTCTATCTTTATGCCTCGAACAACCCGTCCGAGGCGACGCTGGCCAAGCGCCGCTCGAACGCGGTGACGATCACGCACCTGACCCCGCCGCTGGCCGCTGCCGGTCTTTACAAGGGTCTGTCCGAGCTGAAAGACAGCCTGACCCGCTGGCGCGCGCTGGCCCCCGACGCGCCCGAGCGCGGGGAGCTTGCCGCGCTGATCGAGACGCAGGCCGAGGCGGTGGACCTGTCCGAGCGCAATCCCGACAAGCTGTGGCTGACGCTGCTGGAAACCGAGGATGCGCTGATCCCCGACGGGCTGCATGTCGTGGGTCGCCCCATCGCCGAGGCCGAGTTGCAGGAACATCTGCGCGTGATGGCAGAAACAGACCCTGACACGCGGCGCAGGGTCGAACATCTGCTGCGGCAGGAGACGGAACTGACCGGCCTGATGCGCGCGCTGTCGGGTCGCTATATCGAGCCTGTTCCGGGCGGCGACCTGATCCGCTCGCCCGAGGTTCTGCCGACGGGGCGCAACATCCACGCCTTCGACCCGTTCCGCATGCCCACCGCCTTCGCGCTGCAGGACGGCGCGAAACAGGCCCAACGCCTGATCGAGGCGGCGGAGGCATTTCCGCGCTCGGTCGCGCTGGTGCTGTGGGGGTCGGACAACATCAAGTCCGACGGCGGCCCGATTTCCCAGGCGCTCGCGCTGATGGGCGCGACCCCGCGCTTCGACGGTTACGGGCGGCTCTGCGGGGCCGACCTGATCCCGCTCGAGCAACTGGGCCGGCCGCGCATCGACGTGGTGATGACCCTTTCGGGCATCTTCCGCGACCTGCTGCCGCTTCAGACCCGGATGCTGGCCGAAGCCGCCTTCAAGGCCGCCACCGCCGACGAGCCGGTCGAGATGAACTTCGTCCGCGCCCATGCGCTCGACTATGCCGAGAAGATGGGCTGCAGCATGGAAGAGGCCTCGCTTCGCGTCTTCTCGAATGCCGAGGGGGCCTATGGCTCGAACGTCAACGGTCTGATCGACAGTGGCGCCTGGGGCGAAGAGGACGAGCTGGCCGACGCCTACGAGGCGCGCAAGAGCTTTGCCTATGGCCTCGACGGCAAGGCGAAGAAGAACGCGGGGCTTTTGCAGGCGGCGCTCAAGGATGTCGACCTTGCCTATCAGAACCTTGAAAGCGTCGAACTGGGGGTCACGACGGTTGACCACTATTTCGACACGCTCGGCGGCATCTCTCGCGCGGTGAAGCGCGCCAAGGGGGGCAAGGAGGCGCCGGTCTACATCGGCGACCAGACCCGCGGCGAAGGCAAGGTCCGCACGCTGAAGGACCAGGTCGCGCTGGAAACGCGGTCTCGCAGCCTGAACCCCAAGTGGTTCGAGGGGCTTTTGAAACACGGGCACGAGGGCGTGCGCCAGATCGAGGCGCAGGTCACGAACACGCTGGGCTGGTCGGCGACGACCGGGCAGGTCGACCCCTGGGTCTACCAGCGCCTGAGCGAGACCTTCGTTCTGGACGAAGAGATGCGCCGCCGCATGGCGGCCCTGAACCCGCAGGCCTCGGCCCGCATGGCGAACCGCCTGCTCGAGGCGTTCGAACGGAACTACTGGCACCCCGACGAGGCAACACTCGCCGCGCTTCAGGCTGGCGCGGATGAGCTCGAAGACACGCTCGAGGGTCTGACCCCCGGCGTGGCCGCCGAATGAGAAAGGACCGGACCTGATGCTGGACGAAAGAACCCCCCCCGCCGCCCGCGCCGCCATGCGCGAAGCCGTGGGCCTCGAAAAGCGGGGCCTTGGCGCGCCGCCGGTCCTGCGCAAGGGCGAGGATGGCGAAGGCTCGCTTCAGGTCCACCAGGACGCCTCGATGAAGATCGAGGGGGCCAAGGTCTTTGCCGTTTACGGCAAGGGCGGGATCGGCAAGTCGACGACAAGCTCGAACCTGTCGGCGGCGTTTTCCCACCTCGGCAAGAAGGTGCTGCAGATCGGGTGCGACCCGAAGCATGACAGCACCTTCACGCTCACCGGCCACCTGCAACCCACCGTCATCGACATCCTGAAAGAGGTCGATTTCCACGCCGAGGAGCTGCGCCCCGAGGATTTCATGGCCCAAGGCTACAACGGCGTCATGTGCATCGAGGCCGGCGGCCCGCCCGCGGGCACCGGCTGCGGCGGCTATGTCGTGGGGCAGACGGTGAAGCTGCTGAAACAGCATCACCTGCTGGAAGACACCGATGTCGTCCTGTTCGACGTGCTGGGCGATGTCGTCTGCGGCGGCTTCGCCGCGCCGCTTCAGCATGCCGACCGCGCGGTGATCGTGACGGCCAATGATTTCGACTCGATCTACGCGATGAACCGCATCATCGCCGCCGTTCAGGCGAAGTCGAAGAACTACAACGTGCGGCTTGCGGGCTGCATCGCCAACCGGTCGAAAGACACGGACGAGGTCGACCGCTTCTGCGAGCGGACGAATTTCAAGCGCATCGGCCACATGCCCGACGTGGACGCGATCCGCCGCTCGCGGCTGAAGAAGAAGACCCTCTTCGAGATGCCCGATGACGAGGACATCGTGCAGTGCCGCGCCGAATACATCCGGCTGGCCGAGCTGATGTGGAACGGCACCGACCCGCTGTCGCCGCATCCGCTGGAAGACCGGGACATTTTCGAACTGCTGGGATTCGACTGAGATGGTGGCAACGCCCACATACGGCGCCACGCGCGACCGCGTCGAAGCCTATTTCGACCGCACCGCCACGAAAACGTGGGAGCGGTTGACATCGGATGCGCCCGTGTCCGGCATTCGCCAGACCGTGCGCGAGGGGCGGGACAGGATGAGGGCGATCATGCTGTCCCGCCTCGCACCAGACCTGACCGGCAAGCGCGTCCTCGACGCGGGGTGCGGGACGGGGGCCATGACCGAGGAACTCGCGCGCCGCGGGGCCGAGGTGGTGGCGATCGACATCTCGCCCTCGCTGGTCGAGATCGCGGCGAAGCGCCTGCCCGAGGAGTTGGCGGCCAAGGTGACCTTCACCTCGGGCGACATGCTGTCGTCGGACCTGGGGTCATTCGATCACGTCATGGCGATGGACTCGATGATCTATTACGAGGCCCCCGACCTTGGCCGGGCATTGGCGCATCTCTGCCCCCGTGTCCGCGACAGCGTCGTCTTCACCGTCGCGCCGCGCACGGCCTTCCTCATGGCCTTCTGGACGCTGGGCAAACTCTTCCCGCGCTCCGACCGCTCGCCCACGATGATCCCGCATGCGCCCCGGAGGCTGGCCCGTGAAACGGCTCTGCGCGGCGCAACAGGGTCGATCACCGAGGTCGAACGCGTGAGCCGCGGCTTCTACATCTCGACCTGCCTGGAGTATCGGGCATGAAGACCCTGCTCAAGCGCATCTCGGTCGCCTACCTGCCCTTCGCCGATGCCGCGTCGGACGATCTGCCGCTCGGCCAGCTCTTGCGGCTGTCGCTGTTCCAGATCTCGGTCGGTATGGCGGCGGTGATGCTTCTGGGCACGCTCAACCGCGTGATGATCGTCGAGTTGCAGGTTCCGGCCTTTCTCGTCGCCGCGATGGTGGCGCTGCCGGTTCTCATCGCGCCCTTCCGCGCGCTGCTGGGCTTCAAATCGGACACCTACAAATCCGCGATCGGCTGGAAGCGGATCCCTTACCTGTGGTTCGGCACGCTCTGGCAGTTCGGCGGGCTTGCCATCATGCCCGCGGCCCTTCTGGTGCTGGGCGGCGACGTCACGCAGGTGCGCTACGACATCCCCTATGCCGGTGAGCTTCTGGCCGGCATCGCCTTCCTGATGACCGGCCTGGGGATGCACATGACCCAGACGGCGGGTCTGGCCCTGGCCGCCGACCGCGCGACGGACGAGACGCGGCCGCGGGTCGTGGCGCTGCTTTACGTCATGTTCCTGATCGGCATGGGCGGCTCGGCGCTGGTGATCGGCTACCTGCTGCGGGAGTTCACCGCGATCGAGCTGATCCAGGTGATCCAGGGCACCGCCGTCGTCACCGTCGTCCTGAACGTCATCGCGCTGTGGAAGCAGGAAACCGTGCGTCCGATGACCAAGGCGCAGCGCGAGGCCGAGGAAACCCCGAGCTTCCGCGACGCCTGGGCCGATTATGTCGGCGGCGGCGTGGCCGGGCGGCTGCTGGTGGTCGTGTTCATGGGCACGATGGCCTTCAACATGCAGGACGTGCTGCTGGAACCCTATGGCGGCGAAATCCTCGGGCTTTCGGTGTCGGCGACAACCCTTCTGACCGCAAGCTGGGCCGTTGGCGCGCTGGTGGCCTTCGGCCTTGCCGCCAGATGGCTGGCGGGGGGCATCAACCCGTTCCGCATGGGCGGGCGCGGCATCCTCGCGGGGCTCGCCGCCTTCTCGGCGGTGATCTTCGCGCACCCGTGGGCCTCGACGCCGCTGTTCTTCGCGGGCGCGATGCTGATCGGTTTCGGCGGCGGCCTCTTCTCGGTCGCCACGCTGACCGCGGCGATGACCATGCCCGCGGGCAAGGCGGGCCGGGGCCTTGCGCTGGGCGCCTGGGGCGCCGCGCAGGCGACCGCCGCGGGGCTTGCCACGCTGATCGGGGGCGGCCTGCGCGATGTCGTCAACGCAGCGGCGACGCAGGGGCACCTTGGCGTTGCGCTGAACGATCCGGCGACCGGCTACTCGGTCGTCTACCACGTCGAGATCCTGCTTCTTTTCGTAACACTCGTGGCCCTCGGGCCGCTTGTCCGCACTGCAACGACCAACAGGGAAGGGGGGGCCGGAAAGTTCGGGCTCGCCGACCTGCCCACCTGAAACCGCCGAACCCTGAGAGGACCTACCCATGGAAAACGCATTTTTCGGCAATTTCGACCTCGCCAGCCTCAGTATCTGGCTGTTCTGGATCTTTTTCGCCCTGTTGATCTACTACCTGCAGACCGAGAACATGCGCGAAGGTTACCCGCTGGAGAACGAGGACGGTTCGGCCGCTCCGAACCAGGGCCCCTTCCCGGTCCCGAACCCCAAGACGTTTCGGCTGATGCACGGCCGCGGCGAGGTGACCGTGCCCTCGCCCGAGAACGAGGAGGCGCACCGCCGCACCGACCTCGCCATGGAAAAGGTCGCCTTCTCGGCGGGCAACGGCTATCCCTATGACCCGACGGGCGACGGCATGATCGACGGCATCGGCCCGGGGGCCTGGGTGCCGCGCCGCGACGTCCCCGAGCTTGACGGACACGGCCATGCCAAGATCGTGCCGATGAGCCAGACCGAGACCTTCCGCGTCTCTGCCGGGTTCGACCCGCGCGGGCTTCCGGTGCAGGCGGGCGACGGCGAGGTGGTGGGCACGATCGGCGACATGTGGGTCGATGCGCCCGAGCAACTGGTCCGCTACCTCGAGATCGAGCTTGATGCGGATCACGGCGGCGGCACGCGCCTTGTGCCGATGCAGTTCTGCCGGATCTGGCCCAGCAAGGTGAAGATCAACGCCATCTACGGCAAGCACTTCGCGAATGTGCCGGTGACCAAGTCGCCGACGCAGATCACGCTCCTCGAGGAAGAGAAGATCTCCGCCTACTACGGCGGCGGCATCCTCTATGCCTCGCAGGATCGGATCGACCCGCTGCTCTGACGTGCAAGAAGCCCGGCGCGCTTCAGACACGCGCCGGGTCCACGACCCCAAGGCAAGGAGAAACGACCGATGCCACACGATCACCACGATGACTTCGCCACCGAGCCGGTGCGTGGCCTGCCCGAGGAGCTTCCGACGGGCGAAGAGATCCTGTGGCAGGGGCAGCCGTCCTGGTGGCAGCTCGCGAAGGAGGCGCTCAGCTTCTGGTGGGTGGCTGGCTATTTCGCCTTCCTCTTCGCCTGGCGCACCGTTTCGGGTGCGGCCACCGAGACCTGGATGGAGAGTGCGACCGCCGCGTCCTTCTTCCTGGCACTTGGCGCGATCGTCTGCGCGATCCTCCTGATGGTCGCGCTGATGCAGGCCAAGGCGACGGTCTACACCATCACCAACAAGCGCGTCGCGCTGCGCATCGGCGCGGCCCTGACCATGACGCTGAACATCCCCTTCCGGAAGGTCGCGAATGCCGAGCTGGGCCTGCGCAGGAACGGCACCGGCACCATCGCGCTGGAACTGGCCGAGGATGACGGCGTGCGCCTGTCCTACGTCCTGACATGGCCGCATGTGCGCCCGTGGAAGATGAAGCACACCCAGCCCGCGCTGCGTTGTATCCCCGACGCGAAGACGGTCGCCGCGATCCTGGCCGAAGCGGCCGAGACGGCGGTCTCCGTTCCCGTCATCGAAACCGTGCCGGCCGCCCGGCCGGTCGCAGCGGAGTAAAGCGTCATGGCCTACACCCGCAGCTACACCAAGGCGGAACAGAAACTGGTCGAGCGTGACAAGGAAATGGTGCCGACCATCCTTGTCCGGGCGATGTTCGTGCTCTGTGTCTGCGTTCTGATCATCGTGTCCTATGCACGGATCACCGATCGCCCGCTCGAGGCGATGCCGCCCTCCGAGGCGGAGGTGCCCGTCGTGCAGGAGCGCATGATCCGCATTTTCGGCGAGATGGACGGCTCGGCCCGTGTGCTCGCCGAGGACGGGACCGTGATCGCCACGCTCGGACCCACCGAAGGCGGCTTTGTCGCCGGCATCTACCGCGTGCTGGAGCGGGAGAGGGGGGCCGTCGGCCTCCATGCATCGGAGCCCATCCGGCTTGTGCGCTTTTCAGACGGGCGCATCGGGCTTCGTGACGACGTGACCGATTTCCGGGCCGAACTGTTCGGCTTCGGGGCGGACAACGAGCGGGTCTTCGCCCGCCTGCTGGAGGAATGACCGATGGGACTACTGACCCGAGACTTTGAAACCGCGCCCTGCCTGGTCGAGGTGAGCCACTGCTTCGACTCGCTCCATGCGCATGTGAAATTCCTGAACGGGGCCGTCATCAACCCCGGTGATGAAGTGCAGGTGCAGGGTCCGCCCGTGATGGCGCCCTATGGCGAGGTCGTCCGCGAAGAGCGCATCGCGCGTATCTCGCGGGCCTCGAAGATCGAGCAGCTCTGGACCCGGATGACCGGGGACTTCGAATTCATGGAACTCTGCGAGTTCTCATTCTCCGAGGAGGTCTCGGTATGAAGGACCTGACCCATTCCGCCGATGCCGCCACCGTCGAAGAGGCGCTGGCCGCATCGAACCACCAGGGCATCGTCGACAGCGAGGGCGCGACCGCGCTCGCCATGCAGAACACGCTGCTGACGCCGCGCTTCTACACCACCGATTTCGACGAGCTGGACGCGATCGACGTCTCTTCCGTCCGCGAGGATTGGGACACGCTGATCGCACAGATGAAATCGGACCCGAACAAGGGCCATTTCAAGAAGAACGAGGACTGGGACCACATCGACTGGGAGAACATGGAGCCCCGGCTGAAGGCCGAGTTCATCGACTTCCTCGTGTCCTCCTGCACCGCCGAATTCTCGGGCTGCGTCCTGTACAAGGAGATGAAGCGCCGGGGGAACAACGAGGATATCGTCACGCTGTTCCAGCTTATGGCCCGCGACGAGGCGCGGCACGCCGGCTTCATCAACGACGCCCTGCGCGAGGCGGGGATCGCGGTGAACCTGGGCTTCCTCACGCAGAAGAAGAAATACACCTACTTCCGGCCCAAGTTCATCTACTACGCGACCTACCTGTCGGAAAAGATCGGCTACGCCCGTTACATCACCATCTACCGGCACCTCGAGAAGAACCCCGAGCATCGGTTCCACCCGATCTTCAAGTGGTTCAAGGAATGGTGCAACGACGAGTTCAGCCATGGCGAGGCCTTTGCCCTGCTGATGAAGACCGACCCGAAGCTGACCCAGAGCTTCACCAACAAGCTGTGGATCAAGTTCTTCCTGACGGCGGTCTATTCCACGATGTACGTGCGCGACCACCAGCGCCCGGCCTTCCACGCCGCCCTCGGCGTCGATCCCGACTGGTACGCGCACGAGGTCTTCACCAAGACCTCCGAGATCTCGAAGCAGGTCTTCCCGCTGACGCTCGACATCGACAACCCGCGCTGGGAGCGGGGGCTGAAGAAGCTGCAAAGGGCCAACGCCGACCTGGCCGAGGCCAAGGCAAGCGGCAACGTCTTCAAGCGCCTGGGCGCCATGGCGCGGGCCGCGACGGCTTTCGTGGGGCTCTACACCATCCCCGCCGTCAAGCATGACGTTCCCGTCTCGACCCGGCTGGAGCCTGCCTACTGATGCTGCACTCGCCCTGGATCGCGGCCCTCGTGGCCCTGTTCCTCTGGTGGTTCTCCACCGGGGCGATCCTTGTTGCGGTGCGGCGCGCGGACAAGGAAGGGGCCAAGGCCCGCCTCTGGGCGGTGCTCTGGAACCTCCCCTTCCTCGTCCTCGGCGGCGTGGGCTTCATCGACACGCTGTCGAATGACAGCGTGGCGGGGGTCTACATCGCCTTTCTCGCGGCCCTGGCGCTCTGGGGCTGGATCGAGCTGGCGTTCCTGACCGGTGTCATCACCGGCCCGGTGCGACAGCCGCTCAAGGACGGTGTCCGCGAATGGGAACGGTTCATCCGGGCCTGGGGCACGATCGCCTATCACGAGATGCTGCTGGCCTTCACGCTGCTGGCGATGATCGGCGCAAGCTACGGCGCCGCGAACCAGTTCGGCATGTGGACCTTTGCCGTCCTCTTCGCCGCGCGCATCTCGGCCAAGCTCAACCTCTATCTCGGGGTCCGCAAGATCAACGTGGAGTTCATCCCCGAGCACCTGAACCACCTGCCGAGCCATTTCCGCACCGCGCGGATGAACTGGCTCTTCCCGATCTCGATCACCGGCCTCAGCGTCGCCGCCGCCTACTGGCTCGGCCATGTCTTTGCCGCCGAAACCCCGGCCGACGCCGTCGGATATGCCCTTCTGGGCGCCCTGACCGCGCTGGCCCTGCTGGAGCACTGGTTCATGGTGCTTCCGCTCCCCGACGAGAAACTCTGGCGCTGGATGCTCCCTGCGCGTCCCGTGCCCAACACCCAAGCCATACTGCCAAGCGAGGAAGCCCGATGAACTTTGACAAGCTGTTTCAAGCCCAGCTCGATCAACTGAAGGAAGAGGGCAATTATCGCATCTTCGCCGAACTTGAGCGCGCCTGCGGGCAGTTTCCCCGGGTGAAGAACCATTCCCACGGCCAGGACGAGGTCACGGTCTGGTGCTCGAACGATTACCTCGGCATGGGCCAGCACCCCAAGGTGATCGAGGCGATGGTCAACACCGTGCAGGATTGCGGCACCGGCGCGGGCGGGACGCGCAACATCTCGGGCAACGCCTGGCACCACAAGCAGCTCGAGGCGGAGCTGGCCGACCTTCACGGCAAGGAGGCGGCACTCCTCTTCACCTCCGGCTACGTCTCGAACTGGGCGGCGCTTTCGACGCTGGGCAGCCGCCTGCCCAACGCGGTGATCCTGTCGGACGAGCTGAACCATGCCTCGATGATCGAGGGCATCCGCCACGCGCGCTGCCAGAAGGTGATCTGGAAGCACAACGACCCCGAAGACCTCGACCGCAAGCTGGCCGCCCTGCCGGCCAACGCGACCAAGATCGTGGCGTTCGAGTCCGTCTACTCGATGGATGGTGACATCGCTCCCATCAGGGAGATCGTCGAGGTCGCCGAGAAGCACGGCGCGATGACCTATATCGACGAGGTTCATGCCGTCGGCATGTACGGCCCCCGCGGCGGCGGCGTGGCCGAGCGCGAGGGGCTGATGGACCGCATCACCCTGATCGAGGGAACGCTGGGCAAGGCCTATGGCGTCGTCGGCGGCTACATCACCGGGTCGCACGCGCTTGTCGATTTCATCCGCAGCTTCGCCAGCGGTTTCATCTTCACAACCGCCCTGCCGCCCGCCGTGGCCGCCGCCGCCACCGCCTCGATCCGGCATCTGAAGCAGTCTTCCTACGAGCGCGACATGCAGAAGCGGCAGGTCGCGCGGCTTCGCGCAAGGCTCGACGCCGAGGGCATCCCCCACGAGAACAATCCCTCGCACATCATCCCCGTGATGGTGAAGGACCCGGTCAAGTGCCGGATGCTCAGTGATATCCTGATGGAGCAGTTCGGCATCTACGTGCAGCCGATCAACTATCCGACGGTGCCCAAGGGGACGGAGCGCCTGCGCTTCACCCCCGGCCCGCTGCACACGGACGAGGATATCGAATACCTCGTGCTGGCGCTCAAGACCCTGTGGAAGCAATGCGCGATTGCCCACGCAGTCGCGTGAATTTGTGAAAAATGACTGGATTCTTTCCGCTGCGACATAGTTTAACGCGCACGGGACCAATCTGAAGGGAGACTACCTGATGAGTCGCAAAATCGTGCTTGCTGCGGCAATGACGCTTCTTTCCGCGCCGATGGCCATGGCAGACGCCCATGCCGCTTCCGGCGACGCCGCGGCAGGTGAAGCCGCATTCCGCCAGTGCGTAGCCTGCCACGTCGTCGAGAACGAGGCTGGTGAGATCCTGGCCGGCCGCAACGGCCGCACCGGCCCGAACCTGTACGGGATCGCGGGCGAAGCCTGGGGCACCGGCGATGATTTCCGCTGGTCGCCGGGCATGCAGGCCCTGAATGAGGCCGGCGTCCTCATCACCGAGGAAAGCTTCGTCGCCTACGTCCAGGACCCGACCGCCTACATCCGTGAGGCCTCGGGCGACAACTCCGCGCGTGGCGCAATGTCGTTCCGCGTCCGTTCCGAGGAAGACGCAGTCAACCTCTACGCCTACCTGGCATCGCTCGCGGCCGAGTGACCAGCGGGGCAACCTGACGGCACAAGATCACGAAGGGCGTCCCGTCGGGGCGCCCTTTGTCATTCCGCCCCGGCCGTCGCGGCGAAACGGAGGATCTCGTCGGCCACGCGCCCGGGCACTTCCTCATGCGCGATATGCCCGACACCGGGCAGCGCGATGAGCCGGGCGTTCGGCATCGCCTGCGCGGCGCGTTCGGCCACCCGCAGGGCGACAGCGCCGTCGCGTTCGCCATGGATGAAAAGCGTCGGCGTCGTAATCGTGGGCAGCGCGCGGTTCAGCTCGTCGAGCGACCATTGCGCCATCATCGCCAGCGTCCCGTCCACATGGGCGCGGCGCTGGATCAGGCGCGCGTAGCGCGAAAGCCCCTCGTCGCTCAACTCTGTACCGGCGCTTGCAAGGACCCTGCGGACCTGCTGCTCCGAGCGGCCGCCCTGGCTGATGAGAAGCCCGGTGAAGGGGTTCAGGGCGAGCATCTTGGCCATGATCGGAAAGAGCCACCCGGCAGCCCCGCGAAAGTTCTCCAACGCGCCGTTCACGACGACCAGCCGGTCGGGCCTTATTCGACCCTGACGCGCCAGTTCGAGACTGACCGCGCCCCCCGCGGAGTGCCCGATCACGACACGTGGCGCCCACCCCTCCTGTTCGCAGAGCGCGGCGATATCGGCGGCCACGTCGCCCAGCCGCGCCCGCCCCCTGGGGCTACGCGTCCAGCCGTGGCCGGGCAGGTCGAGCGCGATGACGCGGTGATCTTCGGCGAGGAACGGGATCAATGGCGCCCAGCTGTGCGCCGAGGCGCCCGCGCCGTGAAGCAGAAGGATGTCGGGGCCCTTGCCGGTCACCTGGACATGCCAGCGATGCGGCCTTGCCGCCACGATCCGGCTTGCCCCGCGACAGGGCCAGTCCTCTGGCGGCAGCTCGGCGCTCATGCCGGGGTCAGCGACGCATCCACCGCCGCCGAGAGCGACCTGGCATCCGCGCGCGGCAACGGCAGGTAGGGCGCGCCCATCTCGCGCGCCAACGCATCGAGGCCGCGGGTCGGGCGAAGCCCCGTGTCGATCACCAGCCCCGGCCACCCGCGCGCCCGGATCGCGCGGGCCATTGCCGTCGCATCCTCGCCGGCCTGCGCGCGGTCGGCCGTACCGCTGAGGTCCACGTTGGCGCGCCCGTCGGTCAGGAGCGCGACCGAGGGGGTCATCCCCTTGCCTTGCGCCAGCAGCGCCAGCTCCAGCGCGGCCCTCAGACCGGCGGCAAGCGGTGTGCCGCCCCCGCCGGGAAGCTGCGCGAGGCGGCGCTTCGTCTGCACCAGCGAACGCGTGGGCGGCAGCAGAACCTCGGCCCCGTCGCCGCGGAAGGCCACGAGCGCGACATGGTCGCGGCGGGCATAGGCTTCGCCCAGCAACAGCTCGATCGCGCCTTTCGCCTCGCCGAGGCGGGCCAGCGCAGCAGAGCCGGAGGCATCGACCACGAAGATGATCGCTCGGTCCGAGGTTTCCTCGAACTGGCGCAGGCGGATGTCGGACATGCGGATATGCAGCCGGTCATGATCGTCGGCGGCCTTGCGGCGCATCGGCTGCCAGGGGGCCGCCGCGCGCAGCGTCGCCACCAGGTCGACCCGCGCCTCGCCGCCCATGCGTCCGGGCCGCGAGGGC